>JACVRN010000001.1 GCA_014534425.1 Pyrinomonadaceae bacterium
ATCACCTGGACATCATGATAGGACAGGGAACAGCCGCTCGCTCTATTAAATTGGAGTTGCCGAAATTCACTTTAGTCGGTGCGACGACTCGAGCCGGTCTTATCACCGCTCCCCTGCGCGGGCGCTTCGGCATAGTTCATCACCTGGATTTCTACACGCAGCAGGAGTTGGAGATTATAGTTCACCGCTCGGCAGAGATTCTGAATGTGGAAATCGAAGCGACCGGCGCAAGCGAGATTGCGCGACGCGCACGCGGCACACCGCGCATAGCCAATCGCCTCCTGAGGCGCGTGCGAGATTACGCGGAGGTTTTAAGCGACGGTCGCATCACGCAGGCGGTTGCGCGACGCGCGCTCGACGAGATGGAGGTTGACCGTTACGGGCTGGACGAGATTGACCGCAAGCTTTTGAGCACCATCATAGAGAAGTTCGACGGCGGCCCGGTCGGCGTAGGCACAATCTCCGCATCTCTAAGCGAAGAGCGCGAGTCAATCGAAGAGATAATAGAGCCATATCTGATTCAGATTGGCTTCCTGAATCGCACACCCAGAGGCCGCGTTGTCACACGCGCAGCCTACAGACACATGGGCATCGCGCGCCCTAAGCCTGAGCAGGGCGTGCTGGCAAGCTGACGGACAGAGTTTTAAGGTTTCGGTCGGCGGCTTTGACTGGCCGAAAAGAGCCGGGGCTGATGAGGAAGAGACGGATCGGGAGCCGTTTCTTCTCTTGTTGGCCCCGGTGTTTTATGTAAAGAGAGAATTAAACAGGGATGGACAGGATTATCAGGATAAAGAGAGAAAGAATTTCTTCTTTATCCTGATAATCCTGTCCATCCCTGTTAATTACTTGCTGCCCGCCCGGATGGCTCCGAGCATCTCGTGGACGGCCCCGTCCAGTCCTACAAAAACCGCGCGCGAGATGATGTGGTGGCCTATGTTGAATTCCGTAATCTCTTCTATGGCGGAGACGGCTGAGACGTTTCTGATCGTGAGGCCGTGGCCGGCTGCGACTCTCAGGCCGTACTGAGTGGCGAGCGTGGCGGCTTCTCTTAGGCGACGAAGTTCCTGCGAAGCTCTGAGCGCGCCTTCCGTGTGAAAAGAGCGAGCGCCGAGCGTGGCGTCCGAGTACTCAGAGGTGCAAAGCTCTACCTGCTGTGCAGAGACTTCGTGCGCGGCCTCTATCTGATGAGGCTCCGGGTCTATGAAGAGGCTCGCAGTGATGCTGGCTTCGCGCAGGCGGCTCACGGCAGCACGCACCAGCGAGAGATTCCCGCGCACGTCCATGCCGCCTTCGGTCGTCACCTCGTTTGGATTTTCGGCTACCAGCGTGATGGCGTCCGGCCTCGCGTCGAGCGCGATTTTCATCATCTCTTCCGTGGCAGCCATCTCTACGTTCAGATAAGTTGTGACCGTGCGGCGAAGCTGATACAGGTCTTCGTCCTGTATGTGCCTGCGGTCGCCGCGTAGATGTATGGTGATGCCGTCGGCCCCTGCCTGCTCGCACATGATGGCAGCCGCAATCACGCTCGGCTCCGGCGCACGCCGCGCCTGTCGAACGGTCGCCACATGGTCTATGTTGACGTTCAAACGCGCCGTCATAATCTAAATCCTTTTTCTTCTAAGTCAGAACGGAAGCGCGTTCTTTCTGCTCTTCTTTAGAAGCCTGGAGTGCTTGCTGTGCGCGCTTGATGGCTTCCTTGTAAAGCCCTTTGTGCGCGGCGCGGCGTATGTCGCGCACTTCGTTGAACATGCGAAGGCTGTCGCGCATGACGCTTATCTTGCTTCCCTCGTTGTGATCCCAGCGCACGGGAATCTCCTGAAGCCTCAGCCCAGCCAGTTCGGCCACGTATAGAAGCTCAACGTCGAAGCCGAAGCGGTCTATGCGCGCGGCCTCTATGATGGGGCGGCAGGCCGTCATGCCGAAAGCCTTGAAGCCGCACTGCGTATCCCAGTAGGGCATGCCCGTAGCCAGCCGCACTATGAGGTTGAAGATTTTCCCTCCCTGCTCTCGCCGCCAGGGCTGGTGAACTCCAATCAGGCTGCGGTCTAAGGCGCGCGAGCCGAAGGTCACGTCCTGAAGGCCGCGCTCTATAGGCTCTACCAGCTTTGGAGTTTCTGTAATAGGCGTCGAAAGGTCTGCGTCGGAGAAGAGGGCCACGGGCGCTCGCGCGGCCAGCAGGCCGGTGCGTACAGCATAGCCTTTGCCGCGATTCTTCTCGTAGCGTATGCAGCGCGCGTTGACGCGGCTTCGATGTTGAAAGCTCTGCTCTGCGACCGCCGCAGTGTTATCCGTAGAGCCGTCGTCCACTACGATTAGCTCTGCTTCGGTGGCGTGCGCGTCCAGGTAATCCAGAATGGTGTGCAGCGTCGCGCCTATACGCGCCGCCTCATTGAAAGCGGGAACGATTATTGAGAGCGAAGGAGGCATCGTCAAAAAAATAGCCCGAACATAAAACGGAACGGGACTCAGTCTATTTCAGGCGACGGGCTGTTAGCGCGCTCGCTGCGGCTTTACCTGCGGCCTGTGTTATATTTGGGTTAAGCGTCGCGCCCTCGCGTGCGCCGGTGAGGAGTTTCGGAGAATAGCATGAGCAAGCAGTTTCTCATAGTCGCAGCAGCCATCTTCATAGCAGCAACGGTCGTGGGCGGCACGGTCGGAACAAACGCGCGCCGCTTCACCCCTCAGCCGAAAGGCAACGCTTCGACCGCAGAGCAGATTGAAGGCGACTACCAGGAAGCCATGGACGTTGTCGGTAAGAACTACGCCGGAGACGTTGACTATGAAAAGGCCACGCAGGCTTCCATACAGGGCATGCTCTCGACTCTTGACCCGCACTCGATGTATTTTACCCGCAACGAATTTAAGAAGCTCAAAGAAGACCAGGACTCGCGCTTTTACGGAATAGGCGTGACCATCCTTCAGCACCGCGACGGAGTCTACGTCCAGTCAGCCGTCAAGGGCACGCCCGCCGAACGCGCGGGGCTTCGCTACGGCGACCGCATTATAGAGGTTGACGGCAAGGATGCGCGCGACTGGTCTAGCGAGCAGGTGTCAAAGAACGTGCGCGGCGACCGTGGCGAGCCTGTGCGAATCAAGGTCGAGCGCGCAGGCTCAAGCGAGCCTCTGAACTTCACAATCGTGCGCGACGCCGTGCCGCTTCCCTCCATCAGCAACACTTTCATGATAAGACCGGGCGTCGGCTACATAGGCTTGACGCGCGGCTTTCAGCACACCACCGGCGAAGAGCTAGGCGCGTCCATCAAAGCGCTCAAAGGGCAGGGCATGCGCCAGCTTGTGCTTGACCTTCGCAACAATCCGGGCGGGCTGCTGGATCAGGCTATTGACGTGGCGAGCGAGTTTCTGCCGCGCGGGCAGGTGGTGGTATCGGTGCGCGGGCGCGAGTACGAGCAGCCGATTCAATATCGCTCGAAGGGCACAGACCCGGAAGAGTTCCCGCTCGTCGTCCTGATTAATCGCAACTCCGCTTCGGCCTCTGAAATCGTGGCCGGTGCCATACAGGATCAGGGGCGCGGGCTGGTGGTGGGCGAAACCAGTTTCGGCAAAGCCTTGGTGCAGCGCGTTTATCAATTGCCGCTCGGCGCAGGCTTGACGCTGACGACGGCGAAGTACTACACGCCCTACGGTCGCTCTATTCAACGCTCTTACGCTAGCGGCTCGCTCTACGATTACTACACGCGGCACGGTGACGGTGATGAGGCGAACGCCAACGCTAGCCCGAAGTCGCAGCCTTCGCCGGATGCTGTGCCAACGCCTACGCCTGTGCCTACGCCTCCGCCCGGCCCTGCCGTGAAGACTGCGGGCGGGCGCATCTTCTACGGCGGCGGCGGCATCACGCCCGACGTTGAGGTCAAGCCGCTCAACGCCACACCGCTTCGCAGCCGAGTGGCCGAGGCCGCTTTCCAGTTCACGCGACAACTGGCCGCAGGGCAAATCCCTGGTCTTGAGACTTACAGGATAGAGAAGACGGAATACGGCCATGTGCTGCGCGCGACCGATTATCCCATCACGGACAAAGTGCTGGAGGCGTTTCGCAACTTCCTGCGTAAAGACCCCACGCTGGGAGTTCAGCCCGCGCAGGTTGACGAAGAACTTGACTTCACACGCCTGCGCCTGCGCGACGAGATTATCACCGCCGCTTACTCTACGGACGCGGGCAGCCGCGTGCTGCTTGAAAGCGACCCGCAGGTGCTTCGCGCAGTCGAGCTATTGCCCGACGCCAAGCGCCTTGCCGAAAGCATACGCAACGGCGTGACGCTAAGCTGACAAAAGCGCGCCACATGAAATCCTCGCTCTTAAGTCTTCTGCTCATAGCTCTCTCAGGAACGAGCATACATGCTCCGGCCCGGCAGAGCTTTGTCTACGGCACGCTTCTTCCTTCTCCTCTTCAGGGAACGGACGTTAACAGAAGGGATGAAACGGGTCTCACGCCTTTGATGCAGGCGGTGCAGAATGACGAAGACCGTGAGATGAAATCTCTGATTGAGCATGGCGCGAATGTGAACGAGGCGGACAGGTACGGCTGGACGGCTTTGAACTATTCCGTCGCAACGCAGGACGCGTCCAAGGTCAAGTTGCTTCTAAATAGCGGCGCGGAGGTGAACACGAAAGACCGTCGCGGTATGACGCCCTTGATGTGGGCGGCCATCGGCGGCAAGACGGAAATCGTCAAGCTCCTGCTCGGAAAGGGCGCTGAGCTTAACGCGCAGGCGAACAACGGTGCGACCGCGCTTTCATTCGCCACCGCGAAGGGCCACGACCGTGTAGCGGAGCTATTAAAGAAGGCCGGAGCAACAGGCCCGCAGCTTGGCAAGGAGAACGTCCCCGATGGATTAGTTCCCGTAGACAAGGCCCCAAAGATATTAAATCCCAGAGATGGAATACCCGGATACACGGAAGAAGCAAGGCGGAATCGAGTGCAGGGCACTGTGCGTCTGTATATCCTGTTCGGCACGGACGGCTCTGTAAAAAAGGTGAAGATTATCAAGGGCCTGTCGCACGGATTAACCGAGGAGGCGGCGCGCGCCACCTTTAGATTGAAAGCCAGCCCCGCTATGAATGACGGACAGGCGATTGAATATTGGATAGCGGGCAAGCTGGACTTTACTATCCGATAATGTAAGCGGCTGCCGCTTCACTCTACGAATAAATTGCCCCGGACGAATCTTTATCGTTGACACGCCCACGCCGCTTCGCATAGAAGTTGTTCGCTCGTATCAGACCAGCGTTTACACGGACTGCGACCTTTGTGCCTTCCCAATCGCTCGAACGTCTTTTAGAGAGGCTTGAAGAATTGAAGCGCCCAAGCGGCGAGCGCCGCGACTTTGCGCGTCTGCGTAAAGTCATGATTGAGCTAGGGCGTCAAAAGTTTGATGACGCAGCCACGCTCATACGCTTTCACGAGGGCCTGCTTTTCATGCGCGCTTACCCGCAGAGCCGAGCGCACCTGCGGCACACAGAGCGTCTTTTATCTTCCTTCAAAAAACGCGTGGACGCGCTTATTGATTCCGGCGCGGACATCTCTCTCTTCGCTGAGCCGAACGTGTCAGGGATAGTCGGCACTTCATTCTCAGCCCTCTTCAGCTACGAGGTGGTGCGAGAGATTGCGCGTCTCTTCCCCGCAGAAACCTCTATTGACTGGGACGGCTATGAAGAGTACGAGCGCTTCGCATTGGTCGCCTCAGAATTCCTGCCGCTCATAGAAGAGAACGCTTATGTTGAGCCGCGCTTTCCCTTTCTGGAATGGCTCAGTCGCGCGTGTCCCCGTGGGCAGAGAGAGCTTGCATGGCTCATGGAGCGCTTCGAGCAGTTGGACGTGTCGGAAAAAGAGCGCGCATCGCTCTTCAATTCTCTGAAGCTCTGGCTGCACTGGGAATTTCGCAACGAACGACGCTCGCGCACGCGCATGAAACTTTCGGGGCGAAAGATTTTTTATCACGAAGGCGCGTTGATACACCGCCGCGAAGTGTCAATTGAGCGAGAGATGGAAGCGCCGCCTCTGCCTGTTACTAAACTTAATCGCAGGGACGGGCAGGAGATTCTCGATTTGGGCCGTGCGACGATGGCGGCGCGTTACAGGGAGCTTCACGGCTTCACTTTTGGCGATGCGGGAAGCGTCGTGCGTGCCGAAGCGGGTCGCGGCGTGGAACTCTTCGTGTGGGGCGTAGGCGCGGAGCATCGCCTGCCTACTCTGGGCTACCATGCTGCGCTCCTAGTCAAAAACGGAGTGCCGCATGGCTACGCGGAAGCGCTCTCGCTTTTTGAGCGCTCCGAGGTTGGCCTCAATCTCTTTTACACTTTCCGCGACGGCGAGTCGGCCTGGATATACGCGCGTCTACTAAAACTCTTCAGACAGCTTCTAGGGGTGACGGCCTTTTCGATTGACCCTTATCAGTTGGGGCATTACAACGAGGAAGGGATAGAGTCGGGTGCTTTCTGGTTCTATCGCAAGATGGGCTTTCGTCCGACCGAAGCCGAGCTTTTCAAACTGATGACGGCGGAAGAGGCGCGCATCAAGCGGCGGCCCGGCTACCTCACACCCTCAAGCCGCCTGCGTAGGCTTGCGAGCGGCCACGTGCTTTACCAGTACGGGCGCAGCGAGAATGACCGAGCCTGGGACAACTTCCACATACGCAATCTAGGGTTAAGAGTTCAAAGCCGAATGGGCGAGCGCTTCCGTGGCGACGCGCAAAGGATGCGCCAAGCGTCCGTGCTGAAAGTTTCCAGAGCGCTTCGTATAAGCACGGACGATTGGAACGCGCAGGAGCAACGCGCTTTCAGCAATTGGGCGCTCGTCCTGTCACTCATCCCTGACCTTTCAAGATGGAGCGAGGATGAGAAGCGCGCGCTCGTTGATATCCTGCGCGCCAAAGCCGGAGCGCAGGAGACGCGCTACCTGCGCCTGCTGCTTAATCACAGCAGATTGCGCGCGTGGATAATCAAGCTCGGCTCGTCTAAAAAGAGCAAAGGGTAAAAGCCTTGGAAGCGCGGCTTTCTTTCTCAACTTTTACCTTTTTACTTTAGCCTTTCTGTGAGATGCTTGAGGCCCGTAGCCTGAAGGAGGAAGAGTTTATGCGACGAACGCGGCTGAATATTTCATCGCTTCTGGTTGTTGCTTCCCTTCTGGTGTTTCTGGCGGCCCAGCACGCAGAGGCGCAATCGGGCAGGCGCGCTCCGAAGGTAGCCAGCCCTTCAGCGCCCGCGACTCCGGCCTCGCAGTCTCAGCCGGAGCCTTCGCCCGCCGCTCCCGCAAAGCAACCGACGCAGCCTCAAATCTCCCTGCTTCTCTTGAACAACATCTCGCAGGACATATACCTTGCCATCCCTTCGCCCGAGCGCGTGCAAAGATGGGTAGCGAAAAGGCTGAGAGACGCTTCGGCGCTGGCCGTGATGGAGGGCGAGAGCGTCAGCCGCAAAGATGCCATCAACCGCGCCAAGGCAGCGAAAGAGGGTTTCATAATCTTCCTGGAATTCGACCGCATAGGCTTGAACACAACTATCCCAGGCTCCGCGCGGCCCAACTACGAGGACATGCGTATCAATTACTCTGTCTTCTCACCCGTAACCGGAAAGGCAAAGACCTCCGGCGTGGTCTACCTCAATCAGTCAACCAATATCTCCGTCATAGGCATAGGTCGCGGACGAGGCATCCCGTCCTGCTATCCCGGCGGAAACAGGGACGATTACATACTCATTCAAGCGAGCCTCGAAGTCGCCAACCGCATCATCAACGCGCTTAACGTCATCGCTCAGCCCATCTGCTCCTAGAGAATGAGTTCGGCTTTCAGTCTATGACGCGCGCGATGATGCATTTGAGGTAGTAGGTTTCTGGGACGCCGAAGAGTATGGGATGGTCGCTCGACTGCGCTCTCTTTTCGATTAGCTGTAGACGGCGGCGCGCGTCCACCGAAGCCTCTCTGATTATCTCAAGAAACATCTCTTCGCCCATGTGATACGAGCAAGTGCAGGTGACGAGCACGCCGCCCCTTTCAAGCATCTTCAGGGCGCGCAGGTTTATCTCCTTGTAGCCGCGAGAGGCCGCGCGCACGCTTCCACGATTTTTGGCAAAGGCCGGAGGGTCAAGCACGATTGTTCCGAAGCGGCGGCCCTCCGTCTCCATCTCGCGCAGCGCGTCGAAGACGTTCGCCTCTTCGAAGGTGACGTTCGAAGCATTGTTCAACTCGGCATTCCTGCGCGCGGCCACAACGGCGTCTGCGGAAATATCAAGCCCCAGCACGCTCTCGCACGCGGGCGCAAGATGAAGTGCGAAAGCTCCGTTGAAGGTGAAGCAATCGAGCGCGTGTCCCCAGGCGAAGCGCCGAGCGGCAAGGCGGTTCTCGCGCTGGTCAAGGAACGAGCCTGTCTTTTGCCCGCCCGTGGGCTGAACACGAAAGCGCACGCCGTGCTGCACTATCTCAAGCTCTTCGGGCGCGTCGCCGTAGACGGTGCCGACACGCATCTCCAAGCCTTCAAGCTGGCGCACGCGCACGTCATTGCGCTCTATGATGGCGCGGGGCGCGAGTTCTTCCACCAGCAGCCCGACTATCATCTCTTTCGCCTGCTCAGTCCCTTGCGAGAGCGTCTGCAAGACCAGCACGTCGTCGTAAGCGTCTACGATGAGGGACGGCAGCAGGTCGCCTTCGGAATAGATGAGGCGGTAAGCGTTCGTGCTTGAGCGAAGAGAGGCGCGCCGCTCTATGGCCTCGCGCAAACGCACGCGCCACCACTCGCGGTCAATCGTCTCGTCCCTCATGGAAAGAAGACGCAGAGAGATTTCCGAGCGGTCACTAAAAAGCGCCTGGCCCACGAAGCGCCCGCGCTCGTCCGAGACTCTCACGACCTCTCCGCCCGCAGCCTCTTTTGTATCGGCCACGTCGCTTCTGTAAATCCACAGGTGCCCCAGAGCGCGCACACGCTCGGCCCCGCGTTTTGTGACGATGATTTCCTGCATCATGGAATCAGAGAGTATGAATTTAACATGAAAGCCCTGGCTTCGACGTGGCCGCGTTTTCTGATTCCCTGTAATTTTCTTTCTCTCTTTGTGCCGTTCGGGCAAAGAGCTTGAAAACGGCTTATGCGGAGAGTAAGCTTACACGTCAGAAGATTTCTTGAAACAGTTCTTTGCAAAATTTATTTTTGAAGAAGGAGAACTATCCATGCCTGAAGTCGGAGACATGGCCCCGGACTTCGAATTGAAGAGCCATCTTGAAAAAGACAAGAAGGTTCGGCTCTCGGATTTTCGCGGCTCTAAAAACGTGGTTCTGGCGTTTTATCCTCTGGCGTGGACGCCCGTCTGAACGGCACAGATGCCGGCCTACGAAGCAGATCTGGAACGCTTCGAAGGCTATGATGCCCAGGTCTTGGGCATATCTGTTGACAGCGTCCCGTGCAATGCGGCCTGGGCCAGGAGCCTCGGCAATCTTTCCTACGATTTGTTGAGCGACTTTGAGCCGAAGGGCGCAGTGGCGAAAGCTTACGGCGCTTATAGAGAAGCCGACGGCATTTCGGAACGCGCGCTCTTCATCGTAGATAAGGACGGCAAGATCGCCTATAAAGACATACACAACATAGCCGATCAACCCGACAACGAAGACCTCTTCGAGGCGCTTCGCAACTTGTAGCAGGTTAGGCGCTAGCACGGGGGCTTCAAGGCTGTCCCCCTTGCGAGAGCAGCAGTAGCGGCGGGCTGAACCAATCGAAAAGCTTTTCAGGAAGCCCTTTCGACGGTTCAGCCCATTTGCTGCCGGATAGGAAATAGAATCATGAGCGACGATGTAACCAAAGATATGCAGGGTGGACGCTCATTCGAGGAGCGCGTATTTGCACGCTTCGACGCTATGGACGCGCGCTTTGATACCCTGGACAATCGGCTGACAGCTTTAGAAGATAAAGTAGATAAGGGTTTGATGGAAACGCGGCCTATTTGGGAGGCCGTGCAGGCGCAGCCTAGACAGCTTGATAAAAAGTTCGATCTCGTCATCAAAGATTTGTATGAAACGCGGGTTGACATTAAATCGCTTGATGAGCGTGTAACAAAACTTGAGACACCTTAGCGACCGGCAAGGGGAGTGTTCAAGATGACGATTTCCAGAAAATGCGTGCCCTTTACGCCCTTTGAAGGCGAACTCAAGCGCGCGACCGTTGCGCTCGTGACAGCCGGAGGCGTGCACCTGAAGGAGCAGGAGCCTTTTAATATAGCGGACGAATTGGGCGACCTTGGCTTTCGCATCATTCCGCCCGACGTGGACTCTTCCGATTTGATGGTCACGCATCATCATTACGACCACACGGATGCCGATGAGGACATCAACGTAGTCTTTCCGATTGACGTGCTCAGGGAGTTGAAGGCGGACGGCACTATAAGAGATGTGGCGCGCAAGCATGTGGGCTACATGGGCTACACCATGCAGCTCAAAGCCATGTACGAGGGGACAGCGCCGCAGATAGCCAACGAGATAGACCGTGGCTCGCGCGCAGACGTGGTTATACTGACGGGCGGCTGACCGAACGTCTGCCACCGCACGGTCGTAGCGGTTCAACGCGAGATAGAGATGAAAGGCATACCAACGGTGCTTATCACAGTCAGCCCGGAGGTTTCAGCGCAGATGCGCCCGCCTCGCGCCCTCTATCCCAAGGGCTTCAAGATAGGCAACAGCCTGGGGCGGCCCGGCATGCGCGACTTGCAGCGCAAAGTTTTGACAGACGCGCTCGGCCTTCTGACCCAAAACACCAGGCCGGGACAGATAGTGACCATAGAATATCCAGAATACGGCGAGCAATACGAGCCGCCAAGAGTGAGGAGCTAAAAGTGATAAGTACTGAGTGCTGAGTACTGAGATAAATTTCTTTTACTCAGTACTCAGCACTTAGTACTCAGTACTCTTTTTTTATGAAGACAATCGGGGTTGTGACAGGTGGGGGCGATGCGCCGGGGTTGAATGCTGTGCTGCGCGCGGTGGTGAAGACGGCTGTGGGCGAGTACGGGCTGCGCGTGGTCGGGATTGAAGACAGTTTCGAGGGATTGCTGGACGAGACGCACACGCGAGAGTTGATAGCGAAAGATGTGCGCGGGCTTCTGCCGCGAGGCGGCACAATTTTAGGGGCGCGCAATCGTGGCCGCTTCGTAGAGCGTACGCCTGAAGGGCGAACCGTCCTGCCGGAGCACATCTACCGCGAGGCCATGAATAATCTTGAGCGGCTGGGGATTGAGGGGCTGATTGTGCTCGGCGGCGACGGAACTTTGACCATCGCAGCAGAGTTCGACCGCTTCGGCTTTCCGGTGGTAGGCGTTCCCAAAACCATTGACAACGACCTGGCCGCAACCGAGTTGACCTTCGGCTTTATGACCGCGCTGGATATCGCCACGGAAGCGCTCGACCGTCTTCACACGACGGCTGAATCGCACGACCGCGTGATGATTCTGGAAGTCATGGGTCGTCATAGCGGCTGGATTGCTCTGCATTCGGGCGTGGCTGGCGGCGCGGACGTGATACTGATTCCAGAGATTCCCTTTTCGATGGAGATGGTCGCGCAGAAAGTCATTGAGCGCGACAGGCGCGACGCGCAGTTCTGCATCATAGTGGCTTCGGAAGGCGCTAGCCTCGCGGGCGGCGGGGCCATCTACCAGGACATGGGAGGCGTTGACCGCGCGCCGCGCCTAGGCGGCATAGCCAACTTCTGCTGCAATGAACTTGAGCGCATCACGGGCAAAGAGACGCGCAGCGTAGTCCTGGGCCACTTGCAGCGCGGCGGTCGCCCGAACGCCTTCGACCGTATGCTCGCCACAAACTTCGGGGCCTGCGCCGTGCGCGCCTTCATGGCGGGCGAGTACGGCAAGATGGTGGCGCTTCAGGCCGCAGACATCGTGACGGTGCCGCTCGCGGAAGCCATCGCGCAGACCAAGACGGTTCCGCCCGACGGACAGCTTGTGCGCACGGCGCGCGACACCGGCATCTCTTTCGGCGCGCCGGACGAATGCCAGCATCACGCTAATCTACAGGAGACGGCGAGCGCCACTTCCACGCAATAGACTTCCCTAGTCTGTGCGCCGCATATATAATTTCAGTTTGAATCAACAGGAGCGCTAGAGCAGTTGACACAAGACATCAAACAAAGATTGCAGAAGGAGCTGGACGAGCTTGAGACGGAGTTGCGCGTTCATCTGCCGAAGGAGATTAAGCGCGCC
Source organism: Pyrinomonadaceae bacterium (assembly GCA_014534425.1). Classification (GTDB taxonomy): domain Bacteria; phylum Acidobacteriota; class Blastocatellia; order Pyrinomonadales; family Pyrinomonadaceae; genus JACVRN01. The sequence continues at coordinate 12,203 of JACVRN010000001.1, forward strand.
CTGGAATTCGGAGACCTGCGCGAGAACGCAGAGTACCGCGCTGCTCTGGACAGGCAGAACGTAGTCAAAGCCAGAATCGCGCAACTGCGCCAGCGCTTGAGCGAAATCTCCTCTATAGACAAATCTCGCGTGCCGCGCGACCGCGTGGCCTACGGCTCGACCGTGGTGCTCTATGACGCGGAGCGCGACGAGGAGGTAACATATCGTCTGGTGACAGCCGAAGAGAGCAATCCGCAGGAGTGATTAATCTCTACGACTTCGCCCGTGGGCCGCAGCCTCATGGGCAAAGAAGAGGGCGACGAAGTAGTAGTGCGTACCCCTGCGGGCGCACGCAACTTTGAAATCAGAAACCTGAAGACGATTCATGATGAAGAATAAAGCAGTCAGCCATCAGCCGTCAGCTTTTGCTGATTGCTTCTTGTCACTTGTCACTGTATTATGCCCTGTTTGAGGTGGCGGGCGATTTTTCACTGTATCGCATGAGTTTAGAGGAGAAGGTCTAGAAGGTGTTTGGAGCGAGTATCGGGCGGGGCGCGCAGCGTATCATCAATACGATGGTTCGCGGGCTTGCCTATGGGCACATCAATCCGAATATCCTGACCGTCATAGGCGTTGCCATCAACGTCGGCTGCGGACTCCTTTTCGGCTACGGCCACTTTTTCTGGGCCGGAATCATCCTCATAGTAGCCAATCTCTTCGACATGCTGGACGGGCAGGTCGCTCGTCTGACGGGCCGCGTGACCAGCTTCGGAGGCTTTCTGGATTCGTCGCTTGACCGTCTTTCGGACATGGTGGTCTTCGTCGGGCTGATGCTCTTTTACGCGCGCGACACGCAATTTCATTCCACGCTGAACGTCTTTCTGGCCGGTGCGGCGATGATGGGTTCCGTCATGGTCAGCTATACGAGCGCGCGCGCGGAGAGCCTTATTCCCAAATGCGACGTAGGCTTCCTGCGTCGGCCTGAGAGAGTCGTGCTGTTGATAATAGGCGCGCTGACGACGCACCCAGGCTCGCAAAACCCTTTCCTCAACCGCATGCCAGCAGTGCTCTGGGTTCTGGCCGTAGGCTCCTACTGGACTTTCGCGCACCGCATGTATCACACCTGGCGCGAGGTCAATCGAGTGGAAGCCGAGACGGCGGCTGCGGCAGCTATTGAGGCGGAGAAAGCATCTAAAGCTGGCCCGGATAAGAGACGGGCCGAGCCGGATTTCGCGCGGCAGGGCTAAGAGAGGTCGCCCACTGGGCGCGAAAGCAAAATTTACAAGGTGGCAAACCCCAGCGCTTTTCGTTAAAGGCGCAAGAACTGGACGCTCTCTCATTCAAGTGTTCGAGGTAAATCGAGAATTGATAATCTGTCCTTGTTGCGGACTGAAGTTTGAAGGCGACTTGCGCGAAGGTTGCGCGGGCTGCGGCGCGCAAGCCGTCGGCCCACCCCTTGCCCGCCCCGAACACGAGCTTCCATCCTTTGGCCGCGCGCTGGTGCCCGCAGCCTGCGGCGCGATTCTCTTGGCGACCTTCCTTGCCAGCACTACATTTGCGCTTCTTGAGCAGGACACTTTCCGGCTTGCCTTCTGGTCTGTGGTGGCTGCGGCTGAGACTGCCGCGTGGCGACTGAAGTTTGTTGGTCTGCCTGCGGCCCTTGTGGCCGTCTGGATGGGGCTGGCGCTCTGCCGCTCAATCCGCCGTGAGCCTCAGCGCTTCATAGGCTCGCGGCTGGCCCACGCAGGATTAGCCTCTTCCGCTCTGGTAGCCTTGATGATGGTGACTTTCATAGGCGTCACCGTGCCGGAGCGGCTGCGACAGCGACAGCGCGGGATTGATGCGGGAATCTACGCCGAAGGCTACACGATTCAGAGGGCGCTGCTTGAGTACCGAGCGCGTTACGGGACGTACCCGACCGACATGAAAGACCTGCGCGAGCGCCTGCCTGACCCCGACGGCAGGATTGCCGCCGCGCTTAATGCTGTAGACGCTCGCGGCTACACGCCTCGCGCAGACCTCGCCTCCGCCCTGCCAAAAGGAAAGTCGCGCAGGGCGCGCCCCGCTCAGCTTCGTCGGGCGGCGCTTGACGGAACTACGGATGACAGCGTTGACGAGAAGGTTTCGTTTACCAACTACGAGATGCGTTTGCCTGGCGAAGACAAGATTCTGAACACTGAAGACGACTGGCTGATGCGCGACGGCGTCATACTGAAGCCCTCTGCATTCAAGCAGGAAGAGACGGAAGCGCCCAGACAGCCGATTCGCAAAGTAGATTAAGAGCGCGCCTTTCGTACCGCTTCAGAAGCCCCCGAACATCATGTCATTCCTTGACTACTTCCGAAGAAAAAAGGGCGGGGATGATGAAGTGATGCGCCGAGCGCGACTGCTTCTTACGGGGCGCATAGCCGACGGCATGATCTTCGACACGCAGACGGACGAATCGGGCGCTGTCTTCATCTTCTACAGCTACAACATAAGCGGCGTGGACTACGAATCATCGCAGACGCTCAACTACGACCAGCGCCGCCGCCAGGAAGAGTACAAGCCCGGTGCCAGCATCACAGTCCGCTACGACCCGCGCCATCCGACCAATTCCGTTGTGGTCTAAGAGCGGTCAGCAATCAGCCGTCAGCAGACTGCTTGCCGCTTAGCTGACGGCTGATTGCTGAGCGCCAATTGCTTTTATATGTTGCGTAAAATTCTGATTGCCAATCGCGGCGAGATTGCCGTTCGTATCATCAGGGCGTGCCGAGACCTCAACATCTCTACGGTCGCAGTCTATTCCGAAGCGGACAAGGGCGCGCTTCATGTTCGGCTGTCGGACGAGGCTTACCTGATTGGCCCCGCGCCTTCGGTCGAAAGTTACCTTCGCATCGACAGGATTCTTGATGCCGCAAAGCGCGCATCGGCTTCCGCCATTCATCCCGGCTACGGCTTTCTGGCGGAGAACGCGGATTTCGCCCGCGCCGTCCTCAATGCCGGACTCGTCTTCATAGGCCCGACGCCCGAAGCCATGGAGTTAATGGGTTCAAAGGTCAACGCTCGTCGTGTAGCCATAGCAGCAGGCGCTCCCGTCGTCCCCGGAACGACCGAGCCTCTAGATTCATACGAAGAGGCGCAAAGTGTGGCTGCGGGACTGGGCTATCCAGTGATGCTCAAAGCTTCTGCAGGCGGAGGCGGCAAAGGCATGCGCTTCGTAGAGCGCGAAGAAGACTTGCGCTCGGCTCTTGAGACGGCGCAGTCCGAGGCCGCAGCAGCTTTCGGCAACGCCGAGGTCTATCTTGAAAAAGCAGTCGAGCGCCCGCGTCACATAGAGATTCAGGTCTTCGCGGACACCCACGGAAACTTCGTTCACCTTGGCGAGCGCGAGTGCTCCATTCAACGCCGCCATCAAAAGGTGGTCGAAGAATGCCCGTCTCCGATTAATGATGCGAGTTTGCGTGAGCGTATGGGACAGGCTGCGGTCGAGATTGCTCGTGCAGCCAATTACGTAGGCGCAGGCACCGTAGAGTTTCTGGTCTCGGACGTGACGCGCGACTTCTACTTTCTTGAGATGAACACGCGCCTGCAAGTAGAGCATCCGGTCACAGAGCTTGTCACGGGCTTTGACCTAGTGCGCGAGCAGATAAGGGTCGCGGAAGGAAAGCCGCTCTCTTTCACTCAGGAAGATGTTCGCTGGCACGGCCACGCCATAGAATGCCGCGTCTACGCAGAAGACCCTGCCAACGACTTTATGCCAAGCCCCGGACGCATAAGCTTTCTGAATGTTCCGGCGGGGCCGGGCATACGCGATGACGGCGGCGTCACAAGCGGCACGGAAGTCTCCATCTACTACGACCCTATGATTTCAAAGCTCGCCGCGTGGGGACGCACGCGCGCGGAGGCTATTGACCGCCTTCGTCGCGCTCTGGACGAATACAACGTTGACGGCATCAAGACCACGCTCCCCTTCTTCCGCGCCATAGTGCGCGACGATGAATTCATAGCTGGCCGTCTGGACACAGGCTTTATCCCGCGCTTTAACGAACGCCAAGCGCGTGCCGTTGAGCAAGTGGAAGAGACGGGCGCGGAAGCTATCGAGCAGCGCGACGCCGCGCTCATCGCTGCCGCGCTCGATTACGCGCGCAGGCAAAGCCAGGCTTCCGCCAATCATCAGCCCGGCACCGAAGAACAGAGTCGCTGGCGCATGGCGGGCCGCGCCGCACTGCTTAATTCAAGAACGTGAGAGAGCAGGTCAGTACCGCCTGCTTAAGCCGGGCGGGTATTAGCTAGAGTAGAGACCCGCCCGGATTAAGCAGGCGGTACTGACCTTTGTTTCAAAGCATGAAACTTCTTGCAGACATAGATGGCGAAAAGTACGAGCTTCGTATTCGTCTTGAACGGGAGCGAGTTTTCGCGGAGATTGACGGGCGAGCGGTCGAGGTGTACGTGCGCGAGTCGGAGGGCGGTGGCTATCTCTTAATCATAGACGGGCGCGTGTACGATTGCCGTGTGGGCTACAGCGCCGCTCAACCCGAACGCTCGGAGGTGCGCGTTCGCAATCGCGCCTACACCGTCACGCTCGCAGACCCCAAGCGCCTGCGCGCAAGCGCGAGCGCCGCCGCACACGACGACGGCTCGGCTCAAATCATAGCGCAGATGCCCGGCAAGGTCGTGCGCGTGCACGTCGAAGCCGGTGCCGAGGTAGAAGCCGGAGACGCCATTCTGGTAGTCGAAGCCATGAAGATGCAGAACGAGATGAAATCGCCCAAGGCTGGAACGGTCACAATCCTCAACGCAGTCGCGGGTGAAACCGTCAACGCGGGCGAAGTCCTCGCAGTCATAGAATAATGAAAGACCACAAGCACCAGCATCCGGCCAACTCTATTGACGGGGGCCTGGCGCAGCCCGAGGAAGTAGTCATAGTCGAATACAATCCTGCGTGGCCCGCCAGGTTTGAAGAAGAGAAGGCGCGCATACTCAATCTCATAGGCTCGTGGGTCGAGCGCGTTGAGCACATTGGCAGCACTTCCGTTCCCGGCCTTGGGGCGAAACCCATAATAGACATCATGATCGGCATACGCAGTCTCGCAGACGCTCCCGAATGCATACGCAGGCTGGAAACAATCGGCTATGAATACATCTCGAAGCACGAAGCCATGCTGCCCGAGCGCCGCTATTTTCATAAAGTCACGACCTACAACACGCGCACGCATCACCTGCACATGGTAGAAACCACGACCACGTTCTGGACGCGCCACCTGCTGTTTCGAGACTACTTGCGCTCGCATCCCGAAACGGCGCGAGACTATTATCGATTGAAGAAAGAACTGGCTGCACGCTTTCGCCAAGACCGCGACGCATACACGGACGCCAAGACTTCCTTCATAGAACAGGTCGTCGCTCAAGCAAGAAAAGAAGCGCTTTAAACTTTATGTCTGATTCTCCTGGAACTTCTGACTATCGCTCGCCTGAAGGCTTGCGGATTCTTCTGTGGGATATTGACGGCACCCTGATGCGTTCGCACCGCAGGGACGCTTATAAGGATTACACAGTGCCCGTGCTGGAGAATGTTTTCGGGACGGCGGGGCGTCTTCGGGAGATGACTGTCTCTGGCATGACGGACTTGCAGATTATCATGGAGGCTCTGCGCGACGAGGGTTTCACGCCTGAGCAGATACGCGAGCGTGTAGAGGATTTACGCACGCATTACATGACGGAGATGGAGCGGGCCACGCGTGAAGGCTCGCAAGGGTTTCATCTTCTGCCGGGCGTGCGCGATGTCTTGGAAGCTACGTCACAGCACCCGCGCTACCTGAACTCGCTGCTCACGGGCAACATAGAGCCTGCGGCGCGGCTGAAGATGCAACTCGTGGGGCTGGCCGAATTCTTTCAACTGCCGGGCGCTTTCGGCGACGATTCCCACGACCGCAGAGACCTGCCGCAGCTTGCGGTCGAGCGCATCAACCGCCATCTCAACCTAAGCCTTCCGCCGCAGCAGTTCATAGTCATAGGCGATACGCCCAACGACATTCTTTGCGCGCGTCACGGCCACATGCACGCCGTTGCGGTCAATACAGGCCGCATGTATTCGCGCGAAGACCTGCTGGCCCACACGCCCGATGCCTTCCTGCCCGACCTGTCGGATGTCGAATTGGTTCTGAGGACGTTCGATAGTTTGTAAGAAGAAAATTAAAGGAATTGATTCATTGATTCATTTGTTCATTGAATCAATGAACCGATGATTCAATGAATCAATCTCTCTTAATTCTGTTTCTCGCCTTTTCGTCTTCTGGGTGAGCGCAGGCGTTTGAGGCGTAGGGTTTCGTCGGTGGTTAAAAGGCGTACGGCGTCCATGACCGGGACTAGGCGCTGGCCCCAGCGCAGGGCGCGGCTGACGTACTGCGCGTCCAGTTTGTCTCCGAGCGAGGCGACGCTTCCGACAGATGCCGCTTCAGCCGAATAGACCTCGCACACTTCGTCTACGAGCGCGCCTATGAAGCGCTCGCCGAGCCGTATAGCCAGAACGTGTCGCGGCCTTTGCGTGGCAGATAGCTCCGCGCGCAGTCTGAGGTCTACGACCGGCAGCATGATTCCGCGCACTTCGACTAGCCCCACAAGGAACTTCGGAGCGCGCGGCATCCTGACAGGCTCGGAGTAAGGCAGCACTTCGGCCACGTCCGCCACGTCGAAAGCGAAATATTCGTCTTCGAGCCGCACGACGACGAACTCCTCCTCCTCCTGCGCGTCCGCGACTTCCCTCTTTTTATCATGCGCGCTCTGCATCTCTTCTTTCAGGTGCGATGAAAACTCTTCTCTATGTCATGTGTCGCAAGTCGCAGTATAACGGGTCGCCCGCGCGGGCAGGTCGTTGGCGAAGAGGTCAGCAGGAGCCTGTCAACCAGCCAGCGCATCTTCTCCGGCGCAAGCACTGTGTTGTATTTGACTGCGGCGCGAGAAGCTAAGGTAGCCGCGATGCGCTCCGTTATGCTCTCACGCGTGAGCGTGCGTCTTTCGGCATCAATCGAATCCAGAAGCTCTGCCAGAAGAGAGCGCGCTTCGCCCGCAGGCAAGTCCGCAGGAACGGCGCGCACGGCCACAGTCCGACCAGAGAGACGCATCAAGCCGAAGCCGTATGCTTCCAGGTCTTCGCTTATGATGTCGAAGGCTGCGGCCTGCGCGGGCGTCAGGTCAAAGGTTTCCGGCAACAGCAGGTTCTGCGATTCCAGCACGCGCCCCTGCTCGCGCGTGCGATACTGTTCGAAGAGAATGCGCTCGTGCGCCATGTGCTGGTCAATCAGCAGCAGCCCTTCGTCGTCGGTAGCGATGATGAAGCTCGCTTCCAGTTGCCCTAGCGGTCGAATGTTCGTAGCGACCGAAGCTGTGGGGACTTCGCGCACGATGCCCGATAAAGATGAAAGCGGCGGAAGCTCTGCTTCCATCTTCGCGGGCGCAGCTTCCTGTAAATTTTCAGTAGAGCTTGATGAAGAGCGCGCTTCCTGCATTCCCGCTTCCGAGCGCTGCTTGTAAGCTTTTTGCTCTGCGGCATTCGCTCCGCCCGTTTCAGCCGTACGCGCATGAGCGGCCATTGCCGTCCTCTCGTCGTCCTTTTCTTCTATTCGCGCCGCAGGGCCAAACGTTATGCGGCTCTGCTGCGGAGGCGGCACAAGCTTAAGCGGCCTGGTGGAAGCATCCGGGCGCGCCTCATTTATCTCTTCCGATTTAACGGATGAGCTTACAGGCCCTTCGCTTCTCTTGCTTCTGTCATTGGCGTCTGTCGCAGGCTCTTCATTCGGCTCGCTTGAGCGAACGAAGCCTGCGCTTGCGAGGGAGCGGCGCACGGCTTCGCGCACGCAGTCGGCCACGGCTGCGGCGCGGCGAAAGCGCACTTCCGTCTTGGCAGGGTGAACGTTAACGTCCACCTCTTCGAGCGGCACGTCCAGAAACAGGAGCGCCGCCGGATAAACTCCCTGCGGCAGGATTGTGCGATAGCCTTCGGAGAGCGCACGCGCCATCAGAGCATCGCGCACGTAGCGACCGTTGATGAAGAGATACTGAGCATCGCGGGAGGTGCGGCGCTCGCGCGGAGCAGAGATGTAGCCGTGCACGCGCGCCACCTGCGGGATACCGCCCTCAACCTCCAAGAGATTTGCTATGAACCTCTCGCCGAAAATCTGAAAGGCGCGCTCGCGTAAATCTCGCGCGGGCGCAACCCTCAGAGTCTCGCGCCCGTTGTTCGTCAAGGTAAACGCAATCTCTGGATGAGCCAGAGCGTAGTGCGTCAAGAGGTTCGTCAGGTGAAAGCTTTCGGTAGCCTCCGAGCGCAGGAACTTTCTACGAGCGGGGACGTTAAAGAAAAGGTCGCGCACGCTGATGGTTGTCCCTTTGGTGTGCGCTGCATCCTTCACGTCCCTTATGCGCCCGCCTTCAATCAGGATGCGCGTGGCGGCCTGCGCTTCTTCCGTCTTCGTCAAAAGCTCTACGCGCGCGACCGATGCAATGGAAGCCAGAGCCTCGCCGCGAAAGCCGAGCGTCGCTATGGCAAAGAGGTCGTCTGCGCTAGAAATCTTTGACGTTGCATGACGCTCGAAGGCCAGTAACGCATCGTCGCGCGTCATGCCCTCGCCATCGTCCGAGACGCGCAAGAGACGGCGGCCTCCGCCTTCAACGTCCACGATGATTCGCCGCGCGCCCGCGTCAATAGCATTCTCGACCAGTTCCTTAGCCACGGACGCGGGCCGCTCCACCACCTCGCCCGCAGCAATCTGGTTAATCAACTGATCCGAGAGAACGCGAATTTTTGACATGAGAACAATCAGCCGTCAGCCATCAGCCGTCAGCCAATCAAGCTCTGTAAAGTTCAAAGCTGAACGCTGATTGCTGATAGCTGAATGCTTCATAAGTAAACTACCTGATGATCGTGAGAGCCAAGGTTGATGGCGTCGTAAATCCAGTTGATGCAGTAGCGGCCATGACGCGCGAGCAAGCTGGTGATGTTGATGTGCCGCTCCTGTAGAGTCTTGTGCGGGTAGAGTTGCGCGGCTGCGCGCTCAAGCTGGCGATGCGCGGCGCGGTCTCTGTTCATCTGCGCGCGATGAAAGCGCGTGCGAAGTCCCGTTAGCTGGTACTCTATCTTCCTTCTTCCCGTCTCAAGCGCATCGGCCAGCGTAGGGTCAACTCTCTGAAGCTGCTCTTTCAGCTTATCAAGCTCGCGCTCGACAGCGCCCTCGGCTTCGTCAAAGGTTTGCGCGGCTTCCGTTCCCAGATGCTCTTCGACTACACGGGCCAGCACGCTCTCCAGTCCTGCGAAGAAATCGCTCAGGCTCAAGTTGTAGCGCTCAAGCGAGCGAGCCGTGCGGTGCTCGACAATCGTCATGCTGGCGCGCGGCAGGATTGGAGTCTGCGGGCGATTGAGCACCCTGTAAACTTCCGTCGTCTGAGCGAAGTAGGCTATCTCGGCAGCGCCGCCCATGTAAACGACCGTTGGCAGCAGATAATCCTGAACCACTGCGCGCAAGGTCACGTTCGGGCTAAAGCGCGAAGGCTCGCTTTGCGCCATCTCTGCCAACTCTTCTAGGGAGTATTCGCTTTCGGTCTCTTTGGCTTTGTACGTGCCGCGCTCCGTGCGCGTGACGGCGTGGCGCGAGCCGTCTTCGGTGTGCAGGAAGAGCGGGAAAGAGTCTGCCGTAGCGACCACCTGCGCGTGATAGCCCGCTTCGACCAACTCGCGGCTGCGCGTCTCTACGGCGCTCGCAATCTCGGGCGCGCGGCGCGCTGCTTCCGCATAAAGCGGCGCGGCCAACTCTTTGAGCTTCGCGTCTTGCGGGTCAAGAAAGACCAGGCCGTAATTCTTCATCAGGTGCGTCATCATGCGCGCGAAGGCTTCGCCGTAGCCGCGACCCGTAGCCCAGGAATCAATCAAAATATTTCTTAGCTCAGGCGTAAACTCCGTTTCAGGCAGAACCGTCATCAATCGCTCGACCGTCTCGTTGATTGATTCATCCAATCGAACGCTGCCGACGGGCGTGCCCTCTTTGTGCATGTGCGACGAGACTGTGACTTCTGAGAGGCGACAATCGCAGCCTATGAACTCGGCTGTGGCGACTTCCTCGAAGTCGTGGTCTTCGGTCGCAATCCAGAAGACGGGCACGGCCTTGGTTCCTCTATCCGCTAAACACTCTGCCAGCTTCACAGCCGACAGAGCCTTGTAGACGGTGTAGAGCGGGCCTGTGAAAAGCCCTGCCTGTTGACCCGTCACGACCGCGACCGCATCCTCTTCCCTGAGTCGTGCGATTGATTTGATGGTTTCGTCGCCCGCGCCCCAGTTTCTATTCAGAGCTTCGAGCGCGTCACAGAGAGCGGCGCGACTCGTCTTGTGCGCTGCAAGAACTTCGGGCGCGCGCCCAGAAACGTCCTGATGAAAGCCCACGGCTGAAGGATAAAAGCGCAGGAGTTCGGGCACGCCCCGCAGGTAATCCAGGAAAAGTTTCGTCTGGTGCGGGATGCGCTCAAAAGGCAGTGGCTCTATGCGTAGCGCTGCCTCTTCCGGTGTGCTGAAACATGCTGGTAATGTGCGGCTCATTTCGCTCCTGCGATAGAAATTGATTCAATGAATCAATGAACAGATGAAGCAATTTCTCTTGTCTCTTCATCAAACAACCCTGACTCTTTGAGAAGCCTTGCAATTTCCAGCCGCTCGCTCTCATTCGGCATGGAAAGAGGCGCACGCACGCGCCCGCCTTCAAGGCCAAGCTCCGACATTGCAGCCTTGATGCCGCCTATGCCATAGCGCCCCATCACTGCGCGCACAAGACGCGCAAGCTTTCTCTGCAACGCGTGGCCGCGCTCAAAATCTCCAGCATGAAACGCGGCGTGAACTTCCACGCAGGCGCGCGTGGCGAAGCAGCCCACGGCGAGGATTGCGCCGACCGCTCCGGCCCCAAGCGCAGCCATCAGAGCCGAGCCGTGTCCCGTCAGAACAGAGAAACCTTCGGGCACGAGTCGCAGCGCCTCGCCCAGAGCGACTATGTCGCCGGAACTGTCCTTGATGCCCGCGATGTTCTCATGCTCGGCAAGCTCCGCGATTGTCTCAGGCGCGAGAGTCAGCCCCGTCAGTTGCGGTATGTTGTAAAGCAGCACCGGCACGGGCGACGAGGATGCGACCTCTCGGTAATAATTCTTAATCGCGCCCTGCGTCATCTCCGAGCGATAGTAATTCGGAGTTATCAGAAGCACGGCATCCGCGCCCGCGTGCGCCCACCTTTTCACTTCTTCGATGGTCAGGCGAGTGCCCTGCTGCCCCGCGCCCGCTATGAGAGAAAGTGTCGCTGGCGTGTGTGAGCGCGCAGTTTCAATCACCGTCAGGCACTCGCGCTCCGTCAGGTGCACGCGCTCGCCCGTTGACCCAAGGGCCACGTAGCCGCTCACACCCAGGGCGTTCCACTTCTCAAGGTTTGAGCCGAGCGCTCGCGCATCGACCTCGCCACCTTCGTCAAACGGAGTTGTGCAGGGAATGAGAATGCCGCGCAGGCTTTCGCTCAGCGCGCGGCCTGAAGAGTTGTGCTGCCTGGATGTCTGATTTTGTTCTTTCAAGATTGAGGCATTATAACGAGCGGCACGAAGAGAGCGCAACGACGGCCCATGTGAGCGTGTTTAATTTGAGGAAGATTCAAACAGGATGGAAGAGATTGATTCATTTATTCATTGTTTCATTGAATCAATGAAACAATGAATAAATGAATCAATCTCTTCCATCCTGTTAATTTATTTCGCGGCTCAAGCGGCTCTTGTTTGCCCCTCGCCGCTCTTTTCTTCGACGTTCTTGGTGCCCGTCTGCTGGCGCAGTTTGTTCTTGAGGCCGAAGAGTGATTCGAGCGCGTCTTGCCAGAAGGGTGCGCCGACGCTCAAGAGCATGGTCATGATGAACCATCCTAGGATCGCTCTCAGAGCGCGCCAGGCGCTGTCCCTATATTTCTTATGCACACGGATGTCGTCCCAGAAACCCGGCAGCTTTGCCGTTATCCAACCAGGCCCGTCAAGGCCGATTGAGGTTAAATAATCAACGTTGGCGTTGATGACTTCTTTGCCCTCTTTCCAGAAAGACTCAGGCGTCACCGTGGCGTTCTGCGCGGTCGAGGGCGTTGGCGTTGCAGTCGGCGTAGAACCCGGCGACGGAGCCGGTGCGGCAGGGTTTGTTACGGCTGTGGAGGCCGCAGGATTCGTGTTCGCAGCTCGCAGCCTCTCGACCTGTTGCAGGAAGGCGGCTCGTTTAGTCTCGCTCGAAGAGATGTCCCTGTAGATGTTGACGATGTTGGCGTTCATCATGATGACGACGAACGCGCTGATGATAATCGTCCACGTCTTCATGCTGCGCGTGTAGCGCTCCTCGAAGCTCTGCATCACAGTGTCGTACCAGGTCTCGACGCTCGATTTAAGCTCGTGTATGTGCTTGAACCCAGCCAGGACGCTATCGACCCCGCTCAACAGCTTGATGGCAGCCTTGTCCATATTCTCCAGCGTCTGAGCTATCTCTGCTTTAACCGAAGGAGTGAGAGTGGTGTTCGCATTTACATCGGCCTTGATGACATCTATCCTTCCGGGCAAATCCTCAAGCAGCTTTCGCACTTCCTCAGGGTTTATCTCTCTGAGTTTGGTTATGTCGTCGAGGATGACGCCGGAATCGCTGCTGGTGCCGCTCAGGAATTTGTCAACGTCTGTCAGAAACGGCGTCAGCACTTTCTCGATTCTCTCGAACTCGGGGCTGCTCAGTACGTTCTGATATTGAGTCTTAATCTCAGTGAGCACCTTGAGCAGATTGGTGACGTGGGCGCGCATCTCGCCAAACTTGCGCGCCGAGTCGGGGAACTGTTGCGCTATGATTCCAGCGACCGGCATGCGGCCCATAAACTTTAGCAGGTCGCTCTTAGAGATAGAGTCGAGCATCAGTTTGCCGCGCCCAGTCAAGCGACCGACCTTCTTAAATTCCGTCATCACCCCGTTGTAGAGGGCAGAGACCTGCGTGTCGCGGGTCGCAGGATGATCACGGCCCGTCATGTAACGCAGGAGCGGGAGATGATCCATCCTCTTGTTCAGGCTTTCCATCACGTCCTTGTTCAGCGCGTAATGGTAAAGGTGCACGAGCGACTGCTCTATCTGTAGTGACTTAATCTTGAAGATCTTTTTCAGCCATCCCTGCAAAGCCTGCACGAACAAGCTCAGAGCCAGAAGGACGACCACCATCGCTATAACCTTGTCCAGAGCTTCTATGTTCAGCATTATCTTCTCCTATCTCACAGACATGATTTGATTATTAAGAGGAGCACGGCCTGCTAAGGGCGGCCCTTGTCATGAAAAGAACAGGGTGTCGGCTTAAGAGGAGCTAAGAGTCCGGGTGTAGAAATTTTGAATATACGGCCTGCCTGGTCTCTGGAAGTTCAGGATTAAAGAGCGAGACGAAAGGTAGAGCATTCGCAAGATAGAACAACGGCCCACTGAAAGCGAACGCACGATAGTCTCAGTAAATCTAAATGTCAACAGATATTTTGGGCCAATATCGGGTTGCATTTCGCGCACAGGAGCCATGCTTACCTCCTTTCGATTAACTCAGAGGCTAACGGATTAATGTCATCTAACTGTCTATGCAGTTTTGGGGACAAAACATTTCACCTTGGCTGACTGTTGAGGGATGAAAGAAGACGCTTGACCGCGCGAGACGTTTGCCTTGATGATGGCGGGTTATTACTCTGTTAACGAAAGGCTGGTAAAGAGAAGTGTCTCGATACAGTTTTATACAGTTGGATGTTTTTACGAAAAACGCTTTCGCAGGCAATCCGCTCGCGGTCTTTCCAGAAGCCGAAGGGATAGAAGACGGCGCTATGCAGAAGATAGCGCGCGAGATGAATCTCTCTGAAACCGTCTTTGTCCTGCCCCCGCAGGACGAGCGTGCGCTCAAGCGTCTTCGCATCTTTACTCCAACGCGAGAGATTCCAATGGCGGGGCATCCTGTGATTGGAACCTGGAACCTGCTAGCACGCGAAGGCGTAGTGCCGCAGCCGGAAGGCGGAACAGGTTTAACGCGCATCAATCAGGAGATAGGCATTGGCGTGCTGCCCGTGGACATAGAGTTCAGCGACCACGAGCCTACGCGCGTAGTGATGACGCAGGGCGAGTATAAGGGGCTTGGCTCTGTGGAGGGCGCGCACGAGCGCGCGGAGTTGGAGCGTGCGATTGGTCTTGCGCCGGAAGATTTCGACGAGAGCCTGCCTATTGAAGTGGTCTCTACGGGAATCTCTTTTCTGCTGGTGCCCGTCACTTCCCTTATGGCCCTGAGCCGTTGCCGCATCAACTCCACGCTGCTCTCTTCGGTCTACACGGCACTGGGAGCGACGGGCTGCTGCGTCTTCACGCGCGAGACGCGTGAAGGCAGAGAGTCTCGCGCGCACATGCGAATGTTTGCGCCGGGCGACAACATCCCGGAAGACCCTGCGACGGGGTCTTGCGCTGGCGCACTCTCAGGCTATCTCGTCTACCACGGCGCGATAGATGCGGAGGCGGAGGAAAATGTTCACCGCTTCCGCATAGAACAGGGCGACTTCATAGAACGCCCCAGTCGCATAGATGCAGAGATACGCGGCGCGCGTGGACGCGTAGAACAGGTGCGCGTCGGCGGCGCATCCGTCATCGTCGCGGAAGGCCGCGTAATCATCTAAAGACCGTTTGACTCTGAAGACTACAGACTCTAGGCTATTTATCTATGAGTGAAACGCAGTTGGATTTATTTATCATAGGCGCGGGGCCTGCGGGATTGTCTGCCGCAGACGTGGCGGCGCGAGAGGGCTTGAGCTACCTGGTCATCGAGAAGGGTTTGATAGCCGACACGGTCTATCACTACCCTGTGGGGCTGACGGTCTTTTCCACAGTCAACGAACTTGAGATGCGCGAAGGCACGCTCAAGCCCTGTCGTGAAAAGCCTACGCGCGAAGAGTTGCTGTCGCATTACGTACACTTTGCGCTGGAGCGCGATTTAAGAATCAACACCGAAGAAGAGGTCGTACAGATAAAGGGCAACGAGACGGAGGGCTTTTTGATTGAGACCACGCGCGCAAACTACGTAGCGCGGCGAGTGCTCTTTGCCATAGGCGCTATGTCGCGCCCCAGGAGGCTGGGCGTTCCGGGCGAAGACCTCTCGAAAGTTCACTACAGGTTCGTGGAGCCTTTCCCCTATGTTCGCAAGGATGCGATGATCATAGGCGGCGGAAACAGCGCTGCGGAAGCGGCGCTCTTTCTGGCCGAGCATGGCGCACGCGCGAGCCTTGTTATCTGGCGAGCCGACTGGGAGAACCGCGACCCAAAGAAGGGCGCAATCAAGCACTGGGTACGCGAGCCTCTGGAGCGAGAGATTGCGCTTGGGCATCTTGAGGTCATCTTCTGCGCGGCTGTAGAGGAGATAACCGAGCGCGAGGTCGTCATACGCAGAGAGGACGGCGAGACGATTCGTCTTCCGAACGATGTCGTCTTCATTCTCATCGGAAGCGAAGCTGATTTCACGCTGCTCAGACAGTTGGGCGTGGAGATAATGCCTGCGGGATTAACTTCTATTCCTGTTTACGACCCTGAGACTTTCGAGACGAACGTCGGAGGGATTTACGTCGTGGGACATTTCACGCATGCGCGCCACATAAAGGAGGCGATAGCAGTTCCGCGCCGCATTGTGCCTTTGATTGCGAAGGAGTTGAGGGGAGAAAAACAGATTGTCTAGAGCGGGACGGGAGAGCGTCCCTTAAGCCGCGCCTTCTAGGAAAATTTGCGACCTTCCCAACACTTAACGCTCTCCCATCAGCCGCCAGCCGCCGAAGCTCAGAAAGGAATAGGAAGAAGCTCCGGCAACGCTCTTTTTGAGTGACAACCGGATTGGCCCATGTCTCCGGTTGTCACTCACGTTTCGCATCACGGCCAGTTGATGCGAACCCTCAAAGCTCTCAATTTACTTCTTCTGCACGATTGCCAGGCTCACGCGCTCAGGCGCGCTGCCTGCCTTCGCCAGTTCGCGCTCGACCGTGCGCTCCCTGTCCGTCTTAATCAACTCGCGCCCCGTAGCCTCGCCCGCAATCCAGAACTGCGAAAGAAAGTACTGGTCTTTGTAACGGTTGAAGACCAGACGGGAATCGCTCTGTCTCAATTTGGATTGAACCGTTGCGGTCAGGACAAACGCGCCGTACTTCTGGTCAACGTTGCGAAGGCTCAGGCCCTCGTTTGAAGACGTGGTGCTTCGCTCCACAAGGTACCTGCCTGCGGGCAGGACTTTGCCTGCGACCTGAAAGTCGAAGGGGATTTGGACGACGACGGAGCTTGAGGCTCTGGCTGCGGCGCTCTGTACTACGAGCGCTGCGAACAGCACAAGCGCTGTCAAGATGCTCAATATGTTTCTGGAAATATTTGCTCTCATGATTGTCTCCTTTTCGCTTCTCTAGACCATAACTTTGCGAGGTCATGTGCAAAGTACGCTTCGCCCATGTAAATGTCATCAAAGAGGGGTAAATAGTCGTAAATCTTGTAAAAGTGTTGTAAAAAGCGGCTTTCGACTAAAGACTAGCCCGTCACTTCTGTTGTATGTTATGACTCGCTGAAAGGTTGAGGTAAGACTGGACGTGACGAAATTTCAGAAGTTCCTGCGAAATCACATAATGCTTGTCGGCATGGCGACGGTGCTCGTTCCACTCTTGAGCCTGCTTGCGCTTCAGTACTGGTCGCTCTCCGAACTGGAAGAGACCTCCACGGTCGCAGACGTTGTGTGGAGAAAGAATTATCTCAACGATGTCTCCAAGGAGATAAAGTTCTTCTATCGCAACAACGCCGAGAAGGTGCTGAACATTCCCGCGTCTTCAATTGAGAACGGCGTGTCGCCAGAAACCTTCCCCTTCGGCAAGTGCTCGGTGGACGGAGCGAAGCGACTCTTCATTGCCACGTTCGACGGCAAGGGCGGAGCCGAAATCATCTTCTATGACCCGTATGACCAGTCGCGCACGTTGAAGCCGCCCGAAGATGAAGTCCGCACGGCTAACATGCTCGTAGCCCCTCTGCGTATTCTCAACGAAGAAGGCAGGGCCATGAGCGGCGCGTTGACCATAGAAGAGCGTGACCCTGAGAACCGCGTCATGTTCAAGCCCATCATAAACGACGAGGCGCGTGTCATAGGCGCAGCCGGGATGATTATTGACAAGGAGCTTTTCGGTAAAATCTATTTGCCGCAGACCATCACGACTACTCTGCCGCGCTTCTTTCCTTCCGATAAGCAGGACAGCATCATCGTCACCGTTTACGACGAGAAGAATCAAGTCGTCTTTTCGACGCAGCCCATCAAGGGACTCGATGACGAAAGCTACGTCATGGCCCCGTTGTATTCCGACTGGCGGATAGCGATTCGCAGCCGCCATCGCACGCCCGCGCAGTGGGCCGCGTGGAACTTCAAGCTGAACCTGACCTTCTCCATACTGATGACGGTGGCGCTGCTGTCGGGCATCATACTGGCCCTGCGCGCGGCACAGCGACAGATGCGCCTTTCGCAGATGAAGACGGATTTCGTCTCGAACGTCTCGCACGAGTTGCGAACGCCCCTGGCTTCCATACGAGTCTTCGGAGAGTTCCTGAAGATGGGACGCGTCTCCGACGAAGATAAGATACGCGAGTACGGCGAGTACATAGAGACGGAGAGCCGCCGCCTGACGCAACTGGTCAACAACATTCTGGACTTCTCGCGCATAGAGTCGGGCCGCAAGACCTACGACTTCAGCGAGACTGACCCGTCCGCGCTGGTTCACTCCACGCTGAAGACCTTCGACATACAACTCAAGCAGCGCGGCTTCAACGTTCACGTCAAAGAGCCTCAGTCGCCTCTGCCTCCGGTCTTTGTTGACGGCGAGGCCATAGGGCAGGTGCTCATAAATCTTCTGGACAACGCCATCAAGTATTCCGGCGAGGCGAGAGAGATAGAGATTCGGCTGGGGCACGCGAACGGCTTCGTCCAGGTAGCCGTAGAGGATCACGGCATAGGTCTGACGCGCGAAGACCAGCAGAAGGTCTTCGACAAGTTCTATCGAGTCTGCACGGGCCTCGTACACGAAACGCGCGGAAGCGGCCTCGGCCTTGCGCTCGTCAAGCACATCATAGAAGCGCACAAGGGACGCGTCACCTTAGAGAGCGAGCCTGGACGCGGCAGCACCTTTACGATTCATTTGCCCGCCAAAGAGAGAACTGCGGAAGAGACATCAGAGCGCAAGCAAGAGCGTGCGGCAGGCGAGCAGCTTAAAATAGTTGGCGGAATTTAGAAGCGAGAAATTAACAGGATGAACAGGATAAAAGCAAAACAATTGCTCTTTCTTATCCTGTCCATCCTGTTTGAATCTATCTGAAATATAGAACTCTCTTGGAGATTAATTCGTTATGCAGAGTGAAAGTGTAGAGGCTATGAACAGAACGCAGCATCGTTCCCTGACGGATGTTGAAGCGCTTCCCTCCATGCGAAAGGTTCTGATAGTAGAAGACGACCAGGCTATGGCAGTGGCGCTGCGCGACGGGTTCTCTTACGAGGGCTACACTGTGGAGGTCGCGCGGGACGGGGCGCTCGGCCTCAAGCTCGCCACGGACAAGAGCCATGACCTGATAATCCTGGATGTCATGCTGCCGAAGATGTGCGGCCTTGAGGTTTGCAAGAGCCTTCGGACGAGCGGCAACCAGACGCCCATTATCATGCTGACGGCGCGCGGGCAGGAGATAGACAAGGTCGTGGGCCTCAAGACGGGCGCGGACGATTACGTTACCAAGCCCTTCAGCTTTCTTGAACTGATGGCGCGCGTCGAAGCCATCTTGCGCCGCTCCAACCGCGCCGAAGACGCCTTCGAGCAGGCGCAGTTCGGGGACGTAGTCCTCAACTTCAAAAACCTGGAAGCGCACAAGAGCGGTCACGCCCTAGACCTCAGCCCGCGCGAGTTCAAGCTCCTGAAATACTTCCTTGAGCACAAGGGCGAGGTCATCACGCGCGACCAACTCCTTGACGCCGTCTGGGGCTACGACGGCTTCCCCCTGACGCGCACCGTAGACATGCACATAGCCAAGCTGCGCCACAAAATCGAAGACTCCCCCGCAGACCCGCGTTACATCATCACAGTCCACCGCGCCGGATACAAATTCATCGGCTGAAGAAATTAACAGGGATGGACAGGATAGAGAGGATAAAAAGAAGAGCTATTGTCTTTTCTTTATCCTCTCTATCCTGTTCATCCCTGTTTGAATCTTCTGGCACGGCAGTCGCTAAATCACCATCGAGGCTTCTTTTTGCTGTACTGATAAGTTACAGGCAGTGGGGCTTTGGTGATGAACGTGCGCGTTTCAGTGCAGCGTAAGAGAACATGAGAGGTGGTTAATCTAAGGAGGCAATTCAAGATGAGACGTTGGCTAACAATTCTGGTTTTCGTACTGGCGCTGGCCGTGCCCGCGTTCGCGCAGAACAGCAGCAACAGCAGCAGTAGCAGCAGCACCACCACGCAGCAGCAAAGCCAGCCCGCGCAGCAAAGCACGCAGAGCGGCAGCAGTTCAAAGCAGACGAGTACCACTACGAGCACGCAGAAGAGCACTACACCGGTCGAGAGCACGACGGGCATTGACCCGCTCTATCTAGCCATAGGGGCCGTAGCGCTCATCACCATTATCGCCGTCGCGCTCCTGGCCGCACGCAGCCGCCGCAGCCGCGACACCGCCGTCGTGCGCGAGAAAACAACTGTCATAAAAGATTAAGCGGAACTCCCAACCCTCGCCCCAACAAGTAGAGATAAAGCCTGCGAGCCATCCAGCCCGCAGGCTTTATCTTTTCTACTGTAGGGGCAGAGGACTTAGCCCTGCCCCTACGGTTCTGGCGCGTCGAAAGCTCTAAATAGTTGGAAGCAGATCGCTTGTGTCTCGCGCCGCCTTGATCTTTTACCGGATTCGATCTTAGATCGGCTTCAGTCTTTCGTAGGTCTTGAGGTTCGGTAAGGTAAATGGTCTCTATTCACACGGCTCGCGCCTGGCCTGTAGCTGATTCCCTTTGGAAAGCAGAGATGCCGCCCCACGCGCCAGCGCCCGTCTTCGTAGATGAAAAGCACGGCATTCGTCTTTATCAGGGCGACGCGCTGGAGTTGCTGCGTCAGGCTAAGGAAGAGATGTTCGACCTCATCTTCGCAGACCCGCCCTACTTTCTCTCTAATGACGGCATCACCTGTCAGGCCGGGCGCATGGTCAGCGTCAACAAAGGAGTGTGGGACAAGGCCGCGACCTTCGAGACGATTCACGCCTTCAACATGGACTGGCTGAGAGAGTGCAGGCGGTTGTTGAAGCCTAACGGCACTATCTGGGTGACTGGCACGTCGCACAACATCTACAGCGTAGGGTACGCGCTGCAAACTCTCGGCTACAAAATCCTGAACGACATAGCTTGGTACAAGGTCAACCCGCCGCCCAATCTCTCTTGCCGTTACTTCACGCACGCCACCGAGACGATTATCTGGGCGCGTCGTGAGCCAAAGGGGCGGCATACGTTCAACTATGATGAGATGAAGCGCGAGAACCGCAACAAGCAGATGCAATCGCTCTGGCACATTACGCCGCCAACGGCGCGCGAGAAACGCTACGGCAAGCACCCTACGCAGAAACCCGAAGCGCTCCTAGACCGCATCATCCGCGCATCGTCAAACCCGCACGACATGGTACTCGACCCCTTCTGCGGAAGCGGCACAACCGGCGTCGTCTGCGCTAGACATGGGAGGCGTTTCGTTGGCTTTGAATTGGAAACCGATTTCTTGAAAGTTGCTAGTCAGCGTATTGAGGACGAGATTATTAAGCAAGAGTCTAAATTCAATTACGGCGACATAGATATACCTACTCAAGATAAAGTTAATGGATAGAAAAGACGCCATTGAGCGAATCCGATTACTCGAAGGCGTTGATCTGCGTCCGCTAGCTGATAAGTACGGTGTAACTGTTTGGGTAGGTAACAAGAAGAATAAGGGCTGGGCCGGACATGTAATTGAGCGGCATCTAGGTCTAGCACTTAATTCGTCTCGTTCGCCAAATTTTGGCTCTTGGGAATTAAAGGTAGTCCCGTTAAAGCGTGCGAGGAACGGCTTACTCAAAGTCAAAGAAACAATGGCTATCACGATGATTGACCCTGTTGAAGTCAAGGCCAAAGAATTTGAGGATAGTCACCTGTTTAATAAGCTGCGGAAGATGGTTGTAGTGAGCCGAGTATTTGAGAACGTACAAGAAACGTCTTCATTACTTCATGCTGCCGCAGAATTTGATCTAGATAACCCTATTGTCTATGACTTGGTGAAAACAGACTATGAGTTAGTGCGTCAAGCTATTATTAATTCGGGCTTTCATTCTCTAACTGGGAAAATGGGTAAACTCATACAGCCTCGAACTAAAGGCGCAGGACACGGAAGCACATCGCGCGCTTTTTATGCTCGTACTCAGTTTGTCGCTCATATTCTGAATATTGCTGCACTGCCTTTTCTTCCTCCTGTAGTACCAGATGAGGGATGAATTCGGTTTCAGTTTCAATGTTTATCCTTTAATTACCTGCGTTTTCGTCATAATTTCCTACTAGCACAGCATAATCTCTCATCATTTTGACATAATGAGCCGTGATTAGGGCGTAATGTTGTCGGCTTATCCCATAATCACGCGTGATTATGGGATAAGCGCGCGTGACAAGTGGATAGTTGTGTGTGACGAGTGACTTGTGGTGGGTGATTATCTTTTGGTTTTGCATAATAAGTGATTTGTTATGCGTGACAAGTCGTTTGTCGGGCGTGATTATTGGTTTGTTGCGTGTGACAAACGGATAAGTATTGATGCTTTGCGGGTAGCTTGACGAATAAAAGTCTTGCGATTTGGCCTCTTCTAGCATAGGATTGCGGACACTTCATCGGTCTTTAGGCTTTCTCAATTTCTCACATAAGGAGTGTTTCTTATGGCTAAGAATGAATCCAGGCGCATAAATCCAGCAGCGTTACAGGTGGACAAGGATAGTTTAGCGGCGTTGAAGACTATCACGACTTACGCTCCGCCAAGTCCCGAAGTCAGCGTTGCGTCTCTAGAGAGCATTGAGCAGGAGATGATTGACGCGCAGGCAGCAGAGGCGCAGGCTGTGGCTGCGGCGGCGGCTGCGCGCGATGTGGCCGTCGCTGCTGAATGGAAATATCACAACGCTATGATTCGCATGAGGGACGCCGTTGGCGGACAGTACGGACGAAACTCAAACGAAATGCAGAAAGTCGGGCGCAAGAAGCCTTCTGAGTATAAGCCTCGCACACGCAAAGGCTCTAAAGGCTAAAGGCCCTTAAGCCAATATCTCTACAGGCAAGCACTACGGGCGCGCTGGCCGAGCGCCCACGCCGTAGACTGTCCGGTGCCTGATGGACAATCGAAGTGGTTGTCCTCAAGCACACCCACGCTTTCCAGGTCAAAGGAGCCGAAGATGATAAGAAGAATCTTAATCACGACCGCGCTGCTAATTTGTGCGCTGGCCGTTCAAAGCACGGTCTCGCTCTCTGCACATGCACGAACACCTGTTGATGCTTGCAAGTGGGAGAGGACTCTGGCACCTAAAGAAGTCAAATTTCCCGTACAGATGGATACGCATGCCGCCTACGCCATCTACGCCTTCAAGACGGACGGCACTATATCGCTGCAGGTCAAAGGCCAATTTCCTTATGCGGCCTTCCTCTCTTACACAGTATACGATTCACACGGCCTGCTCTTTAGCGCGCGGCTGGACAAGGATATGGCACCCGACAAAGGCTCTATCAATCCCTTTACTCCGGGAGCGCTCGTCAACGCGACTAATCGCTCCTACACTCTCGTGGTAGCTCCCTTCAACCAGAAGCCACTTAATCCGAACACCATCTATATGCCGCCTCTCCCGCCGGGCGCAACCGAAGAGTCCCTTGTGCTGGTGATGCGCGTTTATCTCACCGAGCCGGGGAAGGATAAGGTGAAGGAGAAGCCGGGCGGCGTGCCGTTGCCAATCATCACGGCAATGAAAGGCGGCATCAACCCGACTCCAACTACGTGCCCTTCGGTCGCCGGGCCTAAAGACTTCGGAAGCTTCGGCGGCTTCTCCCCTGCTCCTGCTCCGAGCCAGGGGCGCATACTCTTCTACAGGCCGCCCGTCTCTATGGTTCCCTTCGCGGACGGAAGCGGTCAACTGAAGATAAGCGATTGCACTTCCTACCTGATGGCGACCTTAGAGAAGGACAAGGTGGCAGTCATACGCTTTAATCAGATTCCCACCTACTTCAACAACACCAAGACCACACCATCCACCACCTTTAGTTTGACGCAGGTGCGCTACCTGTCCATGGGTTCCTATGGCACTAGCTTGATTCCCCCTCCGGGAAGTGAGTTGAAGCCGGCAAGTAAACAGGGCAACATAGCCGGGCCTGAGATGCGACCGGCTGCCGACGGCAGTGAGACGATTGTCGTAATCCCCCACTCACTGTCCGATGAGCTTAAAGCGCAGATAGCAGCCATCGCCTCGTCAAGAGGTTTCAACGTCATGCCTATGGCAAGCGAGGGAGAGAATGTTCCGAAGGAAGTCCCGCCGTTTCTAATCTACAGGAACAAGATGGCCGCCGACGGTTACAACGGAGCCATAAGTAACGTCCCCTGCTACACGGGCACGCCCTTCAGCCAGGCTCCCGAAAGCTTCGCCGCGTCTCAGAGCAACATGGGAGCATTCGCGCCGCAGGGCGTAGAATGCGCTGTTAAAGATTTCATGAGCGGCACGTGCGGGAAGTAGCACAAGCACAGCTTCACCGCCGCAGAGACGCTGAGGCGAGCGCAGAGAGATTGAATTTAATCTCAGCGCCCCCTCCGCGTCTCTCTCCGGTCTCGGCGGTGAGTTTCAACTTTACTTCTCACGCATCTTTAACCTGACTCACCACCCTTGAGCTAGCGTCGCTTGCGGCGAGAGGCGAACTTGCGCCTGATTTCTTCGTGATTGTACGAGGCAGGAAGCTTTTCCGGCAGGTCTAGGTCATCGTCTATCAAAACTTCTGTAGGCACACCCGCAACGCGGGCGTATTGCAGAAGAACTATTAACGGCGGCTCACTCTTGTCTATTTCATAGTCTGATATTCTCTTGACTTCGGAAAACTCCTCAACGTCTAAGAGCCTGAACATCTCGCTCTGAGATAAACCTAAAGCAACTCTGATTTGTAGAAGCTTTTCGGCAAGGCGTTTCGGCCTGCGACGCACATAGCCCATCAGGAACGCCCTCCTGATAGAGCTAAATGCGTACAAGACAGCTTGATTTTACCCGCAGCTACGGGTAGAATGTGCTTGCGTAGTTGCTTCGCCGTGAGTAAGACCCTCTTATCTCGAACGGCGATGCTCATTCTCTATTGTGGGAGTGAGCTACGCATTGGCCGTTGCTTTGATTTTCAAAGACTAGAACGCTCTGATGATAGCAAAGACCCTTTGATTATCTAAAGATTGAGTGGAAGGGGGAGAACTCGTGGCGTATTTTGCTCCCTTCGCGCCGTATCCGTTAAGATGAGGTGGCGGGTGCGGCATACGCGAGGCTGCCGTGATTAGGGAATCACGGCGGCCTCGCTGCTTATAGGCAGGTCAGTACCGCAGGCGGTACTGACCTGTGTTACATCAGAGTATCCGTGGAGAAGCGCTCTCTTCGGGCGACGCCGGAGTTGTAGGCGGCTTCTTCAACGTCGCGTGCGACCGCCTCGGCCACACGCTTGTCGAAGACGGAGGGGACTATGTATTCGGGATGAAGCTCTGCGTCGGTGATGAGAGAGGCTATGGCGTGCGCTGCGGCGAGCTTCATCTGCTCGTTGATGCGAGAGGCGCGGCAGGCTAGCGCCCCTCGAAAGATGCCTGGGAAACAGAGCACGTTATTAATCTGGTTCGGATAGTCGGAGCGCCCCGTAGCCATCACAGCCGCGTAAGGCGCTGCCTCTTCCGGCATAATCTCAGGCGTAGGGTTAGCCATAGCAAAGACCACTGGCTTCTCAGCCATCGTCTGCACATCGTCGGCGTTGATGACGCCCGGCACTGAGAGTCCCATGAAGACATCCGCGCCGCGTATCACTTCATGGACTGTTCCCTGCTCGTTGTCGGGATTGGTGTTCTTCGCGTACCAGTCCTTGACCCAGTTCATGTTCGCCGTGCGCCCTCTATAGATTGAGCCAGCCTGGTCACAGCCTATGACGTTCTGCACGCCCGCCGCCATGATTATCTTTGTGCACGCCACGCCCGCAGCGCCCACGCCGTTGACGACCACCTTCACCTCATTCATCGCCTTGCCCTCAATCTTGAGGGCGTTGATGAGCGCTGCGAGGACGACTACGGCTGTGCCGTGCTGGTCGTCGTGAAAGACGGGAATATCAAGCTCCTCCTTCAAGCGGTCTTCAATCTCGAAGCAGCGCGGAGCCGAGATGTCTTCAAGGTTGATGCCGCCGAAAGCGGTCGAGATCATTTTAATGGTTCGCACAATCTCGTCAGGGTCTTTGGTCGAAAGACAGATGGGGAAAGCGTCCACGCCAGCGAACTCTTTAAAGAGCATAGCCTTGCCTTCCATCACAGGCATGGCAGCCGCAGGGCCTATGTCGCCAAGCCCAAGCACAGCCGTCCCGTCCGTCACCACAGCGACCGTGTTCTTCTTGATGGTCAGGGTAAAAGCCTTCTCAGGGTCTTGATGTATGGCCTCGCAGACGCGCGCCACGCCCGGCGTGTAGGCCATAGAAAGGTCTGCGCGAGTCTTGAGCGGCGTCTTGCTGGTGACTTCAATCTTGCCGCCTATGTGCATGAGAAAGACCCGGTCGGAGACGTTGACGATTTCCACGCCGTCTATGTTGCGAACGGCTTCGACTATCTCCTTGCCGTTCTCCGTCGAGGCGGCCTGAACCGTGATGTCGCGCACTATGTAGTCCTGGCCCACACTGACTATGTCTATGGCCCCTATGTCGCCGCCCGTGCGGCCAATGGCCGTAGTAACTTCTCCGAGCGTGCCCGTGCGGCTGGACAGCTTCACACGCAAAGTCAAACTGTAACTGGCGCTGGGTGTGCTGTGCATGGCTTTACTAGACAGGGAAGATTCCTTTCCAAAGGTCAAAAATAACCTCTAAGGATGGACTAAACTCTAACGCCAACAGGAGAGAAAAGGCAAAGGCGGATTCAAACAGGGATGGACAGGATAGAGAGGATAAATAAAAAGCAATCCTTCTTCTTTTATCCTGCTTATCCTATCCATCCTGTTAATTTATTCCTGCCGTACTATATCAACTCACATTTCGTTACAGATGTTAGCTATGACAACACGATGGGCCGCAACGAATTTATCACTTAAACCGTAACTGCTTATAAAGCCAATAACTTCTTAATTCGACCCCGGAGCGGCATGGTAATTGTTAGATATTCTGAGCAAGGAGGAGGTTAGTTTATGAATGCAAATTCCTTAAAGCACAGGATAGGCACAGCACTTCTAGGTATCTCATTACTGCTAGGGATAGGATTCGCATCGAGCGTAACCACTCAGGCGCAAAATCCAAATACTACATGGCAGCGCCAAAGAGATTATGAGCGCGAGCAGCGTCGCCGTCAGCGCCAATGGGAGCGTGAACAGCGTCGTCGCCAGCGCGAAGCACAGCGCGCGGGCTATGGCAACTACGGTTACGGCGGTTACAACAACGGCGGCTACTACGGTAACAACGGCGGCTACTATGGCGGCTACGGCGGTTATAACAACGGCGGTTATGCGAACTACGGCGGTTCTTATGAGCTAAGACAGACGGCCTTGAATGCTGGCTACAATGAAGGCAGAAAGGCCGGTATGGAAGACCGCAGCCGAGGCAGAGGCTACAACTACGCGGACGATAGCAACTATCGCAACGCCGATAAGGACTACAACTCTCGCTACGGCGACCGCGAATTGTATCGTCAGTATTTCCGCCAGGCATACGCCAACGGTTATGCGGACGGCTACAGGGGCTACTAATCAACAACAGATACTCTAACCCAACAGAAACAGCCGCGCTTCTACTGAAGAGGCGCGGCTGTTTCTTTATCCTGTCCATCCTGTTAATTTTCTTCACCGGCATCATTCAATGCTTTGAGAATCGCTGCGAGCGCTTCACGGTTTGCTCCGCGCTTTTTAGCTAGCTGGAGCGAGCGCTTGCCTAAGAGCGTGTAGGCGGCGAGCGCGTACGGCATCTCTTCCTGACGAATTGCTTTCAAGTGGCGGCGCACTGTTTCAACGTCTGCGCGTGCGAAGGTTCCTGTCAGTGCCTTCGAAGGCTCCTGCTCTTTCAGATTATCGAGCGTGCTTTCTATGAGGGGCATGAGGATAGCCCGCGCATCTTTTTCTTTCAGCCCGCAGCGCATGAGCATCTCGCGCGCGATATCGAAGAGGGCTACCATGTGGCCCGAAGACGTGACGGCAGCAGCGTGATAGAGAGCCTTCTCAGCAGTGTTGATGGAGAAGGCACGCGCGCCCAGGTCACGCACAATCCTTCGCGCCGCGCTTAAGGCCGCAGGCTCGCCCTCTATGCAGAAGAAGGCGCGGCGCAGGCTCTCTGCTCCGGCGGACGCTTCGCTCACGGCCACTAGCGGGTGCATGGAGCCTGTGCGAAAGCCCGTGTCCTTCAGGCTCCTCAACACCTCTGACGAAAGCGCGCCGCTAGTGTGCAGCGCTACGCGCCCTGCGCCCTTCTCTTTCATCAAGGCAGCGATGCCGGACGCCGCTTCTTCAATAGAATCGTCAGGCGTGCTGATGATGAAGAGCCTGCTTGCGGGAAGCCTGTCCAGTTCTACGGAAGAGAGCGCGAGCGGTTGTGTGGGGATAATTCGTGCGGCGCGGCGGGCGTGCGATTTATGAAGCGCGGCCACCGCTTCTATCACGTAGCCGCATTGTGCGAGCGCCAGTCCGAGGGCCGTTCCCAGGCGACCGGCACCTATGATTGAGACCGTTGGACGGCTTTTAGTCGCCATTGTTTTAAGCCGCCTCAATCGCCCGTGACTTCGACCATGGTGGGTTGATCCGGCAACTCGTCGAGCCACTGATTGAGGCGTGCGCGCAGGTCTTCGCGCGTCACAAGGCCGTAAGATTCTACGGGCGGGCGCACTACGCGCACGGGCATGGAGGCTGCGCCCACATCAAGCGCCTCGCCTATGAGCCGCACGTCCCACTGCGAAAAGTGCTCAGGCAATTGCCCGCCCGCGAAAGCTTCCGCGAGGGAGCGTGCGTGCGCGCGAGCCTCTTCCGTTTCCGCTCTCTCGGCCAAACCGTCCAGCGCGGAAGAGAGCGGCGCTGATATGAGTTGAAGCGTGCGACGCGCGGCTGCGCGGCCAAACTCCACAGTCTCGCGCAACTCCTGAGGAATGCGCTTGAAGGCGGGCGCTCGACCCAGACGAAAGAGGCAATCGCAGGACGGGCGCTCTGTGAGAAGCTGCCGGCCGGGAAGCGTGCAGCGCATGCCACACGCGCTTCGTATCAACTGCTCCGCCTCGTCCCGGTAGCGCGTGTTGAGGATGGTAAGCTCCGAGAGCGCTTCGAACTCTCGCCACTCCGCGCTTCTCAAAAACTCGTCCACGGGGCGACGGTCACAGGACGCGCCGACCGTCTCGTCATGCACGCGCGCGTAATGCTCTATGTAGCGCGCCTGAAATTCTCGCCAGAGAAGCTCGAAGCGCAGAGTCGAATCGTGGTCGAAGAGGTTATGCACGTCTTCGGCTATGTGCAGCAACTCGCGCCGCGCGCTCTCTATCTCGTTAAGGCCCGTAGGCTCTGCCAGCAGAAGATAATCATGCGCCCGCACGCGCCCCTCAAGCCCGTTCGTAAAGCTTGAGAGCGCGCCTAGCTGTTCTGTGCTTCGCTGAAAATTCTCGCTTGAATCCGCGAAAGCGTCCGCCACACGTTGCAGACCTTCTTCGAGAGAGATGGTGTTGTCTAGCGCAGCTTCTATGGCATCCGCCGCGACGCCGAAGGTCTTACGCACGATTGAGGCAAGGTTCCAGGCGCGGGTCGTCAATCCCTCGTCCGGCAGGCTGTCAAACTTTTCCAGCACCCGGCGCGAGCGCCATGCTTCTAGCCAGCTACGAAGCGCAGCGCGCACCGCTTCGCGCGCCAGTGGGTCTGCAATCGAAGCAAGCTCCGTGGCGTTCGTGAGCCGCCTGGCCCAGGCCGTCAATTCCTCCGCACTGTGCAGGAGCGCAGCCGCGCGAGCCACGCCGCTCAACTCGTCCCAGCGTAGCTTGAGGTCAAGCGTTCTGCGCCCTATGCGGTCGCCCGTGGACGTGACAAGCTCTATGCGGCGCTGCGCGACCAAAGATGCGAGTATAAGGTGCTGCGCCTCTCTTTGCAGACCGTAAGGCTCGTCCTTGAGGCGCGAGTAGACGGCTTCTAGCGGGACGACCGCGCCGTCCGCCTCGTCCGTCATCTGAAGCACGTCTCTTATCCAGGGCTGTTTCAAAACGGCGTCGCCCGCTTCCAGCACGTAAGATTCGCTGCGCTGGGCCACAAGGCCGAGCGGCGCGCAGAACTTTCGCGCAAGTTCCTGTATGCCAGCCTCCGACTGGCTTGCGGCCCCGAAGAATCCTCCGACCAGCCGCGCCACTTCAGTCTCCGTCAGCGTTTCCGTAAACACGGGATGCTGCGGGTATCGCGCGCCGAAGAGAGCGTGAAGCATGCTCGCCAGCACGTCCGAGAGCGTGCGGCCAGAGCGGGCTTCGTTGGTGAAGTGTCGCTGCGAGCCTTCCGTTAAGAGCACGCCGTCGTCCATGTAAGCCCTGGCCCAGACGCGCTCTGCCAGGCCCGTGTAAGTTCGCTCGGCGGCCCGCGCCGTCTCTCCGAACTCCGTCACAAGCGAAGCGTCCGTGCGTAGCGCAATCAAACGACGCAGATGCTCAAGCTCTTCAGGCTTGAGCGGCGCGGGCCGCCACGTGACTTTGATGGGCGCGTCTACGTGATTAAGCGCGGCGCTTCCTGCTGCAACTCCCTCAACTTCGTCCGGCACCTGCACAGTCATCTTCCAGTCGTAGAAGAATCCGTCCGGCTGTGGCTGTATTAGCGCCTCATCAACTCTCTGTTCCGGCGACTGCCAGTGGACGTGCCCGCGTCGTCCCATGCCGCGCCACATGATTGTAAAGTCGGTCGCATTCGAAGAGGTCTCGACAGTATCGGTGAAGGGCCAGTCAAGAAAGCGCGAGCGCGGCAGAGTTCGCAGCAGGTCGTTCATGGCGGAAGACGAGGGCGCGACCCCTTCTGCCGCACGCGTTAGGGCTTCATCGAAAGCGTCCGACGTGCTGATGTTGAAGCGGTAGCGTGCTTCTCCCTGCGGTTCAGCGTTGCGGCGAACGGCACTGTCTAGCGAAAGCGAACTGAAGCGCTCAAGCATCTCCTCCGTGCGGCGCACGCCCGCTTCTGCGTCCGCTTCGTCGTAGATGAGCATGGCCGCGCCAAGCTCGCGTGCGGTCGCGCCGCGCCCGTCCAGGCTGAGAACGAATAGTCCCTTCAAAAGGAGCTTTGCCTGAAGGCGCTGCATGATGGGAATCTGCGTGGTTATGTCTGCGGCCAGTTGGTCGTAGACCGCAAACGCCTTCTCCAAATCCGGCGCTTTGCGAAGCTCGTGCTCCGTGCGGTCGAAGACTTCGTCCAGCACTACCAGGGAAAGCGCTGGACGATTCGCGGCGCGCTCCACCGCCTGAGCGGCGAAAGGCAGGAAGGCGAAGCTAGGCGCATACAGGCGCACAGCCGAAGCAACGTCTGCTATCAGAGGGTGTACTGGATAGATGGCCGTAAAGCGCGGCTCGCTCCAGTTGAAGCCGGGCACAGCCGCTCGAAGGGTGTTGTAGATGTCGTGAAGCGCAGCACGCGCCTGCGGGTTCTTCTGAAAGAGATGCAGATCTGCTATGCGGTACAGGTGCTCTGGGTCAAGATAATCAATCTGGTACGAGCCTGCGAGCACAGCGTTGACGCCTTCAGCGCCTTCTATGTCGTCGTCTAGCGCCAGCGCTATGAAAACATGAGCGGTGTCGGTGGCGGCTGCAAGCTGGCTCAAGGCAGGGCCGTCGTCTCTTTGCACGCGCGCCTCGCGTCCGAAGGCAGTGTCTATCAAAAGCACCAGAGAGGTTTCGCCCGCGCGCGAGGCCGCGACGGCGAGCATCTGCCCAGGCTCGACGCCTAGCCAGTCGGCCTCCGCGCCGCCGAAGGCTTCGACGAGCGCCACGCCTACCTCTTCCAGTAGAGACGAGCGCGTGCCGCGTTCTACGCGTGCCACCATGTAGCGACGATTGAGCAGGCGGCGTGCAGAGGTGGCTACGTGCGCGTCCGTGACGCCTGCTCGCAACTCCGGCATGGCGGCCAGCGCCGCAAAGACGGCCAGAGCGTGGCTTTTGCCTACGCCTCTGAGTCCAGCGAGGGCGCGGGCCGTGCCGCGTGTGCGCGGAAGGTCTGCCAGAGCATCCAGCCAGCGAGCCAGGAGGTCTGAAGTCGCGTCCGTAAAGCGATAGGCCGCGAGTGCACGCTGAGGATTGTCGGCATAGTTCTCCACGGCGTCGAACGCCTGCGGCTCGACGAAATCCTTAATCTTCTCCTGCGTGCGCTTCATGATTGGAAATGACCAGAATAAGAACTCAGGAAGGCCGGTAGATACTAAAGGCGAGCCGTAGGCTTTCGCCCTGACCCGCTCCTTCGGACTGTAGCACGCGCCGCACGCGAGGCGCAATCATTCTATAAAATGTGTTGAGCGGCGTTCGAAGTAAAGTGTTAAAGTAGTCGCAGACAACCCTTCCGTGCCGTCTCTGGCCGGCCAGGCCGGGGTGGCACAACCGAAAACAGTTGATGGGGCATCAAAGGCTCCGCGCGTACCTAAAAGGTAATTTGCAGGAGTTTTCCTGCCCTTCCAATACGTCGCTCACCTCGATTAATTCCGAACGACAATCAACTTTTCCCTATTGGTTTCTCAGTTCCTAAAGTGAGGAGCAATATGAGTGCTAATTCTTCTTGTAAAAGAAAGGCTAGACAGTCTGCAAGAAAAAAGAAGGTGCGAAGGAAACAGGCGCGCCTCAAAGAGCGAAAGTGCGACGCATGCGCCGCAGTCGGGCAGAGATCTGCCCGTACGCCTGGCGTGACGGTCAACGTGAACCTGCCCTCGGCGCAGGAGAGCAAGCCGGGCAAGCATCGCTTGCCGTGGCAGATTCTAGGCTGGCTCATCCCTGTCAATCTGGGTTTCTGGCTTCTGATTTCGAGCAGCTATGTACAGGAAGATAATGCCCTGGTTAAAACCTTTCTTGAGATAATCCTTAAAGTTCTGGCCGGGTATGTGGTGGGAAAGGAGAGCATCTTCGCGGCTCTCCTTAATTAGGTGATATTTACGCGAAAGTGGGTTAAACTGGGCACACTTCGTTCGACTGAAAGAACTGCTTTTTTAGGGGATAAAGCTCTTTGCAGATAAAGCGGCGGGCTTGCCAACCCTGCATAGGTGCGATGGCATCAAAGCCTTGCGCGCGTCTTCTAAGATGATAGCCCGACAGGCTTTCCCTAAGACCGGCGCGTGAGCAGCCCGCAGTTAAAACGAAAGATAATTTTTCGATTCGCCTCCTACTCGGAGGCGAGAATTAAGAGGCCGTCGTAGACGGAAGCTCTCCTCTAATGCTCCCAAAAAGGCTAAGAGCGCGGCTTTCATCCTTTCGAGCGGCCCTACAGGGTCATCCTCAAAGCTTTTGGAGGCTTTTCGGCTATGCGTAGCAGCACAACACGCTCTTTGACGGCACTGGTACTGGCCCTCTCTATCTGGGCAAGCGCCATCTCGGCGGTCGCAGCACCGCTACAGCAGCAGACGCAGGATAAACAGCAGCAATCCCAGCAGACGAGCGCGAAGGAGACAAAGACACCCGCCGCTCCTGCGAAAACTCAGCAAACAAGCGCCACCACTTCGACCGCGAGCAGAAAGCCGCTCTCGACCAGCGAAGACCCGGCGATGATAGGCAAGCGCAAGATTAATAGCGGCCCCATAGCTTCTATGAGCGGCTCGCTTGAGAAAGAGGTTTCTCTAGGCCGCCAGCTTGCCGCGCAGGTGGACAGAGAGGCCAAGTTCATAGACGACCCCGTTATCACGGAGTACGTCAACCGCGTAGGCCAGAACATAGTCCTGCATTCGGACGCCCGCGTCCCCTTCACCATCAAGGTGATTGATTCGGACGAGGTCAACGCCTTTGCGCTTCCGGGCGGCTTTTTCTACGTCAACAAGGGCTTGATTCTGGCCGCAGACAACGAGGCGGAACTGGCCGGAGTGATGGCGCACGAAATAGCGCACGTCGCGGCTCGCCACGCCATGGAGAACCAGACGAAAGCCATGCTGGCCGAATACGGCCTGCTGGCAGGCTCAATCTTCCTCGGCGGCATCCTTGGCGCGGTCATCAACAACGCCGCGCAGTTCGGCGCTCTTCTTGGCTTCATGAAGTTCAGCCGCTCGGCTGAAGAGGAAGCGGACAAGCTTGGCGTGCAGTACATGTACGCGGCAGGGTACGACCCGAACGCCATGGCGACCATGTTCGAGAAGCTGATGGCTAAGAATCAAAAGAAGCCCGGCTTTATCTCCAGAGCATTCCAGACGCACCCGATGCCTGCCGACCGTCGCACGGCGGCCATAGCTCTCGCCGCTCGCTTTCCAGAGCGCGAGGAGTACGTCATCAGCACCTCCGAGTTTCAGCGAGTCAAGGCACGCCTGATGCGCCTTTCGAACGCACGCGCCACCACTAGCGGAGCGCTGCCGGGAAGCACGGACGACGGAACGACGCCCGGACGCCCGACCTTAAAGCGCAGGCAGCCCACGCCGGACGATTCCACGACCGCGCCGACGACGGATGACAACACTCAGCCGTCCAACACCAAGCCGTCCGACCCGCCGAAGCTCAAGCGCAACGACGGCTCGACGCCGACCGACCCGAACAAGCCATAAGGCTTCAAAGACACCGGAAATCCTCAGGAAAAGCTCTCTAGTGCTAAAGCACTAGAGAGCTTTTCTTTTATGCCCCAAACACTGCACGATAATGCTACAAACCACAGAAATCGGCCTAAAACTCCCGATTTCCTGCTCCAGTGACTCAATCATCCAGGGCAATGATTGAATCTTTGCCTCCAGCCACTCAATTATCGGGGCAAATGGAAGCTCAACTGCCAGCAATTAAGGTCTCATTGCTGGCAATGATTCAATCTCCGCCTTAGATAATTGAATCCCTGCCCCCTACAGTTATTCATTTAGTCATAACCACTGGCAACGCCTCTGTAACCTTGACATTTTTAAGGCCCTTTCTGTATTCTAGCCGTTCGCGTTTTAGGCGCTAAATTGAGAGAGAGTTATCTATGTCAACACAGTTTCCGAGCGGCACTGGATTAGCCGAAAACCGTAAATGGTACGTAGTGGACGCCGAGGGCCAACCCGTAGGCCGCCTCGCCACAGAGGTCGCATCAATCCTGTCCGGCAAGCGCAATCCCATGTGGACGCCCTTCATGGACGTGGGCGATCACGTCATCGTGATTAACGCGCGCAAGGCCGTCTTCAAAGGCTCAAAGGCCGAGCAGAAGGTCTATCATCATCACACGCTTTACCCTGGCGGCTTGCGCTCAATCTCCGTGCAGGAGCAGTTCGAGCGACACCCCGAACGCGTGATTGAACTTGCTGTCAAAGGAATGCTGCCCAAGAACAAACTGGGCCGCGCGATGGCAAAGAAGCTGAAGGTTTACGCAGACAGCGAGCACCCGCACATGGCACAGCGTCCCCAACCCCTGGACATCGACTCTCGTAACAAAAAGTAGAAAGCAAGAAGGAATAGAAGCAAGTGGCTGAAATGCAATATTACGGAACCGGACGGCGCAAGAGTTCTACGGCGCGCGTTTACCTTCGCCCCGGCGCGGGCCAGGTCGTCATTAACCGCAAGCCCTTTGAGCAGTATTTCCCCAACGAGACCTTGCGTATGGTGATTCGTCAACCCTTGCAGTTGACCGAAACCGCAGCGAAGTTCGACATCGTAGTCAACGTCGCCGGAGGCGGCCCCGCCGGACAGGCCGGAGCAATCCGCCACGGCATCACGCGCGCTCTGATAGAGTTCAACGCTGATCTTCGTCCGCCTCTTAAGCAGGCCGGATTGATTACGCGCGACCCCCGCATCAAAGAGCGCAAGAAGTACGGACAGAAAGGCGCACGCAAGCGCTTCCAGTTCTCTAAGAGATAAAGATAGCTGACAGCTAATTAAGTCCATTGTCGCCGCTTGAATTGGTTGCTGATCCATACGGGCGGCGGCGAGTACATGAAACCAATTCACCGAAAGAAGGAGATTTTCGTTTGGTTACAGTCACGATGAAAGAGCTTTTGGAGGCCGGTGTTCACTTCGGCCACCAGGTTCGCCGTTGGAACCCGAAGATGAAGGAATATATCTTCGGTGAGCGCAACGGAATCTACATCATTGATCTACAGAAGACGCAGAAGATGTTCCGCGACGCCCTGGCCTTCGTCACGAGCCTTATGTCTGAGGACAGGGGCCGCACGGTTCTCTTCGTAGGAACAAAGCGCCAGGCGCAGGATGCCATACGCGAAGAGGCAGAGCGCGCAGGCATGTACTACATCAACTCGCGCTGGCTCGGCGGTCTTCTGACAAACTTCCAGACCATACAGAAGTCCATCAAGCGGCTCAAAGACCTTGAATCAATGCAGACCGATGGCCGCTACGAGAAGATGACCAAGAAGGAGCGCATCAAGCTTGACCGCGAGCGCGAGAGTCTGACCAAGAACCTCGCGGGCATCAAGAGCATGTCGCGCCTGCCCGATGCCGTCTTCATCATAGACGTTAAGAAGGAAGAGATTGCCGTCGCCGAAGCCAATCGCCTAGGCATCCCCGTAGTCGCGGTCGTTGACACGAACTGTTCCCCCGAAGGCGTTGATTATGTCATCCCCGGCAACGACGATGCCTTGCGGGCCGTGAGGCTTTTCGCTTCGCGCATCGCCGACGCCGTTCTGGAGGGTCAGCAGATGGGAACTGAAGGCGGCGAAGAAGCCGAAGGCGCGAAGAGTGAAGCTACCGGCGAGACGGATGGCCGCACGCTCGCAGGCGCAGGCTCAAGCGCTGACAACACATCCACCGTCACGACTTCTCTTGACGCTGGACGCGAAGCCGCCAACACAGCTGACATGGGCAATGCTGCGCCTTCGACTGAGACGCAAACTTCCGTTCCCGGCAACCAGGGTATGGGCCGCACGGGCCAGCAGCCCGATTCCGTTGGCGACCACCCGCAGGCTGGCACGGGCGCTCCTGTTCGTGGCGCGACCGGCGGCGGCAGCGACGAGAGCGAGTTGCAGCCTTCGTCTTCACCCGAAGCCGACAAGGGCGCGGAATCGGTCGGCGTCGCAAGCTAAGCGAAAGAAGACAGGCAAACTTTTTAGAACTTCAAATTTTTCGGCGCGCGCAGCCTCTCGAAAGCGGAGAACCCGCCGGGCTGCGCCATTTTTTTAAGGAGAATTATAAGCAATGGCAGACATAACGGCGGCTGCTGTAAAGTCGCTTAGAGAGAAGACCGGCGCGGGTATGATGGAATGCAAGAGCGCGCTCACGGAAGCAAGCGGCAACGAGGAACAGGCAATCGAAATCCTGCGTAAGCGCGGCCTGGCTTCGGCCAAGAAGAAAGAGGGACGCGTCGCTGCGGAAGGCGCAGTCGGCTCCTACATACACATGGGCGGCAAGGTCGGCGTGCTCGTAGAGATTAACTGCGAGACGGATTTTGTCGCGCGCGGCGAAGAGTTTCAACAGCTTATCAAAGACGTTGCTATGCACATCGCTGCGGCAGAGCCGCGCTACGTCACGCGCTCGGAAGTCCCTGCGGAGATTCTGGACAAAGAGCGAGAGATAGTGCGCGAGCAGGCCAAGAATGACCCGAAGAACGCCAACAAGCCCGACGCCGTGATTGATAAAATCGTGGAAGGCCGTCTCAACAAGTTCTACGAAGAGACAGTCCTGCTAGACCAGCCCTTCGTCAAAGACCCCGCGAAGACGGTCGGAGAACTGGTGACGGAAAAGGTTGCGACCATCAAAGAGAACATCACCATACGCCGCTTCACTCGCTACAAGATGGGCGAAGGCATAGAGAAGCGCGACGATGATTTCGGCGGCGAGGTCGCTGCGCTCGCAGGCGGCAACAAGTAATTAAGCTCCAGGTTTCAAGTTAAGACTCTTTCTTTTGACTTGAAACCTGGAACTTGGAACTTCTGATGTCAGCAGCTAATCAAAATTCTCCGGCCTACCGCCGCATCCTGCTTAAGATTTCGGGCGAGGCCCTGATGGGCGAGCAGAACTACGGCATAGACGTTAACGTCGCGCGCAGCGTGGCCGAAGAGATTAAGGCCGTCAACCAGCTTGGCGTAGAAGTGGCCGTAGTGGTCGGCGGCGGCAACATCTTTCGCGGCGTCTCAAAGAGCGCGGGCAACATGGATCGCTCAAGCGCCGATTACATAGGGATGCTTGCGACCGTCATGAACGCAGTGGTGCTTCAGGACGCGCTTGAGAAACTGAGCGTCTACACGCGCGTCATGTCCGCCATAGACATCCCGCAACTGGCGGAGCCTTTTATACGCCGCCGCGCCATACGCCATCTTGAGAAGGGCCGGGTGGTCATCTTCGCCGCAGGCACGGGCAATCCTTACTTCACTACCGATTCGGCTGCCGCGCTCCGCGCGCTTGAGATTCGCGCCGACGTGATATTGAAAGCCACCAAGGTCGAAGGCATCTATTCCGCCGACCCTATGAAGGATAAAGAGGCCGTGCGCTATGATTGCATCACCTATCAGGAAGTTCTTGAGCAGCAGTTGAAGGTGATGGATGCTTCGGCCATCTCGCTTTGCATGGACAATAACCTGCCGATTGTCGTCTTCAACATGCGTACCTCCGGCAACATCATGCGCGTAGTCCGTGGAGACGAGACGGTCGGCACACGCGTCTGTGTAGAAAAGCCGTGACAAGTGACAAGCGACGAGTGACAAGATAAAATCTTCCTGCTTGTCATTTATCATTCATTGCTTATCAATGGAGTTGCTATGACTGAAAAGGATGTCATTAAGGAAGCGCGACCGCGCATGGAAAGCGTGATTGAGGATGTGCGTAGAAAGCTTGCGACCGTTCGCACGGGTCGCGCGGCTGTCAGCCTGCTCGATTCCATAGTCGTGGAGTACTACGGCACGCCCACTCCGCTCAGCCAGATGGCTTCCGTGCATGCGCCGGAGCCGAACATGCTCACAGTGCAGCCCTGGGATCAAACACAGCTTGGCGCAATCGAGAAAGCCATACGCTCTTCAGACCTCGGGCTTAATCCCACGAACGACGGCAAGCTCGTGCGAATTCCCATCCCGCCCCTGACGGAAGAGCGCCGCAAGCAACTCGCCAAACAGGTTCACGAGATAGCGGAAGACCATCGAACGGCTGTGCGAAACCTGCGCCGCGACGCCAACGACCGCCTGAAGAAGATGCTCAAAGACAAAGCCATCTCGGAGGACGCCGAGCGCGACGGCCTCGAAGAAGTCCAGAAGCTCACCAACACTTACATAGGCAAGATTGACGAGCTTGCGAAATCAAAAGAACAGGAGCTACTGCACGTCTAATCAAATCAAGAGTAGAAAAGAAAAAAAGGGAAGAAGGACGCAAGTCTTCTTCCCTTTTTCTTTTGCCTCTTTATCTTTTAGAAGTTGAAGCGTACGCCGAGTTGGATGCGGCGGTTTCCGGCTGACTGATTATTGCCTGCGAAACCGCAGCCTCCGAACGGGCCTGTGGTGCTGATCGATTGCC
Organism: Pyrinomonadaceae bacterium; assembly: GCA_014534425.1. GTDB lineage: Bacteria > Acidobacteriota > Blastocatellia > Pyrinomonadales > Pyrinomonadaceae > JACVRN01. The sequence goes on from JACVRN010000001.1 coordinate 51,038, forward strand.
CGAAGAGCGGCGAAGAGAGATTGCCCACCGGCGGGCAGAGGTTCGCACGGTTGAAGATGTTGATAATATTGGCAGTGAAGGTCAGGTTGTAACGCTTCTCTACCGGCGCTGAAGCTGCGGGACGAGCGCCGCCGCCACCGCCGCCTGCTACTGCACCGCCGCCTGGGCCACGGCCACCACCTCCGCCGGCACCGCCGCCACCACCGCGCGGGCCGCCGCCTCCACCTTGCGGTGCCGCGTTCGCTCTTGCTCCGGGCATATCACCGAAGCCGAAGGTGCGGCTCATGTTCAGGTTCACTATGAAGAAGCCAGGGCCTTCGCCGTAGTTGCGCGGGATAAGCGGAGCGCCAATCGGCGGATTGATGTCGAAGGTGCCGAAGCGCGTGACGCGCACGTCTTCGGGTCTGGTCGTAGCAGAGACGAACGCCGGACGGTCATTAAAGATTCCGTCGCCGTTATTGTCTCGGCCCGTGATTATGTTGAAGAAGGTGCCTGTCGAAGCCAAGATGAACGGACTCAGCGTCAGGCGCAGACGCTCGATGGTGAACGAGCCGCCAATGGTGACGCGGTGGCGCGGGAAGAAAGCCACGCGACCAAAATCGCCGTTGAGGTCGTAGCTGTTGGCAGGGAAGCACTGGGCCACGAAACCGAAGACGCAGTCAGTATTGCTCGTCGGCCTGCCCGTTTGATAGTTGGCAAAGAGCAGGAAGTTGCGGCTCAACTGATTGCGAACTCCTGCCTGAAAGCGTATGTCGTTGAAGCGTGCGCTCGATTCGTATTGATAAACGTCGCCGCCCGCGTTGGGACGCACGGGACGCCCCAGCGCGTCGAACACGCCCGGCAAAGGCGCGTTGATGTTTCGCAGCACAAGGGCGTGGCGCGTGTTGTAGCTAAAGAGTACCGCGAAGACCGTGAAGTTATAGGGCAACTGCTTCTCTACGTTGATGGCCGCCAGGAACGAGCGCGGGGCCTGAAAATTATCCGCAATCACAGTCCTGGATTGCACTGCCTGAAAGGCTTGCAGTTGCGCTATGGTCGGAACGGTCGCGGGGTTGACTGTGCCGTCTGCGTTGAATACTACGTTGTCGAGAAGCGGGTTGACGACACGGTTGCCCTGCGCGTCAAGGATGAAGCCGGGGACTATGAAGCGCAACTGGTTCGTGCCGTTGAAGCGGTTCTCCTGAAGCGTGGCCTGCTCGTTCAAGCGGTCGTAGAAGACGCCGAAGCCGCCGCGTATGACGAACTTCGGCTGGCCCGCTCCGAACTGGCCTATGGTGCCGGTGCTAGAGCCGCCCGGTGCCCACGCGAAGAAGATGCGCGGGGCCAGATTAAAATTGCTGCTGATGTTCGACTGGTTCTCGTAGCGCAGCCCCATCGTGACGTTCAAGTTCGGGCGTATTCTCCACTCGTCCTGAATGAAGAGGCCAAGGTCAACCTGACTCACGCTCGATTGAGGATTGCCGCCGTTTAAGATGAACTGCGACGGGACGAAGCCTGGCGTGTTAAGAACCGTCTGCCTGTACTGCTCAATGCTGGTAAAGCCTGTTAGGCCGCCGAAGGTAAAGGTTCCGTTGAAATTGGCATCGGAGACATCCGAGAGACGCACGCCGCGCAGACGAGCGCCGAAGCGAAGGATGTGCTTGCCCATCGTTCCGGTCGAATAGTTCTGCAACTCCCAGCGCGTCTCTTTATTAAAAGCTTGGCCGACGCTCGCGCCGCCGCCTATGAAAGACGCCTGCACGTTGACGGTCGAAAGCGTATTGTCGCCCTCCTGCTCGCTCGAACGGCGTATGAACTGAAAGCGCGTCTCGTTAATCCAGCGCGGGTTGAGCACAGCCGTTTCCGTTATCTGGAAAGTGTGCTCGGTGTTAGAGCTATTGATGGCGCGCGAGAAGAGCGAGAAGTTGCCCACGCCTCCGTTATCAACGTTCGTGTGCGAGTAGGTATAGCGCATTACGAGCGTGTTGTTCTGGTTGATGGCGTAGTCAAAACGCGGGCTGAAGGTGGTGAAGCGGCGCGGCTGAACGATACCGGCGCGGAAGCCTACAGGGTTGAGGTTAGCGTCCAGGACGACAGCGTTGATGATGTCGTTATCGTCAATGTCGCGCTTCTGAAAGTCTACGAAGAAGGAAGACTTCTGCTTCTGTAACGGGCCGCTCAGGGTAAAGTTGAAGAGGCGCTGCTGAAAATCCACGCGCGTAGGCGAAAAAGGATTGCGCGAGTTCAGTCCCTCGTCGTTGAACTGGAACCCTGCGCTGCCGGAAATCTTGCCGAAGCCTGGGCGGGTCAGGATGTCTATGCGACCGAAGCCCGGCACGTCGTTCTCGGCATTGAAAGGATTCTGGTTGATGCGAACTTCGCGTATGGCCTCTTTGGGCGGCATGCGACCGCCCGTGAAGCCGTCAATGTAAATCTGTCCGCCGTTCGGCCCTGCGGACGGGCCGGCGAGCGCCGTCAGAGCCGCAGCCAAATCGTCCGGGTCATCAGGCAGAACATCCAGGTCGCGTCCCTTCAAGACAATCGCGTTGGCGTTGTTGTCGGACTCCGTGCTCAAGGAACGTTCATCGGCGACGTTGACCTTCTGCTCTTCTATGGTCACGCTGAGCTTGATGTCCAACTGTTGTCGCTGGCCTGCAACAATCGTTACCTCGCTGTTTTCAAACGGGGCAAAGCCTGTATGCGCTATACGGACGGTGTACTTGCCGGGGGCGAGGCCATTGAAGACGTAAATGCCCTCGTCATTCGTGGTCGCGGTCTTCTCCGCACCGGCGGCGTCCACGAGCGTCACGACCGCGCCACTGATTGTCCCGCCAAGCTCGTCCGTCACCTGCCCGCGAATGCCCGTAGACACTTGCGCCTGCGTCAGACATAAAGAGAGACCGAGCAGCAGGACGAGCGCCGCGCTCCGCACAATAGTTTTCTTAATAAAGTTCATGATGAAACCCTTTTACGATTTTAGATTTGCGGTTTTAATTTCCTCACGGGCCGCCTATGCCCAGGTTAATGGTGCCAAGGTTGGGCGGGCGATTCGGCGGGCCGCCCTGCCTGGCCTGCATCATTGTAAAGAGAGGCCCTACGCCTGAGACGAGCGTGATGGCGGTTGCGCGCGAAGGGTCTGCGCCCTTCGTGCTCGAAAGCAGAACCATGTCGCCGGGCTTTAGTTCTGCGAGAGTCACAGGCGGAAGATTGTCTATGATTCTTTGAATGTCGAAGCCGCCGCCGGGGCCTCCGCCCGCGCCGGGGCCAGCGCCTTGCTGTCCTGCGCCCTGTCCGCCGCCGCCAGCGCCCGGAGCGCCTTGTCGTCCTGCACCCTGCCCTCCGCCGGAAGACGGAGCCACGTTGTTGCCTGCGCCCTGCGCGCTCGTTTGTCCTGCTGCGGGCGAGCCTGCTGGGCGCTGCTGAGCCTGCGCTCCACCGCCCGCGCCGCCGCCACCGGGGCCGCCTGCTGCTGCGCCCGGGCCACCGCCGCCGCCCATCATCTGCATGAAGTTGTCAGGGATGCGCTTTAAGGTCGAATCCTTGTTGATGACGATGGTCAGGGCTTGCTTGGTCTGTATGTCTTCAATCTGAATCTCGCCCGTTTGAGGGTTGATGGCTTTGATGGTGCCGCCGTTGGTGCGGAAAGCGCCCGTCACTATCTCTTCGGCTGAGAAGTGCGTGCCGTCCGTGCTCTTGTCTCCCTTGGCGCGCAGTTGGTCTCCGACCTTAAGCTCTTCAAAAGAACTCTTCTTGGCGTCGCTGAACTTGACGGAATCGGGAGCGTAGCGGCGCATCTTGACTTTGTCCGTCACGGGGATGATAACGGGCTTATTGCCTTCGGCTGTGCGCGCCGTGACGGTTATCTCTTTGGTCTGCGGGTTGAGGGATTCAATGATGCCGGAGAGTCCGCGCCTGCGCCACTCCTGGCGTTCGCGCTCCTGCTTCTGCGCTATCTCGCTCTGCGAAACGACTATGACTTTCTGAGCGGGCACACTCTTTCTGTCTTCGGCCACGCGACCGCGAGCGTAGACTCCGTCGCCCACGCTGATGTCCGTCAGGTTAATGGCGACGGCCTTTTTCGTATCGGTCTCGCCGGGCGGAACGCGCTCAAAAGTCGTGTCGGTATTTATCTGCACGACGACGACAGAGCCTGCGTCGGTCTTGACCGTCAGGCGGCCCGACGGCGCGTCTATATTTGTAATCTTTCCGAAGACGCGTGTGGCTGTAATGGCGGGGTCGTCCCCCTGTGCCTGTGCCACTACGACGATTTGACTGAGGATACAAACCGAGAGCGCCAGATGCGCTAAACACCTTCTCATTAAATCCATCCTTGTTTGGGTTGCCGCAAAAAAGCGCTGCGGTCAGATGCGAATGTTTCGGATAGCTTTCGGGAGTTTTCCGCCCGGCTGATAAAGCTTTGCCTGAAAGCGACACTCTTTCTACGCAAAAAGGGCGATGATTGTTCTAGGTTTAATGAACAATATCGCCTGAGAGTTAAAAATTCTTCTCGGGGCCGCTCATCATGTGAGTGGTCGAACGATTACAAAAGTTGCAAATTTCAGATAAGACCGGGCCGCTAATATTATTCGCCCGAGAAGGCGGAAAAGTTCCCAAAAGAGTCTTTCAAGGGACGCGCCTCCAACTATAAGACGCGCGAGGGGCGAGTTTATTACTCCAATTTTTTGGATTTTCGACAAAAAGCGGAAGCGAGGGTGAAGCGCCGCGCTCAAGCGGCTTTTTTGGCGGGCCGCCACCCTATGCGATAGCGCGCCGTGAGCGCCAGCCCCAGGCTCGTAATCAGCAGACCTGCGACCACTGCGGGCCAGATATAAGGAAGTGAAAGCATCAGCGTCCAGAAGAGAGCGCCCAGAGCAAGCGCTATGGTTTCCGAGCGCTTGCCTTCCGGCAAAAGGCGTCGCTCCAGCCAGCGCCCTGTCGCCGCGTGAATGATAACGCGCCCGAAAAGATAGGCCATCAAAAGCAGCAGCACGCTCATCACTCCCAGCAGCACGCCTATGAAGGTCGGCAACAGGTTAACGGCCACAGGCACGCCGAAGAATATTATGAGCGCGGAGACGAAGCCTATTACAGCCACGCGCACGGAGGTCAGTTGAAGACGGGCTGCGGCGCGGCTCACTGCGCCGGGGGTGACGGCAGTTATGGCCAGCGAGATGATGAACCAGAAGAGAACGGCCAGGAGCCTCTGGCCCAGGTAGCCTGCGGAAAAGCGCGGCGTCAGGATAGACGTGGGGTCATGCAGAATCTCTCGCAACTCCTGCTCGAATCCCGTGTACATGATGGTGGCGCTCTGCGGGTTTCTCTTCTCCGCTCCCTCGTCGCGCTGGTACAGGCCGCCCAGCACCATCACGTCGCCGCCTATGTAAGCGCCTGCGCGTTGAATGACGTTGCCGCCGATTGAGGCCACATCGCCTTCGACGCGCCCCTCTACCACCACGTCGCCGCCGATTGAGATAACGCCCTGCTGAACAGCACCACGCACGACGACGCTGTTTCTGAAGACAATGACATCGCCGCTTCTCGTGCCTTCGACGACGACCGCAACTTTTTCAGCCGGAAGCGCTGGCGCAGACGTTTGAGAGATTCCCTGAGCGTAGGTCGCCGCAGCCGCCAGGAGCAGCGCAAAGAGCGCGACCGCCGCGCTCAAAAGGTTCCTGGCGCTCAACCAGTCAACGGGTCTGTCCAATAAAAGGGAGCTCACAATGAATCTATAAACGGGAGAGCGTACATGAAGACCATTTAATTACTCGCAGGCCGCGCGCGGTGATAGCTGCGAATCAGGCGCAGCAGAAGCAGGAGCGCCGCCCCTAGGATAAGATAACTGAAGAGGCCCAGGGCAGCGTGCGATTCAAAGATGAAGCGGCCCGTAATACGCACGACGACGGTGAGACCCGCACCCAACGCATAAATCGCTCTCCACAGGATGCCTAGGCCAGCGCCCGCTAGACGACCGAACGCCCTGACAGGCTCAAGGACGGAATCGGTCAAAGCGGCGCTGCCGAGCAGTGCGAAGGAGATGAGCGCGAGCGCAACCGATAGGCGAAGAGCGCGGCCTCGCTCCTTAAAGTCACGCACGCCGCTCATGTCCGTCTGCGCGTGCGCCGTCACCACTCTGGCAAAGTCCGCAGGCAGCATGAGCGTCTTCTCATCGCTGAAGGCCATGTCGAGCGTGCAGAGGAGGCGTCGTTGTTCCTCAAGCTTACGGGCGCACGAGCGGCACTCTTTCACATGCTCCTCGAAAGCCTCAAGCGCACCCGACCTAAGCTCGCCGTCCAGGTAGGCGGCGACCTCAGCGCTCAGGCAGGCCATGTTGTCTCTTGCAAGCTCGGTCATTCAATCTTTCCCGCAAGCAATGCTCTTAAATTCCCGTGATGCCTCTTTCGACAAACTGCTGTCGCATCATTTCCCGCGCGCGAAAGAGACGATTCTTGACGGTGCCGAGCGGGAGGCTAGTCACCTCCGCAATCTCGTCGTAGCTCAGGTCGTGCTGGTGGCGAAGTATTATTAGCTCACGATAGACTGCCGGAAGCTGTCGCACGACGCGCTCTATCTCGGCTCGACGCTCCTCTACGGCGTACTCCTGTTCGGGCGAGAGCTTGCGGCTCATGACCGTTATCTCTCGCTCCTCGCCGCCCACTTCCGTTGAGAGCGCCTGCTCGCGCGAAGAGTTGCGGCGAAGGTGGTCGACCGACGCGTTGTGAGCTATCTTGTAAATCCAGGTGGAGAACTTGAACTCAGGGCGATAGCGCTCAAGCGAACTGTAGACTTTGATGAAGACCTCTTGCGTCAAATCCAGCGCCGAATCGTAATCCCCAACCATGCGGTAAACATAAGCCGCAATCGGGCGCTGGTAGCGGCGCACCAACTCATTGAAGCCGTCCTCGCGCCCGCGTATGGCCCTTGTGACCAGATCGCAATCGGCTACGGCGCTCAGATTAAGGGGAACAGCGTTTACACTCATGCTCAGGTTTTACGCCTGTGGAACTGTAAAAGTTTCAGAATGACCCGCTTTATCTCCACGCCATCGTGGCGAGGCCCGCAGAGGCGGCTATGGCGTCGAAGCTCAGGTCTGTGGAGGGGAGCGCAAGGCCAACGTCTGCGGCCTCCATAGAGGCCAGGGTGACGCCCAGTGTGTCGTTGACTATGTCTCCTACGTGGTCGCTCTTGATGCCCTCGCCTATTGCCAGCAGTCTCTCTATGCCGTAGACGGTGGCGGCCTCCGGCGGCGCGGCCAGGCGGTCTCTGTAAAAGAGCAGCAGGCGATAAAGCTCGTCGTCGCGGTCTTCGGGGTCGCAGATGATGGCGCGCACGGCCAGAGGCTGCGAGCCGCGCACTATCACAGCCGTAAAGCCTTCCGGGTGCGAACTGACCAGAAGACTGTCGCCGTGCCACGCGGCACCGCGCTTCTCAAGCCACTGCATCTCGGCTACGTGACGCGGCAGGATAAGCCCCGCGCGCCAGCCCAGTGCGGCAAAGACTGTCTCGTATTCGGCAAGCACGCTGAGGCGAGCCGCGACGGCAATGTAACGCGCGCGACCCTGCGCGTCCGCGCCAAGCCGCTCGTGCGCCACCCGAAGCTCTTCGACCGGATGACCGAAGACGCGCTCCATCTTCCAGCGCAAGACCTCGTCCATCTCTGCGCGTGATGCGGGCGCGCTCTCTAAAGTCATAATCGCGGAGCGAGTGGCCGCGCCGGGCAGAGCCACAGACCATCGCTTCTGTCTCTGAAGCCCCGCGCTCGTGACAAGCTGCGCCAGGGCTTCGGCCAACTCGTTCATGTCCGAGATGTTCGTCTCTTCAAAGTTCGGTTTGAGAAGCTGGCGTGGAAGCGTGATGGTGGCCGCGCGCTTGATGGTAAAGAGACTGCGCCTGCGCTCCAGAAGCACAGCCGAAGCCTCGCCCGCCTCAAGCCCTATGGCCGCCGCAGGCAGTCGCGGATTAACCAACCTGTTCAAAGGATTATCAGCCATCACCATTCGTTGTAGCGCGTGCCGTCGGAGGCTTCTTCGGTAGAGGAGCTATGGACATCTACTATGCCCGTGCCGCCTTCGGTCGCGTAGGGGTCTTCGCCCGTGATCCAGTTCCAGTCGCGCTCGTTGGTGATGGGGTCAACAGGAATCTCTCTGAGGTATTTTCCGGCCAGGTCGTCGGGCGATTGCGGCAGCGCTCCCTTGTCCGCCGTGAACTGGTCTATGGCCTTACGCATCTGGAAGAGGTCGTCGCGCAGGACGGTCTCGCGCGCGTGAAGCATAATCTTTCTGTATTGCGGCAGAGCGACCGATGCCAGAATGACGAGTATGAACATCACTATCATCAATTCCAGCAGCGTAAAGCCACGCACGGCTCTCTTCCTACCACTCATTGTACTTCTCTCCGTTGAGCGCAGTGGCCTTGGATTGCGAGCGCACGTCGAAGACGTTCTCGCCGCCCCAGGAGGTTGAATCCGAGTTGTCATAGAGCGAGCGCAAGTCCCACTCGCGCGTGCCCGTCATGGGGTCAACCGGAATCTCTCTGAGGTAAACCTTCTTCTTCGTCGCTAAGGTTCCGGCCACGTCCGTAGCGTTGCGCGTGTCGTTGCCGAGGCCGACTCCGCCGAACTGATTACCGCCGGCTCCGGCGCGCGGAGCAATCGAAACGCCGTTGACGAGAGTTTCAAGGTCGGGCGGATAGCGGTCAGGATTGTCCACGGAGAAGATTGTGCAGTCGGTAATCATGACGCGGCTGCGCGGGTCTATCAGAGCTTGCTGCTGGCCGGGTGGGACAGCTTGGTTCGGCGGCTGGCCCTGCTGCTGCGCCGCGCCTCCTGCTGCTGCCGGAGCGCAGGGGCCGCCTATGACATCGCGGTGAAACTGGTCAATCGCGCTTCGCATCTCGCGCAAAGCCTCGCGCAACTGCTGCTCGCGCTGTCGCTTCACAGCCGTCTGCACGAGCGGCAGCACGCCCAGCGTCAGAATCGCCAGGATGAAAAGCGTGATGACAAGCTCAAGCAGCGTGAACCCTCTTGCGTTCTTTACTCTCATCTACTGCTTTACGATTACCTTCACTTCCGAGAGGTCAATCAGGACGGTGCGACCGTCGGCTGCGACCAGATGAACGTTGTTCTTATCGAAGCTGAAAATGCTTTCGCCCGTGGCAAGCGCCTCCACTTCTATGAAGACGAGCACACCCGCGCCCGTGATGGGCTGAGCGCCCGCAGGCGGCGCGACAGAGACGAGCAGCAGCCCCTTAGCGTCAACCGATTGCGTCAGGATAGGCTGTGCTCCTCCTTCGCCTGTCGCCAGCAGGTTGCCGGTCGACACGTTGCTGATACGCAACCGTTGCGGGTCGAACTTGAAGGTCAGAGCGGCCAACCCCAGAGGCGCGTCCGTCTTGAGCAGAAGCGTTATCTGGCGACGCTCGCCCACGCGCAACTCCTGCAACTTCGGCAGGAGCATTAAACCGGCTGCGCTTCGCGTCACGAACGTTGTGCTGCCAGCCGCAACAGCTTTCGCCTGCGAAGGCGCGCTCGCATTGTTCTTCAAAGAAGAGGGCTGCGTGGTGGCGTCGTCGCGCCTCTCCTGCGTCTCAAGCTGCGGGCCTATGAAGGAAGGCTTCGCTGGCGCGGCGTTGTCCAGTCGACGCATTGGAGGAGCATCGTCATTAGCGCTCGCATTGTCAGTCGCGCCGCTCGTCGTCGTCAGTGGCTTAGCCTGCGACGTGTTGCTCGCGGGCGCAGACAGGTTGGACGTGGGCGCGCTGGTCGTTGAATTGTTCGAAGCATTTCCGGGCACGGGCAAATCCGCCTTGGGAACATTCACAGGCAGAGGCCGAAGGTTAGCCGGAAGAGCTTTAGAGATGTTCGAGGCGGCGTCGCTTCCGCCAGTCGGCGCACCGGCCTGCACGCCATCGCCCATCAGCACGCGCGGCGCTGGCACGTAGGCCGGAGGCTCTTCGTCAAGGATGGGCTTTTGTGGTTGAGCGTTTACGGCCTGCGCCTGTTGTTGCTGCTGTTGCGGCTGAGCGTTCTGCGCGACCGCTTGGTTGCGTGCGGCGCGACGCGCTTCGGCAAGCTGGTCTTCGCGCTCAGCATCTTCAAGCACGGCCTGCACGGAGCCGCTCGTGGGCGTCTGCAAAGTTCCAGAGGGGCGCATCATCTCGTCGTCCGGCGTCACGGCGGGAGCGCGCAGCACCCTAGGCGTAACCGCGATAACGATGTCCACCTGACGGTTGCGATCTTCCGGTGCTGTAAAGAAACGACCAAGGACAGGGATGAGGCCCAGAAGCGGCAGCCCTACGCGCGACTGCGACTGCGAGCCTTGCGCTATGCTGGCGAGCATCATCGTTCGATTGTTCTGTATGCGAGCCGTGCCAGCAATCGAGCGCTCCGTAAACGTAGGCGTAGGATTGCCCGGATTGATAACGTCCTTAGACTCAATGCTCATCTTCACCTGCACGTCCAGGTTAGGATAAACCGTCGGCAGGAACTTCAAAGTCAGACCCGTCTGCTCGTAGTTGAAGACCGGAAAGCCTCCGGCAAAGCCCACGCCCTGATTGACTCCGCCCGGCTGGTTCGTGGTGTTGGTCGTGCCGAAGGGAAAAGTCTGAGCCGTCTGCACGGGCACGCGCTGTCCTATGCGCGCCGTGGACTCTTCGTTGTTGAAGGCGTGAATCTGTGTCGTGAAAAGAAGCTTCGTGCGGTCTCGGCCCTGAAGCAGGGCGATGGCTGAAGGCGGAAGTGCGAAACCTACGCCCAATGCCGTAGGCAGAGCGAGCGGGAAATTGCTCCGGCTGGTAATGCCGCCCTGCGCGCTTCCCAGGTTGATGAGCGTGGTGTTCGAGCCTATCTGGTTGCCTATCTTCAACAGGTCGTCGCGCGAGACTTCGTAGATGTTCACGTCCATCACGACCTCTGCGCGGTCTTTATCCAGGCTCGCCAGCAGGTCGCCTATGAGCCGGACGTTCTCCGCCGTGTCGCGTATGGTGATGCTGTTGGTGTCCGGGTCAGCGATGGCTATGGTTGTAGGGCGTCCCGCCTGCGCCGGGATAGCACGGCCAATATACTTTTCCGCATCAGCCGGTTTTAAGTTCGAGAGATAGAAGGTGCGTATGACTAGCTGCTGATAGGTTCCTCTGCGCTGCTGGTCTGCGACCAGGATGGTGCGGCGTCCGAGTTTCTGAAAGAAGAGTCCTTCCTGAAGAAAGACGTAATCAAGCGCCTGCGCGGCGGTCACATCCTTTAAAGAGATGTCTATGTTGCGCGGCTGCCGGAAGCTCTGGCTGTCGAAGACCACGTTGAGGCCGAGCAGTTCTGCGTAGGTGCGTATGAAAGCTTTGAGGTCGCCACTGTAGGTAACGATTCGCAACTGCTCTACGCGCTGCTGCGGAACGGCAGGCACCGCTATGTCACGAGCGCCTGAGATGGCTGCGGGCGTCGTGCCTCCTGTGAGCGCTCCCGCTTCGCGCAGAGAGGTCGGAGACCCCCTTAAGGTTCCGCCGACCTGCATATTGTTTGTGGGAAGCCCCGCCTCTTTATCTTTTTGCAGGCGCAGCATGCGCTCCATCTCCGAGAGCGCAAGCTCGTTCACGGGGTCGTAGGCGTAAGATTGCCGGAAGGCGTTATAGGCTCCGAGAAAATCGCTCTTCTCCGCGAGCGCTCTTCCCTGCTGCATCAAAACCTGCGAGGCGTTGAAGACGGCGCGGCGGTATCGCAACTGGTATTCCGTGTCATCCGGATTCGCAGCCAGCGCGAGCGAGTATTGCTCTGCGGCCTTCTCCCATTGCTGCGCCTTCTCGTAGACAAGCCCCTGGTTGTAATACTTCTCGCCCTTTTTGGCGAGCGCAACCATAGGCACAGCCAGCAGGCTGATGATGACTATGAGCGATGCAATCGAGCGTGGGCGGGCAAATGTTTTCATCTATAGCCTCTCCAAACAATTCTTAAATAACCCGAAAGACTCCGAAGCAGAGCCTGGAAAATTACACGCGACGGCGCGAGCGCAGTTCCTTTAAAAAAGCAATCAGCCATCAGCAATCAGCTTTCGCAATAGCTCTTTCAAAGCTGATTGCTGATGGCTGAACGCTGATTGCTATCCTAAGTTTATCTCTTCGACGAACGTGACACGATTAATCTCGTGGAGCGTAGAGATGCCTGCGAAAACTTTTTCGAGCGCGGATTCTCTCAAGCTCGATAAGCCTTCGGCTTCGGCAGCGCGGCGGACTTCCGAGCCGGGACGCCTCTCCACAATCATCTCACGAATATTATCGGTCAAATCCAGAAGCTCGTGAATCGCGGTGCGCCCGCGATAGCCCGTGTGATTGCACGCGTCGCAGCCCACGCTGCGATAGAAGGTGCGATGACGATGCTCCGCAGGATGCAGGCCCGATTCGAGCAACTCTTCGTCTGAAATATCGTACGGGCGCTTGCAGACGTGGCAGAGCATACGCACAAGGCGCTGAGCCAGCACACAGTTCAAGCTTGAGACGAAATTATACGGCTCCACGCCCATGTTCAGGAAACGGCCTATAACGTCAATGACGTTGTTGGCGTGAACCGTTGTGAAAACAAGGTGGCCCGTCAGAGCGGACTGAATGGCTATCTGCGCCGTCTCGGTGTCGCGTATCTCTCCGACCATTATCTTGTCGGGGTCGTGGCGAAGGATTGAGCGAAGACCGCGCGCGAAAGAGAGGCCCTTCTTCTCGTTCACGGGAATCTGCGTGATGCCGTGAAGCTGATACTCCACGGGGTCTTCGATGGTGATTATCTTGTCTTCTTCGTTTCTAATCTCGTTCAAGGCAGCGTAAAGCGTAGTCGTCTTGCCGGAACCCGTGGGGCCTGTGACGAGCACCATCCCGTAAGGCTCTGCTATGTAGCGGCGGAACTTCCTCAAATCATCTTCGCCGAATCCGACCACGTCCAGATTCAGGTTGCGAAACTCTTCGTTAATCTGCTCCTTGTCCAGGATACGAATGACAGCGTCTTCGCCGTGAATGGTCGGCATGATGGAGACGCGAAAGTCAACGTTCCTGCCCTTGTAGCGCACGCGAAAGCGACCGTCCTGCGGGACACGTCGCTCTGCGATGTCCAGTTCCGACATGACCTTGATGCGCGAAATCAGCGTTTGATGATAGGCCAAGTCAATCGGGTCTACCTTCTGGTACAGCGCGCCGTCAATGCGATACTTGACCTGCACTTCCGTGTCGCGCGTCTCTATGTGAATGTCGGATGCGCGCGACTCCATAGCGTTGAAGATGATGGTGTCGACGAGCTTGATAATCGGCGACATGTCTGAGTCTGTCGCCAGGCGGTCGAGGTCTAAAATCTCTTCGCCCGTCTCTGTCTCTTTGACCAGCGAGATGCGGAAGTTCGAGGCAGCTTCCTGAAGCACGCGCTGCGTGGCGTCGCCTTTGCGAAGCACAACGTCGATGGCCCCGGCTGTAGCCACGTACGCCTGTATGCGAGCGTGAAGCGCGCTGGAGAGTTCGTCCAGACGCTCAAGGTCTGTAGGGTCTGCCATTGCTATGTGCAGGCGGCGGCCCTCGCGCCTGAGCGGCACGAACTGGTAGCGCAGCATCAGGTCAACGGGCAACTCCGCCAGCAGAGAGTAGTCAATCGGTGATTCGCCTTCGGGCGGCAGCAGGTCTATGTAAGGCAGGCGGTAACGCAACGCAAGCTTCTTGGCCTCGCGCACCTCCGGCGGGTCGCCGTCCTCCGGCAGAGGCAGCACGCGATCCTCCGGCTTAATCGGCTGAGTCGTCTCGCCAAAAGAGACTATAGTTTCCGTGTATTCTTCAGATTTCATAAAGCTCGTCAGCAATCAGCAGTCAGCTATCAGCTTTAATTCAGATGCTTGCGAGATAATATCCGACTGCTTATCAAATGTGATTTTCAAACCGTTAGTTTTTTGTCTACCTGCAACCGTGGCCGAGCAGTCGCTTTAAGCTGACTGCTGATAGTTGATTGCTGAATGCTCATCGCGTCGGCGCATTCGATATTGATTGAATAATCGGGAGATAAATAGCGAGCAGGATGGTGATGACCACGCCGCCCATGACGATTAGGATGGCAGGCTCAAGCGTCGTCGTCAACTGTTCGAGCTTGACCTCGGCCTCCGCATCGTAAAAGACAGAGACCTCTTCGAGCATCTCGCGTAAACTGCCCGAACGCTCGCCTATGCCTATCATGTCGAGCGCCAGTTCCGGCATCCAGTCGGCGCTCTCCAGGCTCTCCGTAAACGAGCGGCCCTCACGAATCATGGGCAGGATGGCTGAGCTACGCTGGCGCAACTCTCTGTTGGTGATGCTTTCGGCTGCAATCTCCCAGGATTCGACCAGGGTGATGCCGCCAGCCAGAAGCGTTGCGAGCGAGCGCGTGGCCTGTGCCGTCGCAATCTGTATCAGAAGCTGGCCTATAATTGGAATCTTTAGAATGTTGCGGTCAATCGTCAGCTTGCCGCCGGGCGTGCGCGACCAGATGATAATGGCTGCGGCTGTGATGGCTATGAGCGGGCCGAACCAGAAAAGATTCGCCGTCACCCAGTTGGAGATGCCCACCACAATCTGCGTCAGAAGCGGCAAACCCGTCTTTGAGAAATCCTTAAAGAGATTCGACATGCGCGGCACGACGTAAACGGTCAGGAAGACGACCATACCGAAGGATGCCGCGAGCAGCAGCATTGGGTAAGCAAGCGCGCCTCGAACTTTGCGGCGCACGCCCACGCTGCGGCGCATGTAGGTCACGTAGCGCGAGAGAATCTCGTCGAGCGCGCCGCTTCTCTCACCTGCAAGAATAGACGCGGTGTAGATGCGCGGAAAGATGGTTCCCTGCTTGGCGAAAGCCTGCGAGAGCGCAGCGCCGCCGCGAATCTCTTCCTCAACATCGGCCAGCACGGCGCGCAAGCGTGCGGAAACCGAGCGCTTTCTGAGCATGGAGATGGCTTGCAGTATGGGGATGCCCGCGCGTATGAGCGCCGCCAGTTGTTGATTGAAGAGCAGGAAGTCGCCAGCCTTGACGCGCGGGTGCGCGCCACTGCCCCCGCGACGCGTGAGCGCCGCGACGCCCGTTGTCTTCGGCGGCGTGACAGCAAACACCCTGTAGCCTTCACGCTCAAGACGCACGCGCGCTTCCTGCACGCCCGCAGCCTCCACCGTTCGCGTGACGACTTCGCCCGCCGGAGTTCCTAAACGACAAATAAACTCGGCCATTTGTTACCTGATAGTCGGGAAGAGAAAGAGTTCTGTTCGCGCTCGCTGTTAATAGGGCGACGCCAAAAAGTATAGCACGCGCCCTCACCCCTGCGCGACCGGACGAAGGCTCACGCCTTCTGGCAAGTTGATACACGCTAAGATGCGCGAAAAGTTGCGCTATCCGCCACGCCGCGACGATGAAATGTTTTGCCTGCCAAATTGCATAGAGAGTTAGAGGATTATTCAAAAGGAAGTAAGGATGGGCCAGGTGTGTGAATAGACGCTACCTATAATTTGTTGACATTCAGCCGTCATGAGTATATACGGCCATAGTCAAATCCAGTCTCTCGCATAATCTTCGTGGCCCAAAAGACGACGCGCTCTTATCAAGCAATTAACGCCATGCAGACTTACAAATTTCCTCTAGCCCGAAAGGAGTCTCTATGATTACAGATTGGCCTGCCCAGATTTTGAATTACGAAGTTGAACGCAAAGAGATTAAGCGCCCCGGCGGCAAACCTTATTTCGCCAGCGCGCAC
The DNA here is from genome assembly GCA_014534425.1 of Pyrinomonadaceae bacterium. Classification (GTDB taxonomy): domain Bacteria; phylum Acidobacteriota; class Blastocatellia; order Pyrinomonadales; family Pyrinomonadaceae; genus JACVRN01. The sequence continues at coordinate 66,736 of JACVRN010000001.1, forward strand.
TCGCAGATAGGAGTGCTGCACACGACGGAAGGGAACAGCGTCAAAGCTGCCTGGAATACTCTGAGCGCACACAACAGCGCGCCGCACTTCATCGTCGGCGAGAATCGCATTGTTCAATGTCGCCCGCTCAGTAAACAGGCTGCGGCCCTGCACGGCAGCCCGCCCTTTAACGCCAACACCAACGCCGCCCTGCAAATCGAGATGGTAGGCTTCACAGGAGGCAGCCCGGACTTTAACAAGCATGCCTACGATTTGTGGATTCCTGCCGACGATGTCTTGAAGCCTGTGATTGCAATCATGGCGTGGGCTGCGGGCAACGGATTGGACATTCCGCTTCAGGTTCCGTCGCCCGCCTGGACGGACGACGGGATGGATTGTCCGAAGCCCTGGGCTGTTCAGAATAAGAGACGGCTTCAGGCCGCGCTCGGTCTGTGGCCCGCCGCGAAGGGCTGGTGGATGCATATGGAGGTGCCCGGACAAGGCCCCACTTGGCACTATGACTGCGGAGCTTTGAAGCGCACCGTCATGCTACAGATGGCACGCGACCTTCTGGCATCAGCAGTAGCAGCTACAACCGGGGCGGGAGCGGGAACAGGAGCGGCTCAACCCGTCACTCAGCCTGTTGCGACTCCGACGCCAACGCCTACTCCGATTCCAGTGCTTCCGCCTTCGAACGTAATCCTCAGATTCAAGGACGTGGGCGCGAACGTCAAGATACTTCAAGAGCAGTTGATGCGTTTAGGCTTGCTCGCAGAAGGAAACGACGACGGAGTCTTCGGCAAGAATACTCTGGCAGCCGTGCGTAACTTTCAATCGAGCAAGGGGCTGAAAGCCGACGGATTGGTAGGCCCCGCGACGAAGGCCAAGCTGATAAATGCCATCGCCGCCCTGGATGCCGGAGGACAATAAGAGATAGATTCAAACAGGATAGAAGGGATTGATTCATTGATTCATCGGTTCATTGATTCAATGAACCGATGAATCAATGAATCAATTTCTTCTTGTCCTGTTAATTCCCTTCTTCGCTTCAAACTCGACGGCATTCTTGCGCCCGCGCGCTTTTGTGTCCTACAATGCGATTCAGCTACAGGGACATGTGACCGAAGCCGAACGAGCGGTAGTCTCCCCCGCAGGGAAAGCCGGTCCTAAAGATCGCTTCTAAAATTTGCGGCGCGTTGCTTTCACTGGTCATGAAGTTGACCTGGGAAAGGGATGCGAGACTACTATCCTTTATCGAGACGGCTCGGCCTGTAGATTTTGGGCTACAGGGCATGACCGTAAAGATATAAGGGGGGAATAATGAATCGAAAGCGCTCCAGAGCAATTCAAATTGCGCTCATCACCTCGCTCGCCCTCTTGCTGGTCGCTGCCCTAGCGCCCACACTTTCCACTGCACAACAGAAGAAGACACAAGACGCCGTTCCGCAGCCTACGCCGCCCGGAAAACAGGATGGCCGTCCCGCAGGCGAAGTCGAGGTCATCAACACAGACCTTGTGACTTTGACCGTCACGGTCACAGACCAGTACGGTCGCTACGTATCGGGGCTTCAACAGAACGCCTTCAAGGTCTTCGACGACAAGGAAGAGCAGGAGATAACGTATTTCTCGGATGACGACGCGCCCGTCTCGGTCGGCATAGTCTTTGACCTTTCCGGCTCGATGTCCGGTGACAAGATTAGCCGCGCACGACAGGCGCTCTCCAGATTTATAGAAACCAGCCATAATTCTGACGAATATTTCTTAATAGGCTTTAACAATCGCGCGCAGCTTCTGATGGAAAGAACGCGTGACGGCGACGCGGTTCTCAACAAGCTGACCTTCGTGCAGACCAAGGGGCAGACCGCGCTTTACGATGCCTGTTACCTAGGCGTGGAGAAGGTGCAGCGCGGCGCGCATCCGAAACGCGCAATCATACTCATCTCTGACGGGCAGGATAACGACTCGCGCTATACCTTCAGCGAAGTTCGCAAGCTCTTGAAAGAATCGGACGTGGTGCTCTACGGCATAGGCATCTTGGGCGGGAACGACCCCGGCAGCAACGAGGGGATGTTGGGCCAGAGCATACTGGACGAGCTATCGAGTGTTTCAGGCGGCAAAGCCTTCTTCCCGAATTCCGCAGCCGAGATGGATGAAATCTTCGAGCGCATAGCGCTTGAGCTTCGCCATCAGTACTCAATCGGCTACAAGCCAAAGAATTTCGCCAACGACGGCAAGTGGCACAAGCTGAAAGTAAAGGTCACGCCGCCGCGCGGGCTGCCCCGCCTGTTTGTGCGAAACCGCGATGGCTATTATGCTGTTATCAAACCGCGCTAGTCACGCGCCCGTTAAAAGCCGTCGGGGCGAAGTCGCACCGCACGGCCAACCGGCAAAGGCGTGACAGGCATCCGAGCCGAGTGTGTGCAGACAATAGAGCGCGCACCCGCTTTTTGAGTTAAGCACCAAATTGGGTTTTCTCTCTTGGCGGACACGCGCTCTGCTGGATAAGCCCCAGCCGCACCGGAGCCACTAATTAAAAAGGCGGCTCAAAGCAAGCATGAGCGCCCTGCTTTCCAGAATTGCCCTCTCCCCGGAGCATTTTTATGGGCTGAGGGAGTTTCAGGGAGCAGGGCGCTCATGCTTGAAAAGGGGCGAAAAAGTTTTAATTTTCCTGGGCAACGGCCATCAACTAACTGGCCGCTCACGGCATCCAAGCATCCGGGTCTGTCGTTTTCTTCTAGAGGTCTCAATGATGAAAAATCGTCAATCTTCAAATGCAGCAGGCACGCGTGCGTGGCTCTTTACCGTCGCCTGCCTGCTCTTGTTCGCTATCCTGGGCCTGTCCAGCTTTGCTCAAACCCGACCGCAGGACGGGCGCTCGCGCCGCACAGGAGGAACGGCTCAGCCGCAGCCTACGCCTACGCGCACAACACAGCCGCCCATCCTGGACGAAGCACCTCCGCCGCCGCCCGCCAAGCCTACGCCCGTGCCTACGCCGGACGTTTTAGGCGTTGAGATTGATCCGAATGAAATTCTTAAGATTGATGCGAACCTTGTGAATCTTCAGGTGCGCGTCATAGACCGCTTCAACTCGCCGATTAACAACGTCCGGCCCGAAGAGTTCAAAGTCTACGAGGACGGCGTGCTGCAACCCATCTTCCAGGTGACGCGCGAAGAGGTGCCCATCTCTTACGGCCTGGCCGTGGACAATTCCGGCTCCATGCGCTCGCAGATTGACAAGGTGATAGAGGCCGCCAAGTCTATCATAGATAGCAACAAGCCCGGCGACGAAACTTTTTTAGTGCGCTTCATCGACAGCGACAAGATAGAGACGCTTCAGGATTTCACGCCGAACAAGCAGTTGCTCATGGATGCGCTTGACAGCATGTTCATAGAGGGCGGGCAGACTGCCATTGTTGATGCCGTATATCTCTCGTCCGAGCATGTCTCGCAATATAAGAAGAGCAATTTCGATGACCGCCGACGCCGCGCCTTGATTCTGGTGACCGACGGCGAGGAGCGCGACAGCTTCTACAAGAAGGATCAACTCTTTGCGAAGCTTCGTGAAGAGGACGTACAGATTTTCGTCATAGGCTTCGTCAACGAGCTTGATAGAGAGAACGGCGGGCTTATACGCAAGTCTTCGCGCGAAGAGGCCATGAACTTCATCAACCGGCTGGCGAAGGAGACCGGAGGCCGCGCCTTCTTCCCCAACTCTCTTTCGGAGTTGCCCGGCATCGCCAACGAAATCATACGAGACCTGCGTACGCAGTACATAGTCAGCTACAATCCGACCAACAAAAACCGCGACGGCACGTTCCGCTCTATTCGCGTGGCGGTCGCCGAAGGCGCAGGCGGAGAAAAGCGCATCGCGCTCACACGAAGCGGTCGCATAGCTCCGACGGGAGGAGCCGCGCCAAGCCAGCCCGTGACCAATAACACGACCGCACCCGGCACGCGAAGCAATCCGCAACAGAAGTCACAAGCCGCCCCGACCGGCTCGCGCAACAGACCCTAATAAAACCTCCGGCATCATGATGAATGTAGGGGCAGAGGACATGTCCTCTGCCCCTACAGTTTTGTTAGTCGCTTTTTTGAGCGTTCTGGAGCGAGCGCACCATCTCGACTAGCTCATTCATCTTCTCGCCGCGCTCTTTATCTTTTCTGAGCATCTCTTCGAGCATCAGTTCGCTTTTGAGATTAACTTTAAAGTCCTGCTCCGCCGCCAGCCTATCCTTCTCTCCGGCCCGGTTCTGCGACATCATGATGATAGGCGCCTGCAACGCCGCCGTCATGGAGAGCATGAGATTCAGAAGAATGTACGGGTAAGGGTCGAACTGCGCGCCGTCCGGCCCGCGCCCCATGCGCGCGAGCAGGAACGTATTCGTAGCCATCCAGATAATAAGAAAGCCGCCGTAGATGAAGATGAACGTCCACGAGCCGCCGAACGAAGCCACCTTGTCTGCGACTCTCTGGCCCACGGTCATCTTCTCTTCCATAGCCTCGTTGACGTTGCGCGTCACGCGCTGAGAGACGAGCAGGTTCGTTTGTCGCAGGCGGGCCGCGACCTCTCGTATGACATCCGTCGCGGCGTGAGGATACCGGAGCAGGAAACTTTGAACGTCGTCGCGGCTCAGGCGGTGAAGCGTGGAATCTACAATCGCCGTCGCGTTGGCAGAGCGTTCGCCGCCGTCCAGCACGGCCATCTCGCCCAGGAATTCGCCGGGCCTGAGTTCCGAAAGCGTGACCTCCTTAACGTCTGCGTCGTGAACCCAGATACGCACGGCCCCTTCGTCAATCACGTAGAGCGCATCGCCCGGATCATTTGCATGAAAGATAACCTCGCCTGCTTTGTAATGAACCTGATCCACGCTCTCTGCCAGATTCTCAAGCTCGGTCTGGTCTAGCTGTCTGAAGAGCGGGATTCTGGACAGCGCTTCTGCTTCTTCGCTTCTGGATAAAGATTCGGACATTTCTACGATTCACTCCTGTTTTAAATAGAGGCTGAGAAACTTTTCGTTAGTGCGTCAGGCGATGCAGCAATTCCTGCGTCACACCGAAAGGGTCTACGGGTTTCTGGTTGCGCGTCTGCGCTTCCACGGCGCGCACGAGCGCCAGCACGGCAGCGCCCAACTCCGCATCGTCCGAGCCGACTTCTATGCAGTCCGGCGAATCGAACGGCGTGATGAAGAGATAGCGCGGGATTTCCTTTTCGTCCGTCGGAGCGTCCGGGCCTAAGATAAGCAGGTTGTTGTTCCACCGTGCGTAGCGATGCGCGCTATTAAGCTGTCGCTCCCAGTGAATTTCATTCGTGGTGGTTAGCGTCGTGATCTGCGCCAGGAGAGCGCGCAGCCGCTCAATGGTCTCTGGATTGGGGGTCATCCGTCCCTCCATGTGATGTGGCCGGATTAAATTTCTGAGGAGGCACGGAGATTAGCATCTTTCCGGCGCAATGTGAATATTCATAGCCTGAAGGTTGCGTTTTGAATTCGCTGAGTTTTACTTCGGTGGCTCAATCGAAATCAGGTAGGTGATGAAGGCTATGAAGGCCAGGGCGAGGGCGATGATGAAGATGACTACAGGCTCAAGGCCGAGGCCGCCGTTGGGTGCCTCTTCTTCTATAAAATCCTTCGGCACCTTTAGCTCCGCCGTGTCCAGCACGATTGAGCCGTTCGGATGATTTTTCGAGCCGCGCTTTCCGAGTTCTTCGAGCGGGGCCAGGCTGGATGCGAGCGTGGCGGCCTCTTCGCTTTTCGCCTTCACAGGGTTGTGCTCGCGCCGCGACTCTCTCCTCATAGCCACTTAACCTTCTTCAAGTAAATGTAGAGCGTCAATCCAACCACCAACATAGAAACGAGCGCGAAGACGTAGCCGTACTTCCAGCCAATCTCCGGCATGTGCTGAAAATTCATCCCGTAGATGCCAGCGATTAAAGTGACGGACATCAAAATCGTGGCGATAGAAGTCAGCCGCTTCATAATCATGTTCATGCGATTTCCCTGCACGGAGAGATAAGCGTCCATAGTGGAGCCTAGCATGTCGCGCAGCGTGTCAATCGTGTCGGCCACTCGAATGATGTGGTCGAAGATGTCTTGAAAATAGACGTGCGTCTCGCGCGCAAAGAGCGGCTGCTCTCGCCTGAGCAGAGTGTTGAAGACATCCCTGAGCGGCGTGATGGAGCGGCGCAGGTAAAGTAGCTGCTTCTTGATTCTGAAAATCTCTTCGAGAGCTTCGGGGTCGAAGTCACCGAAGATTTGGTCTTCGAGTTCGTCCATCCTCTCTGAGAGAATGTCCAGAAGCGGCAGGTAGTCGTCCACAATCGCATCCATCAAGAGATAAGCCAGAAGACCTGAGCCGTGCTCGGCTCTATCCGTCCACTCATGCCAGAGCCTTTCGGCGGTCTTGACGGCGCGAATGGGCTGGCTGTGTACTGTGACAAGGAAGTTTGCGCCGAGGAAGATATTCAACTCGCGCAGTTCCAGATGGTCGTGCGGGCCTACGAGTTGGGCTTCGTAAAGGACTATGAAGTAGTAGCCCTGATACTCTTCAACTTTCGGACGCTGATGTTCTTTGCGGCAGTCCTCTATGGAGAGGTGATGAAAGTTGAACTCTTCTGCAAGCTCAAGAAAGTCCTCGCTCGTAGGGTCTGCGACATCAGCCCAGACTATCTTGTTCTCCTGCATGCAAACTTCGCTGATGTCTGCTGCCGGAATCTGTTCCGTGAACTCTTTTGAGATGCTGTCAAGACAGACGGTCGTTATCACTCAGGGCATCCTCGCTTGCTCGAATCTGCCTTGAAGTATAACTCTTTTCGGCGCGATGTGAAGGCGGCTCAAGGTTTCATCTTAACCAGCACCTTATTACTGCGCTGGCTGCGAAGCGTGATGCTCACACGGACTTCCTTTGCGCTCTTTATCTCGTCCGGCAATTTGATAATCATCTGCGAGAGCCAGTTGTGTTGCGGAACGGGGCCGACGTACTCAACCGTCAGTGGGTAGACCGTCTGCGAAGCATCCTCGGCCTGAGCCGTGATGGCTGACACGGTCTCGTCCGCCAGCAACTCTGCGTTGAGGGCGAAAAGCATGAGGCGCGAGTGGCCGTCGGAACTGAACGGATTCTGCGCCGTCATGAAGCCAGGGTCGCGCGTCCACAAGACGGAATCGAGCGCGATTGCTCTATCCGAGTTCTCTTCCGTCAACAGAATCGGCTGTGACGAGAGATTAGACGAAGGAGGCGGAGTCGGCGTCGGAACCGCAGCGCCGATGGTGAGCGTGAACGTCTGACTGCCTGAACATCCGTAAGCGTCTGTCGCCGTGGCGGTGAAGTCAAAGCTGCCTATGATGCTCGGCGTGCCCGAAAGCTGGCCGCTACTTGAAAGAGAAATACCCGGCGGCAGGTTGCCTGTAGCTCTGAAGATGTAAGGATGCTCGCCGCCTGTGGGCGTGAACTCCTGCTCATACGGTACGCCTATGGCAGCGTCAGGAAGCGTAGATGGACTGAGCGTGATGTTAGGACAGGGCGGCGTAGGCTCCGGCGTCGGAGTAGGTGTTGGAGTAGGCGTGCGGCTTCGAAACCTACTTTTAAGAGGGGAACCAATCCCTTGCCAGTCTGTGCTACTGCAAACAAAAGCCGGGTGGCAGAGATGTTAAGGGCTGCTATGCTATAGGAAACTGGGGTGGTAGTAAAGGAAACTCTATCAGGCTAGCGGTTACTGTAGGGGCAGGGACAAGTCCTCTGCCCCTACAATTTTCATCACAAGCCCGGCTCTAGTCTTTAGCGGATGCAAGCACGATGATGGGCAAGGCCAAGGCTACAAAGAGCAGGCCGACGGACAATCCGATTTTGAAGCCCTTCGGAGGATTGCTTCGCTGGCCTGTGAGCGGGTCGCGTTTGCCGTAATCCTCGCGTATTCTCTTGATGTTTCTGTATTGAACAGTCACAACCTGCTTGAGGTCTATCTCGGCAATCCGCAAGCTCTCTTCATCGTAAGAGACGACGCTGCCGTAGAACTCCTCGCCGTTTTTGAGATAGAGCGTGAGCCTTCCGGCAACGCCTATCTTCTGCACCATTCGTCTAATCTTTCTGGCTTTATCGTCTAGCGGCGCGGGCGCAGTAGCAGTCTGTCCCGCGTTTGAAGACGCGCCCTGTCCGCTCTGCGTCGGTTGTTTTGAAACCTCCCCGGTGGTCGAAGGCTTCGCAGGGTTGGACTGCTGGCAGATGCCCGCTCGCACGTCCAGCATCAATAAAGAGATGACGACCAGAATCGCCGTAAGGATATTTTTCAAATCTAGCTCCCCTCCTTCACTGAAGCCCCACCCTCGCAACACCAGTGCCGTAAGAGAAGCGTCCCTGTAAAATTGAAAAGCGGCCCGCTTTCACAGGCCGCCGGTTGTGATGTGGAAGTTTTAAGACGCGCCGGGCGCAGTAAAAATACGACAGGTGTCGTGTCATCGCTTGAGAGCGAAGCCCGAAAGCCTCTCTCTCATCAACCCTACTTGGCTCGCACGGAGCCTGCTATCTTCTTGCGCGTAGTCTCGCCGGTCTTGAGCACGGGAATGCCCTGGTCAATGTCTGCGTGCGGGCGCGGGATGACGTGCGTTGCCACGACCTTGCCCACGCGGCTGGCGGCGGCGGCTCCAGCGTCTACGGCGCTTCTGACAGCCGCCACGTCGCCGCGCACAATCGCCGTCACAAGCCCCGCATCAATCCTCTCGTAGCCAACCAGGTGAACGTTGGCGGCCTTGACCATAGCGTCAGCCGCTTCAATCATAGCCACCAGCCCCATGCATTCGACCATGCCCAGCGCTTCCATGCCTTCTTTGCCTCGCAAATTTTCAGCTTGATAGTTGTAACGCCCTTCATAGTAGCACAGAGTCGCCCGGCCCCGGCAGGAAAATGGCCGCGCGTCTTACAGGGCTTCTAGCTCAATTTCGCAGTGAATGAATAGGCGCGGGGATGCGCCCGCCTCTGCGTATAAAAGCTTCGGACGAAAACGTGTTGACGGGCATGATGGGAGCAGAGCCAAGGAGTCCGCCGAACTCTACCGTCTCGCCCACTTCACGGCCCGGCACTGGAATGATACGCACAGCCGTAGTCTTGTGATTCATGACGCCTACGGCCATCTCGTCCGCTATGATGGCGCTAATGGTTTCGGCAGATGTTGAGCCGGGCACGGCCACCATGTCTATGCCCACGGAACAGACGCTCGTCCAAGCCTCAAGCTTATCCAGAGAGAGAGCGCCCACTCGCGCAGCCTCTATCATGGCAGCGTCTTCCGAGACGGGAATGAAAGCGCCGCTCATCCCGCCCACCGAGCCGGAAGCCATCGCGCCGCCCTTTTTAACCGCGTCCGTCAGAAGCGCCAGCGCAGCCGTCGTGCCGTGTGTGCCTGCGCGCTCAAAGCCCATAGCTTCGATTATCTCCGCCACGGAATCGCCGGGCACGGGCGTAGGCGCTAAAGACAGGTCAATGATGCCGAAGGGAAGCCCCATGCGGCGCGCGGCCTCTCTGCCCACAAGCTCGCCCGCGCGCGAAAGCTTGAAGGAGAGCTTCTTGATAAGCTCCGCCAGTTCGTGAAGCGGCAAATCCTTTGGGGCGTGGCGCACAGCATGATTGACCACGCCTGGGCCGGAGACGCCCACGTTAATCACGGCTTCAGGCTCGCCCGTGCCGTGAAAGGCTCCGGCCATGAAGGGATTGTCTTCGACCGCGTTGGCAAAGCAGACGAACTTGGCGCAGGCCAACCCGCCACGCTCTCTTGTTCGCTCGGCCATCTCCTTTATCAACCGGCCCACGCGCTGCACGGCATCCATGTTGATGCCAGCGCGAGAGGTTGCGACGTTGACGCTTGAGCAAAGCCTCTCAGTTTTCGCCAGCGCTTCCGGGATGGAATCCAGAAATTCTCCGCCGCTCTTTGTCCAGCCCTTATGCACGAGCGCCGAATAGCCGCCGACGAAATCAACTCCGACACGGCCCGCCGCTTCGTCAATCGCACGCGCGAGCGTCAAGAGACTGCCCTCGCCGCGCGCTCCTTCGACAATCTGCGAGACGGGTGTCAGAGAGATTCGCTTGTTGGCGATTCGTATTCCTACCTCGTCGCCTATCTCGTTGACGGTCTTGACTAACCGACCGGCGGTGCGCTCTATCTTTTCACGCACGCGCTCCGCCGTGCGCTCTATGGAATCAGTGGCGCAATCGCGCAAAGAGAGTCCGAGCGTGACGGTGCGTATGTCCAGATGCTCCATCTCCGTCATACGCACGGTCTGCAAGATTTCCGCTTGAGTGTATTCCATTGCCTATCTGAGATAAGTGCCGAGCAGGATGATGACTATGGCTATGATGAAGAGGAAGATTGCGACCAGAATAAAGCGCAGGTTGGGGTCGTCCTGCGCTTCGCCCCAGACGACGTTTGAAGCCTGCTTGAGCTTTTCCACACGCGGCGCGATTCTCTCTTCGACGGCATCGCGCGCAGCGCCCACGACTCGCTGCCCTCTCCCGCGCGAGCGAGGTTCCGGCCTTTGCTCCAACGCTTTCCCTGAAGCAATCTGCTCGCGCGCAACTTGGGCCGGAAGCGAGACCTGTTCGGTTTTCGGCAACGGATTTGAAGTCAACTCGCTGGCCTTCACAGAAGGAGCCGTGATGTTAAGCGGCCTGGTGGAATTTCCGCCAGCCTTTTTCTCATCACGCCCAGCTTCGGGCTGCGTCGCACTCTCGGTAACTGCCGCAGCCGTGCCTTCCGCGCTGCTGCTACTACTCGCGCCCGCTTTCATAGCCCTGCCGCACTGCGGGCAGAAGGCCGACTGCGCGCACACAGCCGCGCCACAATCAGGACAACGACGATCTATTTCAGGCTCCATAAAAGCAGTAATCGGTTTTTAGTTTTCAGTTAAAAGCACATTTGTCTTCCAGGCTGAAAACTGAAAACTGTCTTCATATTCTGTGCATGGCGTTGAAGAGGTCTTCGCGTTGGGCGTAGATGCGTACGCCCAGTCGGTCGCCCTCTTTGCGGAAGCGGTCTTTAAGGGCCGTGGCAGATTCGCGTGCGCGCGACATGTCCGCGATGATGACCATGGCGAACTTGCCCTGCACGACCGTTTGATTAATGTCTATGATGCTGCAATCGGCTTCGGCCAGCACTTGCGAGACGCCTGCGACTATGCCCGGATGGTCAAGCCCGAAGACGGAGACTATCAATCGCTGCTCGCTCCCCTGCTCTCGCGCCTCACGCTCTCGCGCGGTGGATGATGACGAAGATGATGCCGGGTACCTCTCCTGCGCCGCGCTTCCTTGCCCGTTTTCCACCACAGGCTCTATCGCACGATAAATGTCCGTCACCAACTGCTCTACCACGCGCTCGTCCGCGCCCGTCCCCAAACGACCGTAAACCGCCCGCGTGATTCTATAAATCAACTCTTCGTTAGCCATTTAAAAAGTACTGAGTGACGAGTGCTGAGTACTGAGTAAAAGCATTTCTTTATCTCAGTACTCATCACTATTATCTCCCGTTTTCTCGTGCGTGTAGCTCGCGCGCAGATTCGCGCAGGTCTTCAGAGAGCGTGTCCTGTTGTATGTCCATGCGGTCAACTATGCCTACGACCGCCGCTTCGATTGCCATCTCCTGATTGCCTATGGCCGAGCGCGCGGCCTTGCCGTAGGCGACCATGACCGTTTCGCCTATGCCCGCGCCCAGCCGGTCTGCGACGACGACTATATTCTTCGTAGGCTCTTTGTCTAAATCAAAAGGATGCACAATCAAAAAACGGACGCCCTCCAAATCAGGCGTCTTCTTCGTTGACCAGACTGTGCCGACCACTTTTCCTAAGAACATACTTTAGCTTTCAGCAATCAGCAGTCAGCAGTCAGCCAGCAAGGCCAAAGCTGATTGCTGACTGCTGATTGCTGGCCGCTTCTAAACTTTCGCAAAGACCTCTGCCGGTTCGCCCATGTCGCGCGCCGAGGGCGTGATGATGGTGCGTGTGTTGACGTAAATCTTCTCGCCCTTCTGTATGGCGCGGCGCACATCGTCTTCGCTGACGAAATCCACTGCCTTTCGACTGTTGCCGTTCGCGCTCTGAGTCGCAGGCGCATTAGCTGTCGGGGCGCTCGCTGGCGTAGCAGGCTGCGCGGGCGGAGGCGTTGGCGATGGTGCCGCAGCAGGTTGAGCTTCGCTTCTCGCACCGTTGCCTCCGTTAGAAGCCACGGCTGTCGGAGCCGCTTCGGCGTGCGGAGCCGCATCGGGCGCGGCGTACTTGCCCACGCCGCTTACATCCGTCATGGACTGGTAAGGCGCTGGCGATTCCGTTGCATGAAGCGTCGCATGTCCGCCGGTCGCGCTTGTACCCGAAGCGCCGCGTCCGGCCAGGAAGCGGTCAACAATAGCAGCAATCTCTTCACGGCCTATGCTCTTGCCAGAAGGCGCTGAGGCTTGGGCCAGAGCGGGACTCGCAGCCGCTTGCGCGCCCGCAGGCTTCTGCGCTGACGTGGCCGGACGCGCGCTCTTCACGGGCCGCGTCTCAAACGCCACGCGCTTGATGTCCATCAGGTGCAAAGGCGAGACGTTGTCGGAAGTCACGTTGCCGCCCCAGGAGCCGCAGCCCAAGGTCATGGAAGGCGGAAGCGCTGTCGAGAAACCGATTGCTCCGTGCGTCGTGGGCGTGTTGACGGTGATGCGAGACGCGGGCATCTCCGCGCCGTAGCGCACTGCTGCATCCCTGGACTGCGTGTGAATGCCTGCGGTGTGACCCATGCCGCCGTAAGATAAGATTTCAAAGCAGCGAGCAGCGCCACGGTCTACGCCGTCCTCTACATAGAAAGCAAGTATGGGCGAGAGCTTTTCCATAGAGAGCGGGAAGTCACGGCCTACGCCGCCAACGTCTGCCATCAGGCAGCGCGTGCCAGCAGGAACATTCAGCCCCGCGAGCTTTGCTATAACCTCAACAGACCTTCCAACAATTCCAGGGTTCAAAGAGCGCTGAGGCGTGGCGACTACTTTCGCCAACTGCTCAGCCTCGGCTGTGCTTAAGAAATGAGCGCCCTGCGCTCGGAACTGCTCGCGCACAGCTTTTTCAATCGGAGCATCGCAGACCACTGCCTGCTCAGAAGCGCAGATTGTTCCGTTGTCGAAAGTCTTGCCCGTAAGAATGTCCTGCACGGCCTTAGCCACGTTCGCGGTTCTCTCCACGAAGACGGGAACGTTGCCAGGGCCTACGCCGAACGCGGGCTTCCCCGAAGAATAAGCGGCGCGCACCAGACCTATGCCGCCGGTTGCGAGGATGACTGCCGTCTGCTTGTGCTTCATCAAAGCTTCCGTGCCTTCAATCGTGGCGGTCGTCATGCAGCCTATGGCATCTGCGGGCAGCCCCTCTTTGATGGCAGCCTCTCTTACCACCTTGACCGTTTCGTTGATGCAGCGCGCGGCGGAAGGGTGCGGGCTGAGAACAATCGCGTTGCGAGACTTGATGGCAATCAGGCACTTGAAGATGGCCGTTGATGTAGGGTTGGTGGAAGGAATGATGCCTGCGACAACTCCACGCGGAGATGCAATCTCCACGACATCCTTAGACTCGGAGACGACGCCGACCGTTCGCAGGCCCTTGAAGTAGTTCCACACGTCTTCCGCCGCGAAGCGGTTCTTCGTCTCTTTATCGGCGGGGATGCCGTAGCCTGTCTCTTCTACGGCCATAGCCCCGAGCCGCGCCGCCTCTTTGAGCGCAGCGCGTGCCATAGCCTCGCAGATGCGGTCAATCTTCGCCTGGTCGAACCGCGCCAACTCGACCTGAGCGCGATGCGCCGCCTCTACCAGATCGCGCGCCTGCTGTACCGACACCAGGTCTTTGTCAACAGACATAATGCACCTCCGGCGATTTTGGATTTTAGATTTTGGATTTGCGATTGGAGTGGCAATATAGTTTGAATAGCTTCAAATCCGTTTCGCTAATCCAAAATCTAAAATCTAAAATCCAAAATCACTTCGCTCTTTCCTTGTTGTTCTCGCGCGTGCCGGAAAGCGAGCGGCCTGAGCCTCCGGCGTCGCCTTCGCCCAGTTGGCCCGCGCTTCCGCCGCCGATGGCGCGCTCGTCCGGGCTGTGGCCCGTGCGACCGTTTGTGGGCAGCACGCGCTCTACTTCGCCGTGCGGTCTGGGGATGACGTGTACGCTGATTAGCTCGCCCACGCGGCGCGCGGCGGCAGCGCCCGCGTCCGTAGCGGCCTTGACCGCGCCCACGTCGCCGCGCACAAAGATTGTGACGTAGCCCGCGCCTATATACTCTTTGCCTAAAAGTTGAACGTTGGCGGCTTTGACCATCGCGTCTGCGGCTTCGACTGCGCCGACAAAGCCTTTGGTCTCCACCATTCCGAGTGCTTCGAGAGGCATTCTGGTATCCTCGCTTCTTCAGTTGTAGAAATTAAAAGGAACGGTTCATTGCTTTTGATTGCATCAACGTATCACCGCGCGCCGAAAGTTTCAAGACCGCGCGCGAGAGGTTGCCGACACAAAAGTTTGACAATGTTTAGCCGCGCACGCTATAGTGCGCCCAAATGGTACTTTGGCCTGCCTCAGTAAGGGCGCTTGCGGACTCGAAATTAAAGAGCTCTTCGGAATAGAAACTTGTGAATGTTCTTTAAAGAGCAGGCCAGAGAGGTTTACCTTTTGCCCACAAACATCTCCCGAAGGGCGGACGCAGATTGGTGATGGCAGCATCTTTTGGGGAACAACTGCGGCTCGCACGTGAGGCGCGCGGCATTACACTGCGCGAAATATCCGAGCAGACACGCATCTCCACGCGCTACTTGGAAGCCATAGAGTCGGACGACTACAAACGTCTGCCCGGCGGCATCTTCAACAAGAGCTTCATAAAGGCTTACGCCAAGTACATTGGCTTTGATGAAAAGGAGGCTCTTGAGGCTTACGCGCGCACGGCACGCGAGCAGGGCACCTCGCCCGACGATGTAGTTTCGACTCCCTATCAGCCACGCGTCTACACGGACGGCAATTCGCGCTCGCCTCTGGTCACGCTGCTTTTGACGATTCTGATACTGGCGATTCTCTCGCTGGGAGTCTACGCAGCCATGCACTGGTATCAGCGACGTGAAGGCGCGGCTTTGAGCAATGAAGGCACGACGCCTTCGCAAAGTTCAAGCCAGCCCGCTCAATCCGTTCCGGCCAACGCTTCTACCGCTCCGAACACGAACGCGGCTTCGGGCACTTTGAATCCCGCGACCGGCTTTACAGTTCAAATCAAGGCTAAGGGCGAGAGCGTCTGGACGCGTTCGAAGGTGGACAACGGAGTAGCATCGGAGCTAATGCTTCAGGCAGAAGAGACCCGCGAGTTCAAGCCCAACGAGCGCGTGAGCATTCTTTTTTCTCGCAGCAAGCTGAACGCTCTGGAAGTCAGCATCAACAATCGCCCGGCAAAGGTGACACCCGAACCGCGTGGAAACCTTGCCGAGATAATCATCACGAAGGAAAATTACGCTCAGCTTTCGCAGTAAAACAGAAGTCCCCGCCAGAGCTTTGCGGCGCATACGGCGCTCTAAGCGGAAGGTCTGCGGCCTCTTCGACACGAACAATCCAGTCTTTTGCCCGATGCCCGCTTAGAGATGCGGGCATTTTCGTTTTATACTTGAGGCAATATCAAGGAGTGAGCCAAAGCGACATCATGATTAAGCAGGATATTCAGGAAGGGCTGACCTTCGACGATGTTCTTTTAATGCCCGCGCGCTCGGACGTGCTGCCAAACGAGACGGACACCTCCACGCAGTTTACGCGCGGCATACAATTGCAGATTCCGCTCTGCTCAAGCGCTATGGACACAGTGACGGAAGCCGCGCTCGCCATCGCGCTCGCACAGCAGGGCGGCATAGGCGTCATACACAAGAACCTTTCCATAGAGCGACAGGCGGAAGAAGTGGATAAGGTCAAGCGCTCGGAATCGGGCATGATAGTTGACCCCGTGACGATTCGCCCAGACCGTCCCGTGCGCGACGCGCTCGCAGTCATGGAGCGTTATCACATTAGCGGCGTCCCCGTGGTTGATGAAGGCGGCCACCTCGTAGGCATCATCACCAACCGCGACCTGCGCTTTGAAACTCGCTTCGACATAGCCGTCTCCGAAGTGATGACGCCGCAGCCGCTCGTAACTGTCCCAGTAGGCACTACGCTCGACCAGGCGAAAGCAGTCTTGCAGAAGCATCGCATAGAAAAGCTTCTGGTGATAGACGGCGACAAGCACCTCAAAGGTCTCATCACGGTCAAGGACATACAGAAGGCCATCAAGTATCCGAACGCAGCCAAGGATGACCTTGGCCGCCTGCGCTGCGCTGCCGCCATCGGCGCGACCGGAGATTTTAAGGAACGCGCCGACGAGCTTGTGCGCGCACGCGTGGATTGCTTAGTGATAGACACAGCGCACGGCCACTCTTCGCGCGTGGTAGAAGCCGTGCGCGAAATCAAGCGCCGTCACCCGGACACGCAGCTCGTGGCCGGAAACATTGCCACAACTGAGGGCGCGCGTGAACTGATTGACGCGGGCGTTGACGCTATCAAAGTCGGCATAGGCCCAGGCTCTATCTGCACTACGCGAGTAGTCACGGGCGCGGGCGTGCCTCAGATTTCAGCGATTCAATCTGCGGTCGAGGCCGCGCGTAAAAGCAATATTCCGGTCATCTCTGACGGCGGCGTGAAGTTTTCGGGCGACGTGGCGAAGGCCATTGCTGCGGGCGCGGACGTGGTGATGATTGGCTCGCTCTTTGCCGGAACCGAAGAAGCGCCGGGCGAAGTGATTCTTTACCAAGGGCGCTCTTTCAAATCCTATCGCGGCATGGGTTCAATCGGGGCCATGCGCGAAGGATCGCGCGACCGCTACGCGCAGGAAGACACTCTGAACGAATCCAAGCTCGTGCCCGAAGGCATAGAGGGCCGCGTCCCCTATCGCGGCACGCTCGCAGACATGGTCACTCAACTCGTAGGCGGCCTGCGCTCCGGCATGGGCTACACCGGTTGCCATAACATCAAAGAGTTTCAAGAGAAGACACGCTTCGTCCGCATCACCTCTGCGGGCCTCAGAGAATCGCACGTACACGATGTCATCATCACCAAGGAAGCGCCGAACTATCGCTTGGAGTAACGGGAAGCTCTGAAGCTAATGGCCCGTCTGCCAGGCTTTGATTGAGTCCAGAGGATAAAGCAGCATCAGTATATTGAGGAGCAGGCTGTCTCTGATAAGTACGAGCAGGACGGCTTCCGTCAGGAAGAAGAGCAAGAGCGAGCGACGAAAGCCCAGGCGTTCGGCCAACAGGAAGCCTGCGGCGCAGAAGAGAATGTCGCCGAGCGAGTTGACGACCGTGTCGCCCTGATAGCCAAGCGCTGCCGTGGCCGCGCGGTATCGCTCTATCACGAAGCTTGAGTTCTCAATCAATTCCCACACGGCTTCGGCAGAGATTGCCAGAGAGAAGCGCCAACTGAGCGGCCACTTCGGAGCAACCAGCCAGAGCAGCCAGCAGAACATAAAGCCGTGCAGGACGTGCGTGAAGCTGTACGGGTCTGAGAAGTGTTGAGAGTTGTCCGCGCTCCAGGCATTGCCCGTCCAGATGAGCAGGTAGCCGCAGGAGCAGAGCCAAAGCCGACCCTCCGCGTGCAGCAACAGAGCAGTTGCGGCTAAGACCGCGAGCAGGATGAGGACGGGCCACACCATCTTGCGCGCCCTTTGCTGAAATTCTAGCTGCATCAGTGGCCGTGATAGATGTAAGAGCCTGACGACAGGCGATGATAGTGGTTCCTTGTTCCCTGCCCTCCCTGTGGCGAAAAGCTCCTGTAGATGGTCTCTATCCACTGGTCTGTTTTGATGAAGCCTGTGCCCCAAGCTTTCCACTCTTCGGGCAGCCCTTCCTTTTTTAGCTGCTCCAAACTCTTCCTCGCGGCCATGCCCTTACGCACGACGGCAGTAGTCTCATTCAGCATGCGATGATAAAGGCGCAGGTCTTCTATAGTGGACAGAGGGCCGTGGCCTGGAATTATCTTTGCTCCTGCGGGAAGCTTCTGAATTATCTCTGCTATATTTTTCGTTAAGCCTTCGACGCTGCCGCCGCTCTCCAAATCAACGAAGGGAAATCTTCCGGCGAAGAAATCATCGCCGAGGTGCGCTACGTTAGAGCCTGTGAAGAAGATGACTGAGTCGCCGTCCGTGTGCCCGTGTGGGTAGTGAATGACGCGCACCTCTTCGCCGTTGAAGAAGAAGGTCATGGAAGCATTGTAGGTGATGAGCGGCAGAGCGGCTTCGGGCGCGGGCTTGATCATCTCGCCCAGAAGCATCTGTCCTGCCGCTAGCCGCCTTCGCACGTTCTCCTGCGCGACGATTGTAGCTTCCTGGCCGAAGGCTTGATTGCCGCCCGTGTGGTCTCCGTGCCAGTGCGTGTTGAGCACGTACTTTAATTTTCCGTCGCCGAGCTTACGCAACTCCGCGCGAATCTTATCCGCGAGCGGCAGGAACTGGTCGTCAACCATCAGCGCGCCGTCACGGCCCACGGAGACGGCTATGTTGCCGCCAGCGCCTTCGAGCATGTGTATGTTTCCACTGACGAGCGTGCGTTTAATCTCGACCTTGGAGAAATCCTGTGCGTAGCGCGCCGAAGACGCGACGGAAAGACAGACCATCAGGGCTGCCCAGAAGAGGGCCAAACGTTTCATTAAAATCGCCTCCAGTTTTCGGGTCACGTTAAATGTTTTCGACGGCCCGCGTCAATAAGTTTTTGCTTCGCCGCTTTCAAATCGCGCGGCGCATGTCGTATGCTCTGTGGCCTTGACGTTATGCAGAAAGAGAAGACCATTTTAATCTACAATCCGAACGCGGGACGCGGCGGCGCAAGGCGCGAGCGCGAAGTGTCGCAGTTCTGTAGCTATCTTGAAGAGCGCGGCCTCACGGTTGAAGCGTGGAAAACCCGTGCGCCTCTGGATGCGACGGAGTTAGCGCAGCGCGCCGCAGCCGAAGGCGCAAAGCAGGTGGTAGTTTCAGGCGGCGACGGCACCATCAACGAAGCTTTGCAGGGATTGATTGGAACGGATGTCGATTTAGGCATCTGGGCGCGCGGCACTGCCAACGTACTGGCGCGCGAATTAAAACTGCCTTTCGGTGTGCGAGAGGCTGCCGAACGTGTCGCGCGTGGGCTTACGGGAACCATTTACATAGGCTGCGCGACGGTTGAAGAGACGGGCGAGCGGCGCTACTTTTTTCTCATGGCGGGCATAGGATTGGACGCTTCCGTAGTGCAGCACACGCGCCCGCGCTTGAAGCGCCGCATAGGCAAGGGCGCGTTCTGGTTCTCCGGCCTCTCGCATCTCGCTAGCTGGAAGCCCGTGGAGTTTGAAATCGAAGTCGAAGGTCAGACTTTCCCTGCGACCTTCGCAGCCGTGGGAAAATCTTCGCGCTACGGCGGAGACCTGGCTATCACTCCACGCGCGCGGCTGGAGCAGCCGGAATTTGAAATCTGCCTAATCAATTCTCACAGCCGCCTGCGATACCTGCATCTTCTCTCGTACGCTATGCGCGAAGGCGGCATCCAATCGAGCCGCCCGGACATTCGATACATACGCGCCACACGCGCACGCGCCACGGGCCAGGCATTAGTACAGGTCGACGGCGAAATCCTCGGCACCCTCCCCATGACCTTCGAAATCGCGCCTTCACCAATCAACGTAATTAAGTAAAGGCGGAGATTCAAACAGAGATAGACAGGATAAAAGGGATTGATTCATTTATTCATTTAATCATTGATTCAATGAACCGATGTATCAATGAATCAATTTCTTCTTATTTCCCTTGCAGCCATGCTGCGCGTAGGGCGCGCATTTGTGGCGTGGCGTCCGGTCTCTCTTCGATTCGGTAGTTGATGCGGTCGGGTGGGCCGAGGGTGATGTTGGTTTGGATTGTGCGGCGGTCGCGGCGCGCTGTGACGGGCACGCGCTGGCCCTGCTTGTAACGACTGAGCGCCGCCCGCCAGTTTTCACGCGTGACCTTCTCGCCGCCTATGGAAAGAATTACGTCGCCCTGCGAAAGCCCCGCGTCTTCTGCCGGAGAGTTGTGACGCACGCTTCCGATTGGCACGCCTTCGCCGCCTTCTTCCCAGTCCATAGTGATGCCCGCATTAAAAGGCTCGCTCGCGGGCGTGCGTACCAGGCGCAAGCCGACGAAAGATAGCGCTTCATCATAGGGCGGCTGTTTGGCGTGGCGCACGTAGTTCTCGAAGAACTCGTGCAGGTCGAAGCCCGCGATTTCCGTCGCCACTCGCTCGAAATCTTCTCCCGTGTAGCCGCGCCCGCGCAGGTAATAGGTCGCGTTCGGACTCTGAAGATAAAAGCGGCGGTACATCTCGCGCATCACATCGTCGAGGGATTTCTTTCCACCCGTGCGACCGCGAATCATGAGGTCTAAGACTATGCCAATGGTTTCGCCTTTAGGGTAATAGCTGACGGCTGTGTTGGCTAAATCCACGCGTTGCGCGCTCACGGCGCGGTCTCTGAGCGGCGCAATCAGCGAAGCCTCTTCGGGACTCATCCAGGCGCTTCCGGGCGAATTTTCTATTCCGCCTATGGTGTTGCTTATGCTCGTCAGAATCTGCGCTTCAGTCCAAAGTCCTGCGCGGTGCAGCATCATGTGGCCGTAGTAGTTCGTTATCCCTTCGGCAATCCAGAGCGAGCGCGTCGCCAGGGGCCTTGTGAAATCCCAGGGGCCTAGTTCGACGGGCCGCATGCGCTTGACGTTCCAGACGTGAAAGAACTCGTGCGCGGCGGTTCCGATTGCGCCTTCGTATGAGTCGCTTTCGGCGAGCGCGCCCGGCTCTATTATCTGCGTGGAGGTCAGATGCTCCATGCCGTCGCCCGAACGGTCGTCTGCGGCAAAGTGTATGAGAAACGTGTAGCTCTCAAAATCCGGCGCTCCCCACATGCGCGTCTCCGCGCGTACGATTTTTTCTATGTCGCGCACAAGCTGAGGGCGCTTGCCGCCTTCGTCTCCGAACGAATGCACCACGACGCGATAAGTCTTGCCGTCAACCTTGAACTCGTCCACAGTCCAGTCGGGCGCAATCTCCGTGGGCGTATCAATCAAGATGTCGTAGTTTGGAAACTCCCACACGCGTTGATCTGCGCTCTCCATGCGACCGTTCGTGATGCGCCAGCCTTCGGGCGGCGTAATCATCAGCGAGACCTTGTCCTGCTTGTGCCCGGCTATGTACATGAAGATTGAGCCGCCGTTGAAGTTCGCGTGGCGCTCGTCCAGTTGCGAGAAGGTTCCCGAAAGGTCGTCGCCGAAAACTTTGTAGTTGATGACGAAAGCCTGAAGCCCGCGCGACTCTACGCGCCACGTCTGGTCGTCCACGCGCATGAAGGGCGTCGCAAGGTACGCGCATTTCTGATTGAAGGTGCAAGGCTTGCCCTTCGCCTGAAACTCCTGCACGTTCTTCGAGAAATCGAAGACGGCGTAACGCCCTGGCGACCACCTGGGCATCTGAAAATCTATGAAGTCACCGGCCTTTCCATCCACTTGCACAGCCATCTCAACCTCGAAGAGATGCGACTGCGGGCGCGACATCTTCAGGTGATAGCTGATGTAATTAAACTTCTGCTCCTCGCCGCCGAGCGTTGCCGTCCACACAAAGCAGACCGCAGCCATAAGGAACGCGGCGCGTAGAGCAATAAATTTCCGACGAGAGTTCATAAGAATAGTTGTCTCCGTAAAAGAACGCGGCTTTCGGTGGCTTTCGGGGAAAGACAGTTCTGATTATCAGCATTTCCATCAGAGAAGGCAAAAAACTTGACGCCCGCGCCTCGCGTTCGTTAGCTTTCTAAATGATTATGAGCAAAACCGAGCGTCTATATTATAAGGACTCGCATCTGTTGGCTTTTGAGGCGCGTGTGATTGACGTGACCGAGCGCGTCAGTGGTTGGACTGGAGTGACGCTGGATCGCACGGCCTTTTATCCTACGGGCGGAGGACAGCCGAGCGACACAGGCATGCTCGCAGGCTCGCGCGTAGTTGAGTGCCTAGACCGGGAAGACGAAGGCATACTTCACCTCATACAGGGCCGCACGCCGCGCGTGGGCGAGACCGTGCGCTGTCACGTAGATTGGCCGCGCCGCCAGGATCACATACAACAACACACGGGCCAGCACATTCTCTCGCAGGCCCTCATACGGCTTTTCCAGGCAGAGACGCGCAGCTTCCGCATGATGAATGAGAGCAGCGAGATTGACGTTGCTCTGGATGACCCCACGGACGAGCGCATAGACCAGGCAGTCGAGCTTGCCAACCGCATCATCTGGGAAGACCGAGCCGTTCACGTACGCGAGGCCACACAGGAAGAAGCAGCCGCGCTCCCTCTTCATAAAGACTCCGCGCGCGAAGGGGAACTGCGGCTGATAGAGATAGAGGATTACGACCTAAGCCCCTGCGGCGGCACGCACGCGGCGCGCACGGGCGAAGTCGGCATCATCTGCGTGCGCTCCTGGGAGCGCGCCAAGGGCCTCACGCGCATAGAATTTCTGGCGGGCGGACGTGTGCTGGCCGATTACGCTCGGGCTAACCGTGCGGCTCGAAAAACAGCCTCGCTCTTCAGCGTAGGGCGCGACGAAACCACAGAGGCCGCCACGCGTTTGATTGAAGAGAACAAAAGCTTACAGCGCCGCCTGCGCTCTCTCGAAGAGATAGCCTCGCGCGTTGAAGCGCGAGAGCTTCTTGAGCGTGCCGAAGCTCTGGGCGACGGCACTCGCATCATCAAACACATCTTCGACGACAGAAGCCCGGATGCCCTGCGCCAAATCGCGCATTCCGTCACACAGGAACCTTTGACAGTCGCCCTCCTGGCATCAACCGACGCGGACGGCGCTCGACTGGTCTTCGCCCGCTCCGAGGACGCGCCCGGCAACATGAACGAGCTTATGCGCCAGGCATGCCAGCTTCTGGACGGACGCGGCGGCGGACGCCCCGAAATGGCCCAGGGCGGAGGCCGCAACTCTGAAAAACTGTCAGAAGCAATCGAAGCAGCCGCGCAAAATCTATCTACAAGCTAGTCAAAAGAAGCCTCGCCTAACAACTTGACACCCAACCCACGCACTCTCTAATATTCATTCGCACGCCTTGTGGGGCAGTAGCTCAGTTTGGCAGAGCGCCGCGTTCGCAATGCGGAGGTCAGGGGTTCGACCCCCCTCTGCTCCACTTAAAGAATCAGCAGGTTGCAGCCGTCCTTGTGGCGGCTGTTCCTGTTTGTCGACATCTTCACGGATACCTTCCGCTCGATAAGTCTCTGAAGTGTCATTCCCTTCGATTTACTTGAGGCATGCCCTGTGGCAATCCACGTCTTCTCTATGTGGGCGTGGCCCTTCACCTCAGAGCAGAATGGAATATTCTCAAGCAGGTTTTCATTTCGGCTCTGGACGGAGACACAAGATGAAAAAGCTTGCCTTTCGCTTCTCTGCTGCTTGCCTCACCTTCTTCGTAGGGACTGTGAGCATCTCTTTCTTTGTCAAAAGCAGGAACCGGCTGGCTGTTTCAATTGCGGAGGGTCAAACTCTTTCCATAGCCGAGGCGAAGAGAGAGATAGAGCGCGGATTGGCGTCTGACAAACTTGAGAAGATTGCCGACCTGCCCGCTCGGAATGAGTATTACGAGTGGAACTGGATTCAATTCATAAGCGAAAGTGACGGTTGGCTCAAGGCGGATGAGAAGCTGTGGAGCACGCGGGACGGAGGGAAAACCTGGAAGCTTATCTTTGACGGCGGCGTGTACAAGCCGCTTGTAGGCAGTAGCGAGACAGAGCCGAATTCGATTTACGACTTTCAATTCATCAACGCACAGGTTGGCTGGCTCCTGCAAGGCGGAAGGATGTTTAAGACTGTGGACGGAGGCCGGAGTTGGGAGCCTTTCGCAGAGTCTTTGATGGCGAGTTACGAGGACAGGTTCTCGGCTCCCTTCTACACTTTCAAATTCCTTCCCGACGGAAGGCGCGGGTGGATTGCGGGAGGCTCTTACCGCCATTTGAAGGAAGGCGAGAGCGTGGCTAACAGATACTCCTCAAACAATGGCAAAGAAGGAATGTTCGGCGCAATCTTCAGCACGGAGGATGGAGGCAGGACGTGGCGAAAGCAACTATTGCAGGGGAGCGGGCACATAGGCGAGATTTTCTTTCTGGACGGGGAACATGCTTGGGCAGTGGGGACTTCGGGAGCTTATTATCTGAAGAACGGCAGGTGGCTTGAGACCGAGACGGACGCCTGGGATGAAAAGGGCAATGTCATTGCGGAAAGCCTGGACGTAGTTATAGGAGCGCCGACTTGTTCGCCCGTTGCAGTCTATTTCCTGAATTCTCAACTCGGCTGGCTCAGCAACTCGAACGGCTATCTGGCGAAGAGCATCGACGGTGGAAAGACCTGGCAGGACATCGTGAACATACGGGATTATCAGGATAAAGATTGGCCCCTGCTGTCCCTGTACCCGCTCTACTTCCGCGACTCGCTTCATGGGTGGGCGCTTGGCAGTGACGGGGCGATTCGACAGACACTAGACGGGGGCGCGACCTGGAAGAAGCTTGAAGCGGACGTAGAGTTTACGAACATCTTCTTTCTGGATTCATGGCACGGGTGGGCCATCTCCAAAGACGGCCTGTATAGAATCAAGCGCTTTTAGTCTAAAAGCGCAAACCCTATAGACAATCCAATAGCGTATTACGCGCGCGAGGAATTTCAAGATAGCGCTCCTTTCATTAGAGCGCGTGAAATATTACAACGGGCTGCGCCGTCCGGCTACATCTGAGCTAAAATGGTTGCTGCAACTTGTCAGAGTTATGCGCGTACAGTTCGAAGCCACCTTGGACGATCTGGTTGATTTACACGAGCGAATCACTGCGCGCTCGAAACTGGCGCGCTCGTGGATACGGCAGGGCGCTGTGTGGAGCGCTCTCATCAGCGCCATTATCTCAGGCATCCCCGCTTTCCTTGTTGCCTATGGCATCTGGGGAATTCTTGCGCTGGCCGCAGGCCTGGCATCCGTTGCAGGGTTGATAAGCGCAGTAACCGCATTGCTATTTTACCGTGACAGAATGCGGCAGCGTTATTACGCTGCGTTTCGAGAGCAGTTCGGAAATAGAGAGTCATTCCCTTTTGAAGCGGAACTGACTGAGGCAGGGATATGGACACGGCAGATGGGCGTTCAGTACATGTTCGAGTGGGCCAACGTAGAAGAGATGAAGCTGACGGAAGATGCCGTAGAGTTTTACATGTACGGCGGGAGCGCTGTAGCCGTGAGAAAGCGCGCATTCGCTTCCACGGATGAAGAGCAGCAGTTCGTAGACGAAGCCCGCCTGCATCTTAACGCCTCCAGAACATCTTCAAACTGGCTTCGCTAATTAAGTGCGCGCGTGTCGTCAAGGCGGCTCTGATATAGCTCGCTGTCTGTGAGGTAACATCGTGAAAACCTGTATCGTCTTATTCGTAGCCTTCCTGTTCCTCTTTACGCCCGCCCGTGCCAGCGCATGCTCCTGCGCCAGCCACACGCCCTGCGAGGCTTTCTCAGGCGCTTCAGCCGTCTTCATAGGCCGCATGATGGGCGGGACGGAAAAGGTTAAAGATGATTCGGGCAAAGATACCGGGCTTGAAGCCGGAAAGGTTCGCTTCGTAGTCGAAGAGGTTTTCAAAGGAAGCCTGGGGCAGGAGGTTCAAATCTCTGTTGCCAGCATGACCGGAACCAGTTGCGGCCCTTACGGACTACATCGCGGCCAGAAGTATCTGGTTTACGCTTACGGCGAATCAAACTCTGACGAATTATCTACGGGCGTATGCACTCGCACGACCAGACTCACAGACGATGCAGCCAAAGAGGATTTGGAGTTCCTGCGAAACTTGCCCGCCGTAGGCTCTGGCGGCAGGCTCTACGGTCAAGTCTGGGCGGACGAGAAAGCAGGCGGGGCCACGCCACTGCCCGGCGTGACTATCGTCGTCACAGGCGAAGACAAGCAGACCGTCAGAACCATCACGAACGACCGTGGAGAGTTTGAGTTCCCGCCTCTTAAAGCAGGCAAGTATAAAGTCGAACCCGTGTGGCCTGAGAACTACACGAGCGAAAACAGCAGCGAAGAGGTCACGGTCGCAGATAGGGGCTGCGCCAGAGCCTACTTTGAGGCGGAAGTGAATGGTCGCGTCACTGGAAGAGTTTTCGACTCCGAACAGCATCCCGCCAAAGTCTCCCTGCGGCTTGTATCCGCGAATGATAAAGAGAAGCAGCGAACCGTTTACGGCTACTCCGAGGAAGACGGGAGCTTTGAGGTTACCGGCGTGCCGCCCGGAGATTATCTGCTTTACATGCAGCTTGAAGCGGAAGAATGGAAGAACAATCAGAACTACTACTACCCAGGGACAAAGAACCGGAAGGAGGCCACAGTCATCAAGGTGGCGCTGGGGCAGAAGGTAGAAGGCCACGAGTTTCAACTGCCCGCAGAGTACGCTGTAAGAACCGTTGAAGGGCAGGTCACTTGGCCCGACGGCAAACCGGCAGCAGAAGTCGAAGTGATGCTGCTGTGCCCTAAAAGCTCCAGGCCCGGTGGATTCAGGTTAGACTTTATGCCTCCGACTACGACCACGGACGAGCAGGGGCGCTTCAAGCTGCAAGCCTTCAAGGGTGAGACTTATTGCCTTGAGGCGCGCGGAAGTCTGGAAACAACTTCTCATGATGAGCCGTCACTGGTTCATTCGCCGTCTCGTACATTGCCCGTGAAGGAGAACCTAACCGGCATAAAGATTGTTCTCTCCCAACCCGGATTCACAAGCGGATGCTGCAACACGCTCAGGCAGAAGTAAAATTCGGAGTCTCTGTCAATAATAGATTATGAATCGTCAGGAGTTGCTGCAAATCTTCGCTCTCGCCAACGAGTTCAAGGAAGGCGATGCGCTTGTGGGCGGGACTGCGGACGATGTTGCGCGCGAGGCTGCGAGGGCACAGCTAGGCTCTTTGAGGCTAGGTGAAATCGCACGCACGACGCTCGTAGAAGATGAAGTCAGCGAGGCGCTCGCCGCTTCGCTCGACTCAAGGCTCGCGGCGGAAATCTCGCACCTCACGGTCAATGCATTGAAGAGCGCTTTGCTCAGTCCGGGTGCGCCTGCCTGGGTTCGTCGTTACAGGGACGGGCTTGCCAGCCACGTAATCGCTGCGGTCGTCAAAGTGATGACCAATGCGGAGCTACAAAGCGTCGCAAGCAACATCTTCAACCCTCTGCAAGCGGGACGCGGCGTTCAGATTGGCTCGCCCTCGCACTTCGGCTCGCGCATACAGCCCAACAGCCCCGGCGATGACGACGAAGAGATTCTCTTCTCCATCCTTGAAGGTCTCAGTTACGGCTGCGGCGACGTAATACTCGGCATCAACCCCGCAGGCGACCGCCTGGAAACAATCATACGCCTGGAAGATTTACTGCGAACTGTCGTGGAGCGCCTGAAGCTTCCCACGCGCTACTGCGTCCTCTCTGACATAGTGAAGCAGACGAAGGCACGCGCGCACACAGCCGTTGACGTGGGCTTTCAGAGCCTTGCGGGGACATCCAAAGCGCTCGCTGGCATGGTAGGGCTGGACGTTGACGCCATTCTTGAGATGGCGCGCGGCTTCGACGGCCTCTACTTCGAGACGGGCCAGGGTTCCGAAGTTACCAACGGCGCGGCGATGGGCGTTGACATGGTGACGCTTGAAGCGCGCACCTACGGCGTGGCTAGACATATAGAAAAGCAGACTGGCAAGTGGATGATAGTCAATGATGTCGCGGGCTTCATAGGGCCGGAGGTCTTTCGCACGGGCGAGCAACTCAGGCGCGCGTGCCTTGAGGACTCTGTGATGGGAAAGCTGCACGGGCTGACGATGGGCCTGGATGTTTGCTCCACCTTTCACATGGGGATTGAGCCGGGCGCTCTCAGTCAACTGACCGAACAGATTGTCGAGGAGGCTGCGCCCGCTTACCTTATGGCCGTGGCTGGCAACACAGACCCTATGCTAGGCTATCTGACTACCTCTTTGCGTGAGCATCCGCGACTGAGACGAAAGGCCCGCAGGCAAATCACCACACCCATGCGCGAGCGGCTCGCAGAGCTTGGCGTCATGAATAAAGGCGCAGAACTCTCTGCCGACGCAGACAGGGCGCACGCCCTTTACGCGGCTTACATGAAGGCTGGCGGCGATAAGCGCTCGACCGAGGCGCTTCATCAAGAGGCGAAGAGGAAGATTGAGGCGCTTCAGGCGCGCGGGTTCGATTTGGGCTACGGTCACGGCGACGATTACTCTGCGCCGCCCGAAGCGGAGTCGCGCGTCGATGCAATCTATCGCAACGCGCGACAGGCGCTCTATGCTGCGCTCGACTCAGGCGTCATGCGCGACGCTTCAACGCATCACTTGAGAGTTCGCAGCCTCGCACGCGACCGCGAGCAGTATTTGTCAGACCCCTCTTCGGGCGAACGCATCTCTGAACGGGACGCGCATGGCATCATGTCGCTCTACACTTCAAGGCGTCCGCAGGTGCAACTTGTTATCTCGGACGGTCTGAACGCAAACGCGGTCAACGAGAACCTTCGCGCACTGCTGCCCGCATTAAGGCGCAGGCTCACCGAAGCGGGTTGTCACACGGGCGACGTGGACATCTTCGTACAGAACGGGCGCGTCCGCGCAGGCTATCACGTAGGCGCGCTGCTCTCCGTGGATGTAATCATTCATCTCATAGGCGAACGCCCCGGCACAGGCATCAACACCCTCTCGGCCTATCTCACCTACGGCATGGACACAACGGGCAGCCCGCGCTGGAGTCCAGACATGGATCACGCCTCCACGACCGCCATCTGCGGCATACACCCCAAAGGAAAACCGCCCGACGAAGCTATTGATGAGATTGTACGCAGCGTTCTACGTATCCTCGAAGAGCGCCGCTCCGGCGTGACGCTCACATCTAAGAGCGACTAACAAAACCGTAGGGGCAGAGGACTTGTCCTCTGCCCCTACAGTTATTCATCGGGTCGTGTCTGAATGAAAACCGTAATAATTAATGGGTGAGGCCGTTAGCGTTTGGACTTTTGGCGGTACTCTTCTATGGCTTGTAGCTCGCGGCGGCCTGTCTCTTCGAGGGTTTGTAGCCAGTGGTCTTTGTGTGGAAGGAGGGCGTCGCGTAGGGCGTGGGCGATGGCTAGGTTGCGGAACCATTTCTTGTTGGCGGGGACTATGAGCCAGGGTGCGTGTTCGGAACTACAGTGGCTAATCGCGTCTTCGTAGGCTTTAGTATAGTAGTCCCAGTGTTCGCGCTCTTTCCAGTCTCCGACGGATAGCTTCCAGTACTTGGTGGAATCCTTCTCGCGTTCCAGGAGACGCTCTTCCTGCTCGTCCTTGCTGATGTGAAGGTAGAATTTGAGGATGACGGTGCCGGAGTCCGCGAGCAGTCGCTCGAAGTTGTTGATGTGGTCGTAGCGGCGTCTCCAGACTTCTTCAGGCACGAGATTGTGTACTCTGACCACGAGCACGTCCTCGTAATGCGAGCGGTTGAAAATCTTGATGTGGCCTAGGGCCGGCGTTTGCTGGTGAATGCGCCAGAGAAAGTCGTGGGCCAGAGCCTCTTCCGAAGGAACTTTGAAAGACGACACATCGCAGCCGCGCGAATCCAGTGGGCCTATTACCTTGCGTAGAACTCCGTCCTTGCCGCTTGTGTCGCGCCCTTGCAGTACTACCAGCACGCTATGCCTGCGCGCGGCATAAAGAAGCGATTGCAGTTCGATTAACTCTTCAATCAGCTTAATGGTTTTCGCTTCGGCTTCCTCGCGCTCAAGCTCGGCGTCCGCACTGGCGTCGAAATCATCCAGACTTATCTTGTCATTGCCCACAACCCTGTACACGTAACTCATGCATCTCTCCTCAAAGGTTATGCCCATCTTGAATACACTAGCAAGCCGTGTAGTTACATTCAATGAAAAAGGGCCGGCTAGTAGTTGACCCTTTCTCACTTTCGGATACTTTTCAACGGTGGCGGTACTTTAAGCTCTGGGCGCGAGCACGCCGCCCATGCTTATGTAGTAATTGAATTTCGCAGGGGCCTGCTGGATCAGATTCGGGAGGGCGAAATTATTCTTCCCGTCGCCGCCGAAGTTGGTGCCTATCAGACTGAAAAGGGCTGTGTTGTCAGCTATAGGCAGGAGTTCGCCTTTGCAGGGCCGACAGTTTCGCGGGGTCAGGTCAAAGGGGAGCAGTATAATCTCGCCTACAAAAGCACTGGGCGGCCCCATGTTCGGGAAACGTCCAACCCTGTGGCGCGAAGTCATAAGGGAAAAGCGCGATTGAAGCGATCAATGGTGGATACATTGGGTTTCCTTTCTGTTATGACTTTCAATTAGAAGGAGACAGAGTATGTGCCTGCGAGGTCACGGCCCACTCTTTACGGTGCCGCTCACAATACCGCTTTTTTGTGTCTCTAGAAATACTCAAAGAAAATTCAGTCGTAGGGGCAGAAGACTTGTCCCTGTTCCTACAAACTTGGAAATCGCTACTTGAACTGTTCCTCCAACATCTGAATCGTATTGAAATTTGCGTCCGCGTGGGTGGCAAGCCCTTCCGAAGTGGGGTGCATAATGTTGGAGCGGTCGTCTTCAAGCGCCAGGTCTACGCGAAATCTGTTCGCAAATATATGCACTTGGTCTGTGGTTAATTTCGCGTCTACGGGAAGTCGTAACCAGCGCTGCCGCGTCTCGTAAGCTCTGTACTCTCGCGGCTGGAATGATGTCCATTCCCCTTTTTTACATCTATCCTTAGGCTCGCATTTAGGCATTTCAAACTTCTCCCCCGTCTTTGACGCGCTTAGAGCATTCCGAGCGCAGAAGCCGTGCGACGAATACCTAGCCATGTTCCGGTCTGTGACGACTGTCCAGCCGAGTTCTGCTGGAACTCGCCTTAGCTGTAGGTCATTGAGCGGCGGGAAAATATATTTTAGCAACAGGTTAATTCTCGCCTCACGTTTATCATCCGGCCCGAATGGATTATCAAATTCCTTCCGGTCGGCTTTACATGGATTGCCATTTTCATCTCTGAAAATATCCGGGTATGGCGTCAGCAGGATACGCTTTGCACAGGGCTTGTTATCACCGCAGCCCTTTATCCTGATGCCATACGGCTTATCAAGCAACGCTTCTTTCAGCTTGAAATAATTCCCCTTCTTATCGCCGTTGCCCATGAGGGTCGTAGCAATTTTAACTGCGCCTTTTTCCAGGCTGCCTTCATTAATTCCAAAAGCAACAAGCCTGCGAGTCCAGCCGCCTGTGACAACGTATGCGATGAAGTCCGCGAAGCCTATATCATTGCCGCCCGTGCTCAGCAACAGATAGTCTATCTCTCTAGGATTGCCTGTCTCGTTTGCCAGCACCTTTCGCAGGGCTTCCAGTTGCGGCTGGACGTGCCCGCCTCCCTCCTTCGACCCCTCCCTCTCGTTGATAATTTGATCGGTCGTCGCGCCCGAACAGGAATAGCTGACATAGGTGATAGCCTCCTGCGGATTCGAGAGCGCGAGCCGCAGGGCTGTTTGAAACTGGTAAGAGTACATGGAGCGGTGGCAGCGATTGTCGAGCCAGCCGACCTCCGCGCCTTTATAATCATCCTTTCGCGGCTCCTGGGTATATTTGAAACGAGATTTGAGGGCTTGAGAAGCGCCCAGGAGGAATTTCTTAAAAAAATCCGGGTCTTTCTTTTGCAGCGTAAAGCGCGCGGGAATGTCCGGGTTCCCTTCGCCAGCAGCGTAGGAATCGCCAAGCCCCACGATCAGCTTATCCACAACCGTCACAGGAAGCGGCCCAATCTTGGAGCCGCCGTCCGGGAATCTGGCCGAGACGTTTATTGTCTCCGGCTTGTCCACGTTATAAGGGACGGGGAATTCCACGCAGAAGGCTTTCCGGTATTTAGCATCACATCTTTCATACTCGGAGTATTTGGGCAACGGGCCATCGTTTATAAACCACTCCGGCACGCGCACTCCCAAAGACTGCTCGTTCTCAATCCACACCCTGACTTTGTGAGACGTAGGGTAAATATAGTTCGCGCAGTCGAGATAGTTTCTAAATTTCCTGGCGGCGGCGTCCCAGCAGGTCTTCGAATAATTATCCCTGGCTAAGGTTTCAAACCAGCCAAGGTACGGCTCGAAACATTGTTTTAGCTCTTCTTCCGACTTGGTGTGATCACAATCAAAGCGCTCTCTGGCTTTAGCTCTTCTTTTATCCACGGCTTCCTCGGAGAGTTTTTGCAACTTCCTCTCCAAACCGTAAGCGGTTCTCTCGCTCAGGCTCAGCCCCTCGTAAACGCTCCTCAGTTCGTCCATAGAATTCCGGTCGCTGATAAAGCGAAACGGATTGACAAGCTCCCATCGAATCACAGCCTCACCCTGGGCCATCGCGGACGCAGCAGGAAGCAGCACAACTAGCGCTATGAAGAGCCGGAAACTTTTCTGTAGAGAGCGAAGATAGATTTTTTTGTCAGACATGATTTTATGCTCCATGCGAAGTTGAAAAGGCAAAAGCCGGAGAAAGCTGCGGGCCGGTTCCGAAGGGCCGTCCGTTCAGGCGGGGACGGGGCGTCCCAGGATGGAGAGTAAACGCTTTGGATAGTCCGTGATAATGCCGTCTATGCCTAAATCCTTAATGCGTTTCATCTCCTGTTCGTCGTTGATAGTCCAGGCATGCACAGGCAGATTATCGTCGTGGGCCTTCTTCAGAAACTTTTCTGTAATGATTGACCACTGGATAATCTCTTGCTTCTTAAGCTCGGCATGAATTTGCGGCAACACCTGTATGGCATCCGCATTCGGGCGTTTGTGCTTGTGTATGTAGCTGATTAATTCCATTGCCGATGCGGAGGTCGCAACTTCCGGCGAGAGCTGACGAAAGTCTTTCAGATAAGGATGCCAGAACGAGGCGACCAGCACGTTGTCTCTCATATTCTTTTCCCTGATTAACTGGCTGAGCGCCTCTGCCGGTGAAACGAACGCGGGCTTCATCTCTATGTTCATGCGCGTCTGCGGGAAGGCATCGAATACTTCTCTCAAGGTGGGCACGCGCAGGCTCAATTTTTTGTCTTCCGCAAGCTCATTGAACTTCTTACCGTAGAAGCTCTCGTCTCTAGGGCCGTGCTTGGGCCAACGGTAGCCAGCGTTCAACTGTTGCAGTTCCGAGAGGGTAAATTTGTTGACGGGGAAAAATCTCTTGATTGGCCCGTCCACCTCCGTAGTCTTGCTGACCAAGATGTCGTGCATCAAAACAAGGTGGCCGTCTTTTGTCATGTAAACGTCCATCTCCAGCACGTCCACGTTAAGCCTGAACGCGCCCTGCATAGCCATCATGGTCTCGCCTGGTCGCTCTCCGTCGCCGCCACGATGCGCTATGACATCCGGGTGCCTGGCGTTAGAGAAAAAGGGACGATTAAACCCTTGCTGGCTCGTTATGTTTCCCTTGCCTGAAGCGGAAGAGGTAAGAAGACGACCGGAGGCTGCCACGGCAGCCAGCATGGCTGAGCGCTTGAGGAATGTCCGTCTATCGTGAGTTTCCATGACGACCCTTCATGAGTGATTAATCTTATTCCAGGGAATTAGAGAACGGCGCGGCGCGTATGAAGATTTCGCCGGTAATGACACAGAGCGTGTGGAGCACTGAGACTCTATTATCAGAGAACTCGAAATGTCAATGATTTATGTAGCGAAGCTCTGACGTTCTCTCACAGGCGAAGTTTTACATTCACTTTACAAAAGCCCTCTCTCTTTACCAAAGCTTTACACACCGCCTAAAGCTTTCTCGCTCAGACATCCGTCTAAAGCAATCAGAACAATCACGGCAGCTTTCGTGGGCCGGGCTAGGTGGAGGAAGCGAAAGATGCGACACGTTAAATGGTTTCATCAAGTCCTGACCGTTCTATCACTGGCCGCTCTGGCGATGGCGAGTTACTGGCTGGCCGAGCGCAACCACAACGCCGTTCATGCCGCCATCTCTACGAGCGCGCCGAAGGCAGGCTTCAGGGCTGAACTCAAAACTGAGCCTGCACTGCCCAGGGCCGGAGAGCCTGTCAGCCTTTCCTTCACCGTCAAGAACGGCAAGGGCCACACGGTTCGCTTCCTACAGTTCGTGCACGAAAAGCCCCTGCACCTGCTGGTCGTCTCCGATGACCTGTCGGAGTTTTATCACATACACCCTGAGATGCAGGTAGACGATTCCTACAGCGTCAGGCAGACCTTCCCGTACGGCGGCATCTACAGGCTCTATGCGGATTACACGCCGCCTGGCTACGGCACAATCGTGGAGCAGTTCGAGTTGTACGTCGAAGGGCCTGAGCGCCCGCGCGTGCCGCTCTACGCCGACAGCCAATTGACCAAGACAACAGGCGGCCTGAAAGCCACGCTCTCGTCGGACAAAGAGCTTCGCGCGGGCGAAGATTTAATGCTTAGGTTCAAGCTCTTTGACGAGAAGACGGATGCGCCCGTGAACAACTTGCAGCTTTACTTAGGCTCGCTCGCGCACTTCGTCATAGTGGGCGAAGACTTGAATGACTTCATACACGCGCATCCCCTGGACGCTGGTGAAGTGTTCGACCCAAGCCAAGACCCCACGCTTCACCTGCACGACCCTAGCCAGTTGACCAAGACTTTGGTCGGCCCAAGCCCTTCGGAAGTTTCGGCGCACGTCAATTTCCCGCGCGCAGGACTCTACAAGCTCTGGGCGCAGTTCCAGCGCGACGGGCGAATCATTGTCGTCGCCTTTGTCCTGAAGGTTGCGGAGAGAGCGCCGAAGACAAAACAGGCGCAGGCGGCAAGCGCAGTTCCCACGGACGCTATCAGAATCAACGTCACGGCTTCGGGCTACGAGCCGTCTGAAATTTCGGTGAAGCGCGGGCAGGCCGTGAAGCTAGCCTTCTATCGCGCGGACGCGCAGAACTGCGCGGGCACCATCACATTCCCCAAACTCAACATCAGCCGACAACTCCCAGTAGGCGAAGCGGTCGTCATAGAAGTGACGCCGACGGAGACGGGCGAACTCTCCTTTACCTGCGGCATGGGCATGTACAAGGGGACGCTCATTGTCGAGTGAGAAAGCTATCAGCAACGATGAAGGAGGTGCAATATGCGAATGAACGTGCTCTTTGGCCTGGTCGGATTATTCATCTCTATGGCTCTTGCCGGAGCGGGCTTGTTTCAGACCGGCGTAGAGGCTGTGACTGACCCGCCGGAGCTTTCCGTGTGGCTTCGCAACACCACGAATGCTACCGGCTACAACAACATCTCGTCGGACGTGCAGCAGGTGCGCTACTCCGACAACTACGTTTACGTGAGCAGCACCGGCATTCCTTCTTACAGCATAGGCCCGTGGCCCGGAAATCCTAACATGGCCAGCAACCAATCTTACGTCTTCAAGATTCCGCGTCATCCCGCAGAGAACACGGCTGCTAAGACAAGCACGCCGCTCGGCTCTATAGGAGTCTGGAAGAACGGAGTCGTGATGTTCAACGCGCTCGACGCTATGTCTTATCAGAATCAGAACATCTGGCATCAGAACGCCGTGGTGGTAGAAGCGCCGAGCTTTGATTCCTGCCTGGGCCACCCGCAGCAGACCGGCGCGTATCATCATCACCAAAACCCGCGCTGCCTTTATACGGCCAACGCCTCGCAGCACTCGCCGCTTCTAGGTTACGCCTTCGACGGCTTTCCAATCTACGGCCCCTACGGCTACAGCAATGCCAACGGCACGGGCGGCATCAAGCGCATAGCAAGCAGCTATCGCCTGCGAAATATCACGCAGCGACACACGCTCGCGGACGGCACTAACCTGAGCGCATCGCAGTACGGCCCGAATGTTTCCACGCAGTATCCCCTGGGCTATTACGCTGAAGACTACGAGTACGTGAGCGGCCTTGGCGACCTTGACCAGTACAACGGACGCTTCGCGGTCACGCCCGAATACCCGAACGGCACCTACGCTTACTTTGTGACCATCAACGCGGACGGCACAAGCGCTTACCCGTACATCATAGGCCCAAGCTATTACGGCGTGGTCGCCACCGAAAACATAACTGCGCGCGGTCGCGTCACCGTCACGGAATCCGTCACGACCTATAACCCGCAGACCACGCCTACGCCGACACCTACGCCCGCGACCGCGACTATACAGTTAAGCGACGCAAACTATTCCATAGGCGAGGCTGCCGTCAACACTGCGCTGGGGTTTACCTCGCTCGCCGTAAACGTCACGCGGGCAGGCGACACGAGCGCAGCCGCAACTGTCCAATACTTCACCTCGGATCAATCGGGCGTGAATGAGTGCAACCAGGTCACGGGCGCTGCTTCCGGGCGTTGCGACTATGCGACGGTCGCGGGAACGCTTCGCTATGCTGCGGGCGAGACGAGCAAGACAATCACCATCCCGATTGTTAATGACGGGTATGTGGAAGGCAACGAGGTCTTCAAAATCACTCTACAGAATCCGACCGGAGCTACTTTAGGGACGAACTCGCAGGCCAACGTTACTATTCTTGATAGCGGCGTTGCGACCGAGGCCGCCAGCAATCCTTACCTCAGTAATTCTTTCTTCGTGCGTATGAACTACCTGGACTTCCTTGGGCGCGAGCCTGACGTGAGCGGCTTCACAGACTGGACTAACGTTCTGGCAAACTGCGGCGCGCAGCAGGGCTGGCTCGGCTCACCCTACGACTGTGACCGCGCGCACGTCTCGCACGGCTTCTTCGGCTCGCCCGAATTCACAGACACAGGCTTCATGATTTACAGGTTGTACGAAGTCGGCATGGGAAGACTGCCGCGCTACGCGGAGTTCGTCCCCGACATGGCTTCTTTGAGC
>JACVRN010000124.1 GCA_014534425.1 Pyrinomonadaceae bacterium
AACCCGCCCGGCTTAAGCAGGCGGTACTGTCCTGTTCGTCCTTCGAATTTTCTGGCGACAATCACTGCGAGTTGGGGCTATAATCCTTTCACCTCATCACCCGTTTACAAACCAG
Source organism: Pyrinomonadaceae bacterium (assembly GCA_014534425.1). Lineage (GTDB taxonomy): Bacteria > Acidobacteriota > Blastocatellia > Pyrinomonadales > Pyrinomonadaceae > JACVRN01. The sequence goes on from JACVRN010000124.1 coordinate 116, forward strand.
CGTCGCCTTAATCATAAGGAATGAGAGCAAATTCTCTCAGGCAATCGTTCGCATCTCACCCGCTCGCCTTGCTCGCGGCATGTCTCGCCTGCGGCATCCTAACTGCACGCCTGACAACTGCGCCATTCGCGCTTTGTCTTGTCTCAGGCATAACAGTCGCAACGCTGGCGCTACTTTTCCACCTGCTTAGGAGAGAAGCGCTTGCAACTCTTCTTCTTGCGCTCTCCTTCTTTTGTGCAGGGTGGGCGCTGGCTACCGTAGAGCAGAGAAGAGTTGAGCCGGAGCGATTGCTGCGTCTCTATGACGAGGGAGTTATAGCTTCGGGCGAGCCTGTGGAGTTGACGGGCGTGCTAGCGCTTGCGCCCGAACCTGCGCCTGACGGTTTTTATCTCACGCTGCGCATCGAGCGTCTTAGGTTCAAAGATACAGAGCGAGCGGCTTCGGGCGTCGTCTGGTTGTTTGCTCCAGTGGCCGAGCGCGCGTTGAGGGCCGAGTACGAAGAGCTTGAGTTGCGATACGGGGCGCGCATCTCTGTGATGGTTGCGCTCAGGCGCACGGACAACTTCCGCAATCCCGGCGTCTCGTCGTTCACAGAATACTTAGAGCGGAAGGACTACGATGCTACCGGAACCATCAAAAGCCCCCTGCTCGTAGAGCGTCTTGAAGACGAGCGAATCTTTCTTCCTCTCTCATGGATTTACGATTGGCGGCAAAGATTGCTGGCCCTGATTGACGAGCGATTCGACCGCGAGACTTCCGGCGTCCTCAAAGCAGCGCTCCTGGGAAACCGCCTTTACCTTTCCAGGGCGACAGCCGAGCGCTTCAGGCAGGGCGGCACGTTTCACATACTGGTCATTAGCGGCTTGCACATAAGCTTCATAGGCGGACTGGTCTTTCTTATCATGAGGCGCATCACGCGGCGCAGGGCTTGGCAGTTCGCCGTCTTGGTTCTGTTCCTGTGGACATACGCCGTAGGCGTCGGAGCGGAAAGCTCCGTCGTACGCGCGAGCCTTATGTTCACCACAGTAGCCCTCGCGCCCGTTCTTCATCGCCGCGCAAGAGCCTTGAATGCTCTGGGCCTTGCTGCGCTTGCGCTACTTGTCTGGAGGCCCGTAGAACTCTTTGACCCTTCGTTTCAACTGACCTTTCTCTCCGTGCTGGCAATCGTCACGCTGGCCTGGCCCATACTGGAAAGGCTGGGCGAGATTGGGCGATGGCGGCCTACGCGCGCAACGCCGCACCCGCCCGCATGCCCGCGCGCCGTACGCACACTCGCCGAAACTCTATTCTGGAGCGAGCGCGAGTGGAGAAGCGAGATGAAGGAATCAGTTTACAGCTACCGTTTGTGGAAAACGGAATGGGCTGCGAGATTAGAGCGGTGGCGCGTGCAGCGCGGGCTGCGCTACTGCTTCGGAGCGCTAGTGGTGTCTGCGAGCGTTCAGGTAATGCTGCTGCCGCTCTTCGTGCTCTACTTTCATCGCTTGCCTCTGGCCTCGCTGATTTTGAACATGGGAGTGGGGCTATTGATGGCGGCGCTCGCGCTTCTTTCGCTCCTCGCCCTTACTTTGAGCCATCTGAGCATCACGCTTGCCGCTCCTTTCATCTGGCTGGCAGAGCACTTGAACTGGGTCATGGTTCATAGCGTAGACCCTTTCGCGCGCCTGCATCTGGCATCAATACGTCTGCCGGAATATACGGGATGGGCCGCGAGCGTTTATGCAGTCTATTACCTGCCGCTCACTATATTAATCGTGAAGCTTTCGCGCTGGCGACCGCTTCATGTGGAGTTAAGACCGAACGTTGAGAAGCCGCGCCGCATTCGCTTTATCGCGCATACAGCCGGAATAGCGCTCGCGGCTCTTACGCTTGTCATCATCCTTCATCCTTACAGCGCACGTAGGCTGGACGGAAGATTGCGCGTTGATTTTCTGGACGTAGGACAGGGCGACGCGGCGCTGGTGACTATGCCCGACGGGACTACCTTGCTGGTTGACGGCGGCGGTCGCACGACTTTCGCCAGGAGCGCAATGACGAATAACGACGAGCGAAGCGAAGTCTTCGAGCGAGATGCGCGCAGCATAGGCGAACAGGTCGTCTCGGAATATTTATGGTGGCGCGGGCTGGATAGAGTCGATTACATAGTCGCTACGCACGCGGACGCAGACCACATAGACGGCCTGAACGATGTCATGCGAAATTTCCATGTACGCGCAGCCTTCGTGGGACGCTCGCCCGCCTCCGACGCAGAGTACAGGCGCTTTGCTCTGACGGCATCCGAGACGAGGGTTCCCATTTATACTTTGGGACGCGGCGACACTTTGCAGTTCGGCGCGGTTAACATCGAAGTGCTGTGGCCCGAACGCACCACAGCCGCGAACGCTCCGTCGCGCAATGACGATTCAGTGACCTTGCGCCTGCGGCTTGGGGAGAGAGCCTTCCTCTTGACCGGCGACATAGAGAAAACTGCGGAACTCGCTTTAGCTCAAGCGCCGGAAACTTTGAGAAGCGATGTCGTCAAGGCCGCGCATCACGGCTCAAAAACATCTTCGACTGAAAGCTTCGTCGCCGCCGCCGCTCCACGCTACGTCATCATCTCGGTCGGCTTAAACTCCATCTTCGGCCATCCACATAAAGAGGTCTTGGAAAGATGGAGGGCGAGCGGCGCGCAGATTCTCACGACGGGCAGAAGCGGCACCATCACCGTCAGCACGGACGGAAGAGATTTGAGAGTGGAGACTTTCGTGCATGATTAAGATTAGGGAGCTAAAGATTCAAGCGATTTCGGTCACTGCCGGGCGATTGGCTCGCCCGGCAGGACGAAGCCGTACTTACGCATGATGGGCCTGCCCTGTTCTCCGTTGATGAAGGCCACGAACTGTCGTGCCTGTTGCTCTCTGCGCGTGCGCTTCATGACGGCCATAGCCTGATCCAGTGGCTTATGCAACTCTTCAGGGATAAGTATCCAACGGCCCTTGCTCTGCACGCTGAGGCTCAGGGCCGCAATCGAGACGCTGACGTTGCCGCTCTCGGCGTACTGCAAAGTCTGTCGAACGTTTTCGCCGAAGACGCACTTGGGCTGAACTACGTCCCACACGCGCGCGGCCTGTAAAGCTTCTCGCGCAGCGACTCCGTAGGGCGCGTGCTCAGGATTGGCTATGGCGACTCGCTCGACTTCGGGCCGAGCCAAATCCTCCAGCTTCTCTATACGCAAGGTGCTGTCGGCCTTCATCCAGATGGTTATGCGGCCCCGCGCGTAAACGGCTTTCGTGTCCGGGATTGTGAGGCCCTTTCGTTCGAGCGCGTCTATGAACTCTATGTTGGCTGCGGCGAACACGTCCACGGGCGCGCCGTTCTCAATCTGCTTGGAGAGCATGCCCGTGGAGCCGAAGTTGTAGACGACTCGTATGCCCGTGGCCTGCTCAAAGCTGCGCCCTGCCTCTTCAAAGGCAGGCGTCAAATCTGCGGCGGCGGCCACGTACAAGACCTTCGGATTGGTCTCGTCCGTCTCCGCCTCCTCCTGCGCCCCTCGATTACAACCCGCCGCCAGAAGAAGCGCCGCCGTGATGAAAGCCGCGCAAAATCTACAGAGAGTTATTGACGGCCTCTTCATATTCGCGCCCTCACACTTGCTCCTCAGATTCCCGCTCCGTCCGTGAACTCGTCCGGCTTGTAGTAACCAACTTCGGAGCTTCCAACCTTGTAGGTGTTGAGCACGTTCAGGGGCGGCGCGTAAAGGTGAAGCGTGACAAGGTTCTGGCCGCTCACTTCGGGATTGCCTAGCTGGTGTATGTCAGGGATGTCCGCGCCCGTGACATCGCCGGGCTTCCATTCGCGCGCCGATTTATAAAAGAGAGTCTGGGTTTCATCAAGGTCGAACATGGTCTCCCACATTACGCCTTCGCAAACGCGCACCGCGCCGTAAGAGCCGTTGTGGTCGTGAATGGGCGTGCGCTGGCCTGGCCGCCAGCAGAGAACCAGAAGCTCTACGAACTGGTTACGAAGAACTCTGTGGCGCGCATAGGTTCCAGCCTTGAAGCCTTTGTGCGGGCGCAGGTCTTCTTCCGTCACCGTCAGGCCGCCCAAACAGTCGTGAAGGTCTTCCAGCGACGGCGCATCAGTCAGTTGGCTCAGACGCTTCAGGAGCAGGTCGAAGGAAGAGAGCGGCGCGTTATCTTCTGCGGGAGGAAACACACCCGGTTGCTCTATGCTTGTGGACATCTTCATGGTCTCCTGAAAACGGTGTTGGATAGTTAACCTAGCGCGAGTGCCTTAGGCGCTACGACCGCTAGATAGTAACGGCGCTTCATACACACGGTCAATGTTTTGAAGAAGCCACAGGCGCAAGACTTTCCCCTCAAGAAGCGAGCATGATTCTCAGGTCGCGCACGTTTGTGCCCGTCGGCCCTGTCGAAATCGCATCTCCCAGAGCATGAAAGAAAGTGTAAGCGTCGCTTTGCTCAAGCGAGCGGCGGGCATCCAAGCCGCGCGTGCGTGCTCGCTCCACAGTCATCTCGTCCGCTATAGCGCCTGCGGCAGGACTATTGCCGTCCACGCCGTCCGTGCCCGCGCTGAGGACGACCGTGTGCCACCCGTCGGCGTCTACGCCCGTTTGACCGCTCGCGTTTTCATCCAAAGCGATGGCCGCACGCAGAACGGTCTCAGCGTTCCGGCCACCGGTACCATCACCGCGAACCGGGCACGCAAACTCGCCGCCAGAGATGAGACAGAAGACTTCAACTTCATTGCGACCCTTTCCTTCATAGAGTTGCGCCAGAAGCTCTCCGCACCCGTACTCGACGGGCTGTTCTATGATGTCGTCGGCAACTTCTACTACAAAGCCTCGCTCTTCCGCCGCGAGTTGCGCGGCTTTCATTGCCGAGCGGTTGTCTAAAAGCAGATGGTGATGAATACCGGAACTAACTTGCGGCTTTTCGGTAGCTGTGTCCTCAACTACGCGCAGGATGGAGGGCGGCAGGCTCTTAGCAAGTTTATAGCGCGAGATGACATCGAGCGCGGCGGGCGCATCCGTGGGCGGCGCGAATGTGGGGCCGGATGCCACGGCCCATTCTTCGCCCGCGTTGGTGTCGGAAACTATCAGGCCAATCTGCTGCGCTTGGGGAGCGAGCGCGGAAAGGCGTCCGCCTTTGACGGCAGAGAAGGCGCGGCGTACCGCGTTAACCTCCGCAATCGTAGCCCCGCACGAAACCAGCACTCGGTTGGCCTCGCGCAAATCTTCCAGCGTGACTCGCGCCTCAAGCGGCCACTCGAAACTGGCGGAGGCTCCGCCCGAAATGAGAAAGAGCACCAGCGCGCGCTCGTGGTCTGCGCGCCGCAAGAGATTAATCGCCTCGCGCGCAGCGTCAAGGCTTGCCTGATTCGGCAAGGGATGGCCGCCCGCGAAAACTCTCCAGCGCTCGGAGAGTGTCGACGAGATTGAAGGATGCCGCTCGTCCTGCTCTATGGCCTTTCGCACGACTCCGCGAAACATCTCCGTCTCGGCCTCTTCAGCAGACACTTGACCGACAGAGACTAGCTGTTGAAGAAGGAGAGCCGCCTTCGTCTCGGCCTCGGAAGGCGCGGCAAGGATGCCTTCCGTCAGGCGGCTTCCCAGGATTTCGTCAAGGGCCGCAGCCATAGAGCGCGCGGCTTTGCCTATGGCTATGGAATAAACGGGATGGTCTTTGAGTTGATAATCGGAATCGAAGACCTTGAGACGCGCTCCTGCAAGCTTAACTTTTTTCTTCAAAGCCGCGCCCGCGTCCACGGCTTTGAGCGCTGCGGAAAAAATCTCCACCGTAGCGCCACGCAGGCTTTGAAGGTCGGCTCCGGCACGATTCATCAGGCAGTGATGAAGGGGCGCAGGCGGCGGAAGCGACGCTCCCCTATGCCGCGCACCATTATCAAATGCTCGGCGCGGCGGAAGCGCCCGTATTGCTCCCTGTAAGAGACTATGCGCTCGGCCAGCACGCGCCCTATGCCCGGAAGCTTTTCAAGCTCTTCCGAGGTGGCAGTGTTGATATTAACGAGCGCCGTTTGCCCGCTTAAGACGGATGCCGACGCAATCTGACTTGCGGGCGCTCGGTCGCGGTGTGGCAACTTGACGCAGTCAGTCGAAGAAAGGACTAAAAGAGAGCTAATAAGAGCCAGCGTGTGAAGGCTGTAGGTCGCGCGAGGGCTTTGCTTCAGCCGCCCAAAACGCTCCTCGCAAAGAATTCGAAAAAAATGCAGCCGATGTGTGCAAAACGCTAGAAGTCTAAACTTTTCAGAAACTTGTAACCTCAAAACGCTTCTTTTCCACAGACTTTTCCACAGATTCTGTGGAAAAGTCCCGAAAATATGTCACCGAAAAGCAAGGATGAAGAAGGAATTGATTCATCGGTTCATTATTTCATTGATTCAATGAATAAATAAATCAATCTCTTTTATGCTTGCTCTTGCTCGTCCCATTCGGAGACCATTTCAAAGGCGCGGCCAAGGACGGGGCGTGGGCGTGCGCCGTCGGCCTGGCCTATGAAGCCTTCGCGCTCCATCATGTCCAGGATGGCTGCGGCTCGCCCGTAGCCTATGCGTAGGCGGCGCTGTAGAACGGAGGTGGAGGCGCGCTTCATCTCTACGCAGATACGCAAGGCTTCTTCGAAAAGCTCGTCGCGCTCGCCCGATACTCCGTCCAGCCCCATCGCCTCTTCTTCCGTCTGCGTGATGGTCTCGTCGTAGGAAGGCTCGCCCTGCGATTTGATGTGCGAGACAATGCGGCCAATCTCCGTCTCGTCCAGATAAGCGCCGTGGACGCGCACGAGGCGAGAAGTTCCAGGCGGCAGGAAGAGCATGTCGCCGCGCCCGAGGAGTTGTTCCGCGCCGTTGGCATCTATGATGGTGCGCGAATCGACTTTCGATGAGACGCGGAAGGAGATGCGCGAAGGGAAGTTGGCTTTGATTAATCCCGTGATGACATCCACGGACGGGCGCTGTGTAGCGAGCACCAGATGAATGCCTACGGCGCGTGCCATCTGAGCCAGCCGCGTGATTGATTCTTCGACCTCGTGGCCCGAGACCATCATCAAATCCGCAAGCTCGTCTATGATGATGACGATGTAGGGCAGAGGCTTGTGCGGCTCGCCGGAGTCGTCGTAGTCCTTGGCGAAGTTGCGGCGCGCAACCTCTGTGTTGAAGCCGTCAATGTTACGCACGCTCCAGCCTGCGAGCCTCTTGTAACGCTCCTCCATCTCGCGCACAGCCCACTTGAGCGCGCTCGTGGCTCGCTTCGGCTCCGTGATAATCGGCGTAGCCAGATGCGGGATGCCTTCGTACAGACCAAGCTCAAGGCGCTTCGGGTCAACGAGGATGAATTTAACCTCGTCGGGCCGCGCCTTGTAGAGAATAGAGACGATGATGGAGTTGACGGCTACGGATTTACCTGTGCCGGTCGCGCCCGCAATCAAAAGGTGCGGCATGCGCGCAAGGTCTGCCACGTAGTTCAAGCCGTCAATCGTCTTCCCCAAAGCGATTGTCAGCTTCGATTCCGATTCACGGTACTGTCTTGACTCTATTACTTCGCGCAGATGTATGGTCTCGCGCTCCGGGTTTGGAACCTCTATGCCTACGTGCGGCTTGCCGGGCATGCGGTCGATGCGTATTGATTCCGCTTTAAGAGCAAGGCAGAGGTCATCTACGAGACCTGTGACGCGAGAGTATTTGACGCCGGGGTCAGGCTTGAACTCGTAAGTAGTGACGACCGGGCCAGGGCAGATGTGCTTAATCTGTCCGGTGACGTTGAACTCCTGGCATTTCTCTGCGAGCCGCTTGGCAAGACCCAGCAACTCTTCGTCCGCCTGCTCGTTGTGCGGCGGCGGCGCTTTCAGAAAATCGAGCGCGGGCATAGTGTAGTCGTCATAACCGACCGTTTGGAGTGCGCGGCGCGAACGTGCGCCCGCTTTGGAATCGAGGCGCGGGCTGGCTTCATCTTCCGTCTCGGTGCGGACGACCGAAGCGTCCTTGACCATCTCTTCTATTTCATCGTCTTCCGTCGCCTGCGCCGCGTGCGCGCCTGCGCCGCGTTTGGCTACGACGGGTTGAGTCACGGCAGCAACTCCTTCCGTGGTCGCCAAAGCAGTAGAGACGGAGGCCAGCACGGTCGCGTTCGTTTCATCGGAAACGATCAAGCCCGTTTCGGCCTGTGATGCTGCGGCGTTGCGCTGTATGGCTGCGCTGGCTGAAAGAGTCGCGGAGGTCTCCTGCATGAATTCGGCCACGCGCTCGGCCCCTGTTTTCTCTACCTCCCTGCGTGATTCTGCGCGAAGGGCTTCACGCTCGGCGCGTGCAGCGCGACGCATCTCTACGCGCTCAAGCGCACGCTGGCGTCTGGCCGCGCGCCATGCTCTGAAACGCTCCGGCAAAGTGCAGAAGAACTGGAAGCGATTGCCGAAGGCCGAACCCATCTGCTCCCACGCGCGAACGAAGGAGAAGTTAGTCGCAAGCAGCAAGCCCGTCAGGGCCAAGGCTACCAGCAGAACGCTTGCGCCGACAGTGTTCAACGCGGAGGCTAATACTTCGGCCATGAGCGTCCCTGCCAGCCCGCCCGGCCTGAAGCTTCTGTCAAACAGAGGCCCTAGGCTTGAGAGGGCCAGAAGGGCCGATGCCGCAAGAACGAGCGTGACCAGACCTACTACGCGTGAGAGCGGAGCGCGTATGCGTCGTGTGCGAAAACGACGCCAAGCGGCGGCCAGAAGCAGGAGCGGAAGAAGGTAAGCGGCAAGGCCGACCGACTGAAAGAGCAGGTCTGCCGTGTTGGCTCCGACTCTGCCTACAAGGTTATGCGTTCCGGCAGGCGCGGCTGTATTCCAGGAAGGGTCGTTCGGCCTGTAAGACAAGAGACAGAGAGCGAGCAGCACGCCCAGAGCGCAGAGCGCTATGGCTATGATCTCGTTACGTCGCGTGTTCTTAGGCGCTTCCTTGCCCTTCGCACGCACCTCGGTTTGTGTAGTTGCCATAATCGCTCCGCACGTTACTTCGTATCAGAATAGTTGATGGTGTAGTAAGAGACCGCGACCGCTTGATACTTGCCAGCCTGCTCGTCCCAGGCGTATTCCGTCAGCTTAGACAGGTTGCCACGGCTGTCATACTCGCGCTTCTCGTAGGTCTTGCGCTGCGGCGTGCCGCTTTGATTGTAGTAGGACTTCTCAATCTGGTTGACGCTGGCGTCCGCCTGGCTGACGAATGTACCGGCCACTGTGCCGTCACGGTTGTATCTTGTAATCTCCGTCTTCTTCGGCCCGCCGTAGTTGAGGTAATGCACGGCCTCTTCCATTCGAGCGCCTTCGGCGTTGTAAGTAGTCCACACGGATTTCTGCGCGTCGCGCGTATTGACCTCTCTTTTGATTAAAGCGCCCTGACCGTCATAATAGGCAATCTCGTTTATACCTTTGCCCTGATCTGCCCAGACGGTTACGCGCTTCTGCTGCAAAGTGCCGTCGCCGTCAAAGCGGTTTTCCTCTACCTGTCTCCCGTCTTTGTAAACGTAGACTATCTTGAGACTCAGTTTTCCGTCGCCAGTGAATTTGGAGATGCTGGTCTGGTCGCCGTTCGTGTTGTAAGTCGTGACTATCTTCTGATTGACTGAGCCGTCGGGCCTGTAGCCTACGTTTTCCATCCAACTCCAGTCAGGAGCATAAGAGATAGCGACGACCAGCACGCGCGGGCCTTCCTTGTTCTCGCCGTTCTCCTGGAAAATCTTTGCCCTCTCAATGCGAGCGCTGCGAACTGGGCCTTTGAAAGCATCGCCCGTGCGGAACTGGCTCGATTGAGCCTCCGCCATGCTGAACAGAAACAGGCACAAGGCCAATGCTAAAAGGTTCCTTTTCATCCAGGTGTTCTCCTCTCAGGCCGCGCGACGCGCCAGAAGATAGGCTTTGATAAATTCGTCGATGTCGCCGTTTAAAACAGAGTCCACGTCACCGCGCTCAAGCTTCGTACGCGCGTCTTTGACCAGGCGATAAGGCGCGAGCACGTAGTTGCGTATCTGCGAGCCGAACGAGATCTCCTGCTTGTTGGCTTCAAGCTCTGCGGTTTCGGCACGACGCTTTTCAAGTTCAAGCTCGTAAAGACGCGCGCGAAGAACCTGCATGGCGACGGCGCGGTTCTGGTGCTGCGAGCGCTGGTTCTGGCACGCAACGACGATTCCGTTCGGAAGATGAGTGATGCGAACGGCGGAGTCAGTAGTATTGATGTGCTGTCCGCCCGCGCCCGTCGAGCGATAGGTGTCAACGCGCAAATCCTTGTCGTTAATCTCTACCTCTATGTTCTCGTCTATTTCGGGAAAGACGAAGAGAGAGGCGAAAGAGGTGTGACGGCGCGCCGCCTGGTCGAAGGGAGAGATACGCACAAGGCGATGCACGCCAGCTTCAGCCGAAAGAAGACCGTATGCGTATTCGCCTTCGACACGAAAAGTCACGCTCTTGATTCCGGCTTCTTCGCCCGGCTGGTAATCCAGTATCTCCGTCTTGAAGCCGCGCGACTCCGCCCACTTCAAATACATACGCAGGAGCATCTCGGCCCAGTCTTGCGATTCCGTGCCGCCTGCGCCCGGATGAATCGTACAGATGGCGTTCAAAGCATCATTCTCGCCGCCGAGCATCATCTCCGTCTCGGCCTGCCCCACCTCTTTCTCAAGAGGTTCGAGCAACGACCGAAGCTCCGCGAGCGAAGCCTCATCCTCTTCCACGAATTCAAGCAGCACGCCCGCGTCTTCGATAGAAGATTCAAACCCTTCCTGTCTTGCGACCGCGCGCTCCAGACGGCTGCGCTCGGACATCAACTTCTGCGCCGCTTCCTGATCGTTCCAGAACTCAGGCGCAGAGGCTTGCGTCTCTATACGCTTAAGCTCCGCGCGCTTGGCCGGGACATCAAAGAAACCTCCCGAGTTGTTCCACGCGAGCGCGCAAGGCTTCATACGATGTGCGTAAATCCTGAATTGATAAAGTCTCTAACATTCCACCTCCGAATTAAGTCTAGAGAGTCTAGGGAGTCTGTAGAGTCTAGAGAGTCAAAAGACGTTCTTCTCTCCAGACTCTCCAGACTCTCTAGACTTTCTAATCGTTGTTGCAAGCATGAGCAGGCTGAGCAGAGCGCAAAGGCTCACGAATAAATCGCCGTATCTCGTGTAGAAAGTCTTGCCAACGTTTGCGCGATTGAGCGGCCACACTCTCGCGTTGGGTTTGAAGCCTTCGGTTGCGCCTATGACCTGCCCGCGCGGAGTGATGTAAGCGGAGATGCCCGTGTTCGTCACGCGCACAACCGCACGGCCATTTTCAACCGCGCGAAAAACCGTGTTCGCAAGATGCTGTCTCATCACAGGCGTTGGCCCCAGGTATCCGTCGTTCGAGATATTGATTAAAACATCCGCGCCACGGCCAGCGAACTCGCGCGAGATGGATGGAAACGCAGACTCGAAACAGATAAAGACTCCAACGCGCGTCCCGCCTCCCGCCTGCATGAGCGGATAGTCCGCGCCGGGCGTGAAGTCTCCGACCATGACGGGGACAAGGTTGACGCCCGGAAGCCAGCGCGGCAAAGGCACGTACTCGCCAAACGGCAGCAGGCGAATCTTATCATACTGAGAGACCTTGCGACCCTCTTCATTAATCATCAAGGCTGAATTATATGCGCCGCCCGCAGGCGCAGGCTCAAGCGAATTGAGGATAACAGCCACGCGATTTTCAGTAGCGAAGCGCGCTATCCACTCGCGCAGCGCTGTGTCGTTCGCGTAAGTAAAGTTCATAGGCGACTCAGGCCAGATGACAAGACGCGGGATTGCCTGCCTCGATGCCAGCGCGCCATCCTGCGAGCGGTCGCCCTCAATCTTCACAACGTCGCCATTGCTTAACCTACCTTGGCGCTCCCAGACGCCGAGCGCTTCCTTGCTCAAAGACCTGTGACGCTCCACGAGCGCTTCCGTCTCGGCAAGGTCTTCAACCGGCTCCATAGGGACATTCGGCTGCACGGCAATCGCAACCGCGTCGGGCCTCGATACAGTAGACGCGAAAGCCTTCGTGTACTGGTTGGAGGCGAGCATCACGCCGCCTACAAAAGCCGCTATCAATAGCGAGAGCAGGACGGCGCGCACGGTTCTCTTGATGAGGGCGTAAGTAATCGCGGAGTTGATGGCTACAATCAGGAAGCTGACGCTGTAGACGCCGCCCCAGCTTGCGGATTGAATCAAGGGCGTGACGTAAGCCTGCGAGTAGCCAAGTGCGTTCCAGAGTTGGCCCGTAACAGCAAGCCGCGCCCATTCGAGCGCAGCCCAGAGAAGAGGCGCAAAGATGAGCGCCACTGTCCCTCTGCGAACAATCAGGCGAGCCAGCAAGAGACAGCAGAGAGCAGGAAAGATTCCGACCACCATCGCGCCCGGCACGACGAGCGGGTAGGCTATCCACGCGGGGATGTGGCCGTAGCGCACCATTGCGTAAGTCAGCCAGTAGCAGGAGCCGAAAAAGAAGACCGTGGCCGTTATCCAGCCGAGCAGAAAAGAGCGCGCCGCTTCCGGTCTTCCGGCGACAGCGACTAGAAGCGGGACGAGCGCCACCCACGCGAGCGGCCACAAATTGAAATCCGGGAAAGAGAGTATGAGAAGCGCTGAGGAGGCTACGGCCAGCGCAATTTCGACTCGTGTGGGTGCTGCGGCCCGCGCTCTTGCGCGTATCCTGGACAGACGGCGCACGCCCGTTTGCGCCGCAACTTGAACCGCCTCGCTCATACTCTTTGAGTTTAACAAAGAAGGAGCGGACAAGTCACAGCCGACGATTAAGCTTCAGGGCAGGGAGGGCGTGCGAAAATTTTTTTCGAAGGGGATGTCGAACGCCTCTTTTAACTGACCATATCGTCTACCAAACGGCGCTAAACGACAGAAATCGTCACATGCTGAGCGACGAAATTTGTCACTTGCCGTCTTCCGCCTGGAATGATTAGCGATGAAGGGACAAAGAGAGGATAGACAGCCTGTATGCTTTAATTAAAGGGATTTTGTGTAGATTAGCCTAAATGCGGGAGAACCCGGCCATTTCTGACCGGGTTCACAAGACGGATGGTTAAACTGAAGGATCGCACGGCGGGCGGCTGGCGCGGCGGCAGGCAGCGCTCAGAGAAGTGATGGCGGCGGGGTCACGGTTTTAACTGCTAACTCCGTGCTTGCCGACTAGAGATAAAGCACCTCGCGTGCCACAGAAAACAATTTTCTGGAAAGAGTCAGCCATTAGAAATTTCTGCGCGCGGCGGAAGGAGAGAATAGAACTCAGAATTCAGGAGTCAGAATAAGAAGAGGTCTTCGGCCTTTTATTCTGACTCCTGAGTCCTGAGTTCTGACTCCTGCCTTATTGCTCTTCTATAACTCGTGCATAGCGTAGGCGTGGGTCGCCGGTGGCGCGCATGCGTGCGGCGAGTTGGTCTGCTTCGTCGCGCGTGTAGTGGCCTACCAGAATGGAAAACTTTGGTTGACGCTCGCTGGCGCGAGGCGTGCTCGTGCGAACATCCTTGTAGCCCGCGTCTTCCAGTCTTTTGATAAGCGGCTGCGCTTCTTCCGGCGTGTTGAAGGTGGCTATCAGCAGCGAGTAGCGACGGGCGGCGTCCTGCGTAGTGTTGGACGCGGAATTTGTGTTCGAAGCAGATGCGCCCGTAGCGGGAACGCTCGTCTGGGGCGCTCCCTGGGGAATGGGCGAGGGCTGGGGCGTGGAAGCAGGCGCTGCGCTCGGCCTTGAGCCATTGTCGCTGTTCATCCAGCGTCCGACCATTATGCCGAGCGCGAAGAAGAGGACGGCTATCAACAGGCCGCTCAAGAGAAGCAGCGCTGGTCGTCGCTCGTCTCTGTACAACTCTTCCAGAGCAGAGTGGCGCGGCCCTGCCTCCGTTTGTGCCGTGTGCTTTGTGGTTTCTGTAGCCATCACCCTTAAATACAGTGATGAGTGACGAGTGCTGAGTACTGAGTGAAAGAAGCTTTTATCTCATCACTGATTACTCGTCACTGTTTTTCCGGCTCGACTTCGAGCAGATAGCCGTGTGCTCCTACTACGCGGGCGCGGCTCCCGCGCGGCAAGGTCTCGCCTTCGCCGGTCAGACGCGCTCGCCACAATTCGCCCCCGACGATAACGGCCCCTTCGGGCTGAAGGTCTGTTTCCACGCGCGCCATGCGCCCGACCAGTCGCAACGCGCCCAGCGCCTTTTTCTTGTGGCGAGAGGCGGCGGCTATCAAGACCAGCAAGGCTATGAAAAGAGCTGAGGTCAAAAAAATTGCCGTAAGCGTTGGCGTATTCATCATGCCGGACAAAGTAGAGAAGCCCTGACCCGAAGCGAGCAAGCCCTTTGGAAGAGATGCATTTTAACACAAGCTGATGAAGGGGAAAGATAAAAGAATAGGGGATAGTGGTTGGGGATTAGAGGCTGGTGAAAGAAAGAGAACCTGGTCTTCTTTCACCAGCCTCTAATCCCCAACCACTATCCCC
>JACVRN010000169.1 GCA_014534425.1 Pyrinomonadaceae bacterium
GGGCGAGACTGAACAGCGCCCCGCTGATGCGTCAACACCCTTCTCCGGCCTTGTCTTCAAAATCATGGCGGACAAGCACCTCGGCCAACTCTCCTTCGTGCGTATCTATTCAGGGACGATTCGCGCAGGCTCTTACGCTTACAACTCCGTCAAGGACAGCCGCGAGCTCGTTGGCCGCTTGATGCGTATGCACTCCAACAAGCGCGAGGACTGTGACGAAGCAAGTGCAGGCGAAATCGTAGCCATAGGCGGCATGAAGCAGGTCACGACCGGCGACACCGTTTGCGACGAGAACAAGCCGATTGTGCTCGAAGCGATGGAGTTTCCCGCTCCTGTTATTCGCGTCGCGGTCGAGCCTAAGACGCGCGCAGACCAGGACAAGCTCGGCACGGCTCTCTCTCGCTTGGCGCAGGAAGACCCCTCGTTCACTGTCTCCACAGACCAGGAGACGGGGCAGACGATTATCGCGGGCATGGGCGAGCTTCACCTTGAGATTATTGTCGACCGCATGAAGCGAGAGTTTGGCGTCGAAGCCAACGTCGGCAAGCCGCAGGTCGCTTACCGCGAGACGATTACGCAGCCCGCACCAGGCAAAGAAATCTTTAAGAAGCAAACGGGCGGTCGTGGTCAATTCGGGCACGTCGAACTGGAAATCGAGCCAGCGCCCGGCGAAGGCTTTGTCTTCGAGAATAAGATTACGGGCGGCGCGATTCCGAAGGAGTTCATCAGGCCGACCGAGCAGGGCGTGCACGACGCTATGGAGCGTGGCTATCTTGCGGGCTACGAGATGGTAGACATACGCGTGCGTCTTGTCTTCGGCTCGTACCACGAAGTCGACTCAGACGAGCGCTCGTTCCACATCGCGGGAAGCCTGGCGTTTCAGGACGCAGTGAAGAAGGCTAAGCCCGTCTTGCTTGAGCCTATCATGCGCGTCGAAGTCGTCACACCCGAAGAGTACATGGGCAGTGTCAACGGCGACCTCAATCGTCGTCGCGGCCAGATTGAAAAGATGGAGCCGCGACCCGGCGGAGTACAGGTCGTCACAGCCTACGTGCCGCTTTCGGAGATGTTCGGCTACACCACAGACCTGCGCTCCATGACACAGGGACGCGCCACCTCTACCATGCACTTCGAGCGCTACGACCAAGCGCCGAAGAACATAGCCGACGAGGTGATTGCCAAAGTTCAGGGAGTCGCAAAATAGAAGGACGGAAGAGATTGATTCATTGAATCATTTATTCATTGAATCAATGAAACAATGAACCGGTGAATCAATTCCTTTTAATGAGGAGCGAGAGATAAAGAGATGAGCAAGGAGAAATTTGATCGTTCGAAGCCGCACGTCAACATCGGAACCATCGGACACGTCGACCACGGGAAGACCACTTTGACGGCTGCCATCACTAAAGTCTTAGCCAAACATAACCCGAAAATCACAGTCCGTGCCTTCGATTCCATCGATAACGCACCCGAGGAGAAGGCCCGTGGCATCACCATCGCCACCGCGCACGTCGAGTACGAAACACCAAATAGGCACTACGCGCACGTGGATTGCCCGGGCCACGCCGACTACGTCAAAAACATGATTACGGGAGCCGCCCAGATGGACGGTGCCATCCTGGTAGTCGCCGCCACGGACGGCCCCATGCCGCAAACCCGCGAGCACATCCTCCTGGCCCGACAGGTAGGCGTGCCGGCGATGGTCGTATTCTTGAATAAAGTGGATGCCGTAGACGACGAGGAACTGTTGGAACTGGTGGAACTGGAAGTCAGAGAGCTACTTTCTGCTTATGAGTTCCCGGGTGATGATATTCCAGTGATTAAAGGCTCAGCTTTGGGAGCATTAAACGGCGAAGAGAACTGGGAGAAATCGATAGACGAGTTGATGGCGGCAGTTGATTCTTACATTCCGACGCCGCAGCGAGACACGGAGAAGCCCTTTTTGATGCCGGTCGAAGACATCTTCACCATCCAGGGACGTGGGACAGTTGCTACCGGAAGGATAGAGCGCGGGCGTGTGAAAGTTAACGAACCCGTAGAGATAGTCGGCATCAGACCGACGAAGCAGACGGTTTGCACAGGCGTGGAGATGTTCAAGAAGCTATTGGACGAAGGAGTCGCAGGAGATAACGTCGGGCTACTTCTGAGAGGCGTAGAGCGAAAGGACATCGAGCGAGGGCAGGTGATAGCCAAGCCGGGCAGCATCACACCGCACACGAAGTTCAGGGCAGAGGCTTATGTGCTGACGAAAGAAGAGGGAGGCCGACATACTCCGTTCTTTACTGGCTATAGGCCGCAGTTTTACTTTCGGACGACGGATGTGACGGGAGTAGCGAAGTTGCCGGAAGGAGTGGAGATGGTGATGCCCGGGGATAATGTGGCGATGGAGATAGAACTGATTAGCCCGATAGCGATGGAAAAAGGGTTAAGGTTTGCTATCAGGGAGGGAGGCAGGACAGTTGGCGCTGGAACTGTCTCTGAAGTTATTGAGTAACTTTGGCCGGGCTTGGGAATAGATTTAAGTTTTGGAGAAGGTGAGTTATGCCGCGCGATAATATTGTGCTCCAGTGCACGGAATGCAAGAGCCGCAACTACGTCACGACGAAGAACAAGAAGACCACGACCGAGCGTCTGGAATTCAGCAAGTTCTGTCGCCGTTGCCGTAAGCACACTGGCCACAAAGAGACTAAGTAAAGGATGGATGCAGAGTGCGGAATGCAGAAGTGATTCATTCTGCGCTGCGGACTTTTGCATTTCTTCTAGGGGTATAGTGTCAACGGTTAGCACGTCGGTCTCCAAAACCGAAAGTTCGGGTTCGAATCCTGATACCCCTGTGTTGTTTGTAGAAAGAAGGTAGAGGTCGGGTGTCTAAGTCTAGGAAGACCGACAGCGTCATGAGCGATAGAGACGATGATGATGTGTTGCCGGAAGGCTCAGTAACGGAGCCTGTGGGCACGCCTGCGCCGCGCGCGGCACGTTTTGGTGAAGGGCCTGAGGGGAAGGCTGCGCGGCGAGAGCGCGGTGTGCATGAATCGCGCGCTGGATTTTTCACGCGCACTTCGCAGTTCTTTCATGACGTGCGAATGGAGATGCGACGTGTCTCGTGGCCCTCGCTCAATGAGGTCAAGAACACTACGATCATCACGATTGTCGCCGTCATCTTTTTCGCCATCTACCTGTTTGCGGTTGATTGGGGCATCGTTTTGCTCGGACGGCTCTTCGCCTGGTTGTTTGGATTGATTGGAATTGAAGGCTGAGCAGTAAGGAAGTTTTACCAAGATGCGGCAGTGGTACATCTTACATACTTATTCGGGGCACGAGAAGAAGGTGCGCGATTCACTGAAGGCGCGCATACGTGACACTGAATTGCAGGATCAAATCCTGGAAGTCCTTGTGCCCACAGAGACGGTCGTGGAGATGCGCGGCAATAAGCGCGTGGAGTCGTCGCGTATGTTCTATCCAGGCTACGTGCTGGTGGAAATAGAGTGCGATGATCGCGGGCATATTCCCGACAACGTCTTCCACACGATTAAATCAACGCCGAAGGTCACAGGATTCGTGGGCGGACAGAACCCTACGCCGCTCACAGAGCAGGAAGTGGATCAGATAGTCCACAACGTGACGGAGGCTGCGGAGAAGCCCAAGCCGAAATACTCTTTCGCTGCGGGCGAGACCGTTCGCATCAAGTCGGGGCCGTTCCAGAGCTTCACGGGCAAGGTCGAAGAGGTCAACGACGACAAGTCTACGCTGAAAGTCACCGTCACCATCTTCGGTCGCTCAACGCCCGTCGAACTGAACTTCCTGGACGTTGAGAAAGTGACTTTCGCTGAAGAAGAATAAAACTGAATTATGGCAAAGAAGATTACAGGTTACATTAAGCTACAGGTTCCGGCGGGCAAGGCTAATCCTGCGCCGCCGATTGGCCCCGCGCTTGGTCAGCACGGCGTCAACATCATGGAGTTCTGCAAAGCCTTCAATGCGAAGACGGCGCAGATGGATCCGGACTTGAAGATTCCGGTCGTCATCACGGTTTATCAAGACCGCTCCTTTACCTTCGAGACGAAGACGCCGCCTGCCGCAGACCTTTTGAAGAAGGCCGCAGGCATAGGCAAAGGCTCCGGCAAGCCTAACCGCGAAAAGGTCGGCAGCATCTCGCGCGACAAAATCGCTGAGATAGCCAAGACCAAGATGCCGGACTTAAACACTACGAGTTTAGATTCAGCCGTCAAGACCATAGAAGGAACTGCGCGGCAGATGGGACTCACAATCGAATGATGAATGCTAGAGCGGCAGAGTGCGGAAGTAATTCGGCACTGCTGGCTTCAGCATTTTGAAGAGGGAGAGCTTGGACGCCTTATGCGCCTGCTCGTTTGAACCTCGGAGGTTTTTGAATGAGAAAGCACGGGAAGAAGTATCGTGCGGCTGCGGAAAAGATTGAAGCGGGCCGCAAGTACACGCTCGAAGAGGGCGTGTCGAAGGTGAAAGAGATTTCCTTCGCCAAGTTTGATGAGACGGTAGAGTTGACCATGTGGCTAGGCGTTGACCCGCGCAAGGCGGATCAGCTTGTGCGCGGCACAGTGGTTCTTCCACACGGGCTTGGAAGGTCTAAGACCGTGCTCGTCATAGCGTCGCCTGAAAAGCAGAAAGAGGCCGAAGCTGCGGGCGCGGATTTCGTCGGCGGCGAAGACATGGTGGATAAAATCAAGGGCGGGTGGCTGGACTTTGACGCCGTCATCGCTACGCCCGACATGATGCGCCTGGTGGGTCAGCTAGGCAAAGTCTTAGGCCCGCGCGGCCTTATGCCTAACCCCAAGACGGGAACGGTCACGCCGGACGTGACGACCGCAGTCAGGGAAACGAAGGCCGGTAAGGTCGAGTACCGCGTGGACAAGACTGGCGTCATACACGTCCCAGTAGGCAAAGTTTCCTTCGACTCAGACAGGATTCGAGAGAACGCGCAAGTTCTGATTGATGCAGTCGTTCGCGCTAAGCCTGCTACGGCCAAGGGCAAGTACGTCAAGAAGGTGAATCTGGCTTCGACCATGAGTCCGGGCGTGCTGCTGGACGAAGCGTTGTACAGCAGATAAAGGGAGTGAGGAGCGAACAAGAGAGATGAAAACAAGAGAACAGAAACAGCAGGATTTGAACGCCCTCACGGAGCAGTTCCAGAAAGCCACAGCCGCTATGGTCGTAGGCTTTCAGAAGATGACCGTGGCGAAGGATCAAGAGTTACGTAACCAACTGCGCGAGACCGGTGTGCGCTACGAAGTGGTCAAGAACACACTTGCGCGCAAGGCCGCCGCAGGCACTCCCTTTGAGCAGGCAGCAGAGCACTTCAAGGGCGTGACGGCCATAGCGCTTAGCGAAGGCGACCCCGTAAGCTTGTCGAAAGCGATTTCCAAGTTCACCAAGGCCAACCCCGACACCTTCAGCTTTAAGGTCGGAATAGTGGAAGGCCGCGTGGTCGCGCTTCAGGATGTTGAAGCAATCGCAAGCTTGCCTTCGAAGGAAGAGTTGATCTCGAAGATTATGTTCCTGATTAACTGCCAGGCGCAGCGCCTCGTGACGGTGCTTTCAGCCGTGCCGCGCAACCTGGCAATTGTCGTCAAGCAGATTGGCGAACAGAAGGGCGAAGGCTCTGGCGCTGAAGCCTAAATAAAGTTTTCGCAGGCGGCCACGCGGTCGCACTGCTAGGAATTTGAGATTTCAATTTTGGAATCTCAAGCATAGAGTCAGCCGGACGCGGAAAACGAGCGGGGCGATTAGGTCAGGATCGCTTTTGTCGGCTCGGACGCTTTTCGGGCCTGGATGCAACAGGCTTTGACGGGAAGCGTCCCGTGGGTTCTCCTGCTGCTAAACCTGAAACACAAGAAGCACACTAGAACCCTTTTGAGGAGGATGGATAAGTAATCATGGCAGCAACACGCGAAGATGTAATCGAGTATTTGAAGGGGATGACCCTTTTGGAAGCCTCACAGCTTGTTAAGGAATTGGAAGAGACCTTCGGCGTCTCTGCGGCGGCGGCTGCGGTCGCGGCTGCTCCGGCGGCTGGCGCTGCTGCGGGCGAAGGTTCTGCGGCGGCGGCGGAAGAGAAGACGGAGTTTGACGTTGTCCTTCAGGCTGCTGGCGGCAACAAGATCAACGTCATCAAGGTCGTCCGCGAGATAACGCAGTTGGGGCTGAAAGAGGCCAAGGATCTGGTCGAAGCCGCTCCGAAGGCCGTCAAAGAGGGCGTGTCCAAGGAAGAGGCCGAGACGATTCGCCAGAAGCTAGCGGACGCGGGCGCGACCGTCGAAGTCAAGTAAGCTTACCGGCTTTTCGGCACGTTTATCTGGCAGTTCACGGTGCTTTTAAGGGGAAGGCAACGAACGGCGCTCCGGGCGCAACTCAATGCTTTCCCTTGAAGTACCTGGCATTACAAGGCATGGTTTTCCGGTTACCTTGACAATGCGCGCAGAGCGCGGTTAAGGTAGGGGAGTATTGAGGCGCTGGCGTTACTCCCAAAAAACTTGAGAAAAAATTCAGCCGCTTTGGGTCAACAGAAGCGGTCGGGGCATCTTGCGCCCTGACCGCTCTTTGGCGTCTCTGGAAATAGCTATCAGCATTCAGCCGTCAGCCGTCAGCAAGCTAGACGCCCTGAGTGCTTATGATTATCAAAGTTCCTTGCATATCTAAATTAAAAAGCTGTTCGCTGACTGCTGACTGCTGACAGCTTCTTTTAAGGAATCAAGATGTCTGCAAATCCGCTTCAAACTAATTTCGGTGGAACCGGTCGGCGCACTAGCCAGCCGCCTGTGCGCCAGGATTTCTCTAAAATCGCTACGGCTGTGCGTATCCCGAACCTGATAGAGATTCAGAGGGAGTCGTACAACCGCTTCCTACAGATGGATCTGCTGCCCGAAGAGCGCGAGAACACGGGCCTTCAGGCCGTATTCCGCTCCGTCTTTCCGATTTCGGACTTTCGCGGCACGGCCACGCTGGATTTCGTCGAGTACCAGATTGGCAACTGGCAGTGTAAGTGCGGCAGGCTAGAAGGCTTAAACTACCTGCGCTCGAACTGTAAGAACTGCGGCTCGACCATCAAGGTTGACCCGCTCAC
>JACVRN010000033.1 GCA_014534425.1 Pyrinomonadaceae bacterium
ATTCATTCCGGCGGCATAGAGTCTATAAATCAAGAATCCACGGTTAGTGAATTCAGGACTAGCGAAGAATCCGTGAGAGACGTGTGCTCTATCGCAATCAAAGGGAGCGCCTAAAAAACCTTGCTGAGAGCCGCAGTTATTCAAGACAGTCGGCCAGGTGTTCCAGCCTTCCGTGTCCGGTTCTCTGCCTAAGAAATCCAGGTAGTTTAAACGGACAAAGAATTCATTGCTCAAGTATGGGTTCTCCGCCGGTGTCGTCAACGCGCCCCTGTCGTCAATGGTGACAGTCGCCTCGTTGATAGTGCCTAGCGAAGCGGTGCCTGTAGGATTCTGTAGTTTAAGCTTGAAAGTCTCGGCGCCTTCTATGTAACCGTCGTTGATGATGGGAATCTGTATTTGCTTGGTGGTTTCTCCTGCAGCAAAGCGAAGTGTTCCGGCTGCCGCAGAGTAGTCGCAACGCTGAGAGGCCAGGGTCGTGACCTGGTTGCATTCGTTGCCGCCTGAATCGTCGGAGGTGAAGTACTGGACGGTTGCGTCTGCGGAGGTGTTGCCGGTGCGCTTTACATCCACGATTAATGAGCCGAAGCCCTGCGGGGTATTTACCGTTCCTTCATTGATAGAATAGGCGGATGCGGAGAATTGAATCGAGCTATCGTCGTTTAGGATGGTGCACACGCCCTGCGCGTCTGCTATGGTCGCGCGTATAGGATTAGTGAGAGCGACGGAGAAAGTTTCATCTGGCTCTACGGTCGTATCGCCTTTAACGGGGATAGTAATAGTTCCGGAGGCCGAGCCTGCCGGAATCATTAGCTGCTGGTTAAAGGAGAATTGGTAGTCCACGTTTGACGTAGCTGTGCCGCCCTGTGTTGAGAACCGTACGGATATGTCCTGAGGGCTTGGGGCTGAAAGCGTGACGGTGAAAGTAGCCGATGTGGTGTCGCTGTTCCCTTCATACACACTGATGTCGTTAATGGAAATTGCGGGGCCGTCATCGTCAAAGATGGTCGCTTTAACTTGCCCTGTGGGAGCCGTGCCGTTCGTGACGCTGAGGTTTAAGTAAAAGACTTCGTCAATTTCGTCCAGGGTGTCGCCAATCACGGGCACGGAAAAACTCTTGCTGAAGGTTTCGCCAGGGTTAAAGGTCACGGCTCCAGAAGTGGCGGTGTAATCGAGTCCGGCGGTGGCAGTGCCGTCGGCAGTCGTGTAATTGACGGTCACTTGCTGATAGCTGGGATTCGAGAGGCCGACTGAGAAAGTCGCGTTTCGCGTGCCGGTTGCTCCTTCCGTGACGGATATGTCGCTGATAACAACGCTCGGAAGCGGGTCGTCGTTGACAATAGTCAACTGGCCCTGCGCGTCTGCGATAGTCGCGTTGACGGCATTGCTCAAATTCTCGAAGAAGGTTTCGTCCGTCTCATAAATATTATCGCCTCTGATTGTCAGCGAGAGGCTCCGGCTGGTAGTTCCGGCGGGGAAAGTCAAGCTGGTGGTCGAGCCAAAAACGTCCAAGGCTCCGCTTGTAGTGCCGTCCGCCGCCGTAACATCCACGGTAATCTCTTTGCCGCTCGGTTGAGAAAGCGAGACGGTCATGGTAACAGTCTTATCTGTGTTGCCTTCAGATACAGGCCCTGCGTCGCTGATGGAGATGGTCGGCGGGTCGTCGTTGTCTTTGATGGTAGCAACGCCAGTGCCTTTATAAAGGACGGCGTTTACAGGGTTGGTGAGATTGACTTTGAATATCTCGTCAAACTCATCCAGTGTGTCGCTCGACACAGGAACCATGATGGTCTGTATGGTCACGCCGGGCTGAAACGTGAGAGTACCGTTCGCTCCCTGAAAATCCTCGCCACTCTTCGCATAGCTCGGAGAGGTGCCGGAAGTAAAGATGTCAAAGACGTAATTGACTTTGACGACACTGCTGGAGGCGTCCGAGAGCCGGACTGTAAAGACGGCATCGGTCGTTCCGGTGTTCCCTTCAACCAGCGAGATGTCGTCAACAGACAGAGTCGGTTTAGGCGTGGTGTAGTTGTTAAGTATCAGGTGGACGGAGTTTGTCCAACCACTAGCCATGAGCAAATCAATCTTCTGGTCGCCGTTAAAGTCGCCTGCCGCAATCGAGCCTAAATCTACGCCCAAGTCGAAAGGGATGCCCGGCAGAAAGTTGCCCGCGCCATCGCCTGCGAACACCGTGACGTTGTAAGACGAGCCGTTGGCTGTAGCCAGGTCAGCGTTCCCGTCGTTGTTAAAGTCGGCAGTGGTGACGGCCCTTGGGGATGCTACGGGGGCGTCATAATCTTTCGCCGCGTCGAAACCAAAGTTGCTGCCCGCGCTGGCTAGAAAGATTGTGAGATTTTTTTGCGTGCTATTCCTCGCTACGGCAATGTCGGTCTTCCCATCCTTATTGAAATCTCCAATAGTGAGGCCATAAACAAAATCAGCTACAGAGAGCGACATGGCGTTATTAAAGTGTCCCGCGCCGTCGCCTAGCAGTATGTAAATCTTGTCGCTCACCAGGGCAAAGTCCGCTTTGCCGTCCTTGTTAAAATCTCCAACCGCCATGTCACCAGCATTGCTGAAGTAGTTACCGGGGATGAAGGTGAAATTGCCCGCTCCGTCGCCCAGCATAGTGACGAAACCGCCACTGTAGCGGCCAGAGACTACCAAGTCCAGATTGCCGTCATTATTAAAATCGGCTGCCCTTACGAAAGCCGAGCCGTTGATGTAACTACTAAGCGAAGTAATAACGGGCGTGCCTCCTGGCCCGGATGTGGGAAAATGGCCTGTCCCGTCACCCAGAAGGATGGCTATGCCGCTCACGCCTACTGTGATAGCCAAATCCGCTTTGCCATCTTTATTGAAATCACCCGTAGCGACGGAATTTATGGCCTGGTTGAAGGAGAAGGTAATACGCTGTGATTCAGTGCTGTTACCGGCACCGTCGCCTAGCAGGATAGAGGCGCTGTAGTTTACCCCGTTGATGTTGTTGATACTGAGGACGGCCACGTCCAACTTGCCGTCGTTGTTGAAATCGTTTATCGCCATAGGGCCTGGACTCGCCGCGACCTGCTTTTGTCGCGTAGCAACGAAGTCTCCGGTTCCGTCACCGAGCATGAGGGCCAGGCCGTTGGAAAGGTCTGAGATAACCTGCGAATTTCCTACAACTATGTCGAGCTTGCCGTCGTTGTTAAAATCTCCTGTGGCGCACGGCCTGGGAAAGGCTCCAGAGGCATAACTTCTGGCCGCGCCGAAACTGCCTGTGCCGTCTCCCAAAAAGACGGAAACTCCGCCCGACCCTACGACGGCCATATCCTGCTTGTTGTCGCCATTAAAATCCCCCGTGCTAATCTGCCAGGGGCTTTTGTTTGCGACAAAGCCTTTGGGCGCGCCAAAGCTTCCGGTTCCGGTGCCGAGCATCACCACGACGTTTTCTTTGAGGAAGAGGTCGCTGAAAAACGAGACCACCAAATCCAGATGATTGTCGCCATTAAAGTCTGCGACGGCGACGTTGTATGGCGCATTGCCTGCGGGAAAACTGACCGGCGCGGAGAAACCACCGGCCCCGTCGCCCTGTAAAACTATCACGCCGTCGAAAGCATTCGCACCAACCACGTCCAACTTGCCATCCTCGTTGAAATCGCCTGCGGCCAGTCCATAGAGAACCTTATCGTAGACCAGGGGAGTGACGGTCGCAGTAAACCCGCCAGCGCCGTTGCCCTTCAAAAATGTGAGCTTGTTGGAAGTAGAGCCGGTGACTGCCGCCACTCCGTCCAGATTTCCGTCGCCGTTGAAATCTCCCAAAACCATATAGAGGGTGTCGGTCGGGAGAGTGAGCGAGGTCGAGACAGAAAAACTTCCCGTCCCATCTCCAAGCAGAACAGAGATGCTTTTGGTTGGCCTGTTGAGAGTAATAAGGTCAGCCCTGCCGTCCTTATTAAAGTCTCCTGCTTTAACAGTGTAAGGGCTTAAGCCTAAGAGGTATCTGACGGGAGGCGCGAAGCCTTCAGAGCCACGCCCTATCAGGATTGTCAAATCGCCCGACTCGCCGTTTGTCGTCGCCGCGTCCATGTTCCCATCACCGTTGAAATCCGCGAGCGCTATGTCGAAGATGCCAACGCCCGCCGGATAATCCGGCGTCGTCACGAAACTCACGGTAGCGCTGCCGCCTTGAGCCAGCGCGGAAACCGCCGCACTCATAAACAGGGCAACCATGACAAGAACCCGAAGGAGTGGTCGGGAATAGATACGAGGCATTTACTTTCTCCTGGACTTATGCTCGCTACAAATAGTGGGTAATATTATCCGGTTGGCAGTTCACGCTAGCTGACTTAAGTCTGAAAAGGTCGGCCTTCAGACTTTATCAAACACAAGAGCAACTTGGCGGTCAGTATAGCAAGCAACATACTAACTCTGAGCCTGGATTTTACCTGACTGAATATGAGGTTGGCGGAAGACTAGCTTGCGACAACTACTTCGCCTCTGGGGGAGGTCAGCGAAATTGTAGATATTAAGGATTATTTATGGATTGTCAAGCCTCTAAACTGGGGCAATCAAGAGACTAGAGTCTAACAGAAGAAGGGGCTGAGATATTGTTAGTATCCGAGCCTCAATATGGTAAATTAGGCGCTAACCTCGCGCGCTTTTTCTATAAGGATTCCCCAAATGGACGCGCTTGAGTCTCACGAACTGACCGAACTTCTGGTCGCGTGGAGTGACGGCGATGAGGCCGCACTGGATAGGCTGGCCCCGCTCGTTCAGGCAGAACTGCGCCGCCTGGCTAGCCACTACATGAGACAGGAGCGCAGCGATCATCTGCTACCCCGTCACGGTGATGCGCGAGTGGCGCAAAGCGAAGGCCTGACTCTATAGAGAATTGAGTGGCCCCTCTTGATTATGGACGCCGAACTCTGGAAACAAGTTGACGCCCTGCTGGACGCAACCCTGGACATACCGGAGCGCGAGCGCGAACAATTCGTTGAGCGAGCGTCCAATGGTAATACTCTCTTGCGGGACGAAGTGCTGAGCCTGCTCAAGGCGCAGTCGCAGGCGTCTCACTTCATGGAACGTTTCGCCATGCGTGTGGCCGCTCAAGCCCTGGCCCGCGAGTCAAATCTAACGACACATGAATCGCTCATAGGCAAAGACCTCGGGAACTATCGCATAGAAAGCCTGCTCGGCTCTGGCGGCATGGGCGAGGTTTATCTTGCGAACGAATTGAAGCTCAACCGAAAGGTGGCGCTCAAAATCCTTCCGCGCCATTTCGTCGCAGACCTTGAGCGCGCAGACCGTTTCAAACGCGGAGCCTGGGCTCTCTCCGCGATTAATCACCCTAACCTGATTACGATTTACGAAGTCGGAGAAGCAAGCGGCCTGAATTTCATTGCGATGGAGTTAGTAGAGGGGCGCACGCTGCGAGCCATGATGCAAAGCGGGTTGAAGCTCAAAGAGAGTCTTTCGATTGCGGCTCAGGTCGCAGAAGCGCTCGCCGCCGCGCATCAATCTGGAATCATTCACCGCGACATCAAGCCGGACAACATCATGGTGCGCGTGGACGGCTACGTGAAACTGCTGGACTTCGGGCTTGCGAAATTGATGGAAGCGCCGGATAGAGAGGACGCAGCGCAGACCCGCACGGGCGCGGCTATGGGGACGCTCGCCTACATGCCGCCGGAGCAGGCGTCGGGCGAAGCGATTGACTATCGCACGGACATCTGGAGCCTCGGCGTAGTCCTTTACGAGATGGCGACGGGGCGTAAACCTTTCGACGCGAGGGACAGGCGCGCGACCGTCAATGCCATCGTCTCTAACGCACCCGTGAGGCTTTGATGGCGCTCTTGGCAGTGTGCATAGCCCTCTGGCGTTATCTGAAATCTCAGGCGAGCGCGCCGGACGGCAAGAGCTTCGTCTACGCGAGCCGTGCGAATGGGAATTGGGACTTGTACCTGCAACGCGTAGGAGGCCGCAACACCACTCTTCTGACGCCTGATACTACTTCGGACGAGAGCCAGCCAGCCTTTTCCCCGAACGGCGGCGGTGAGCCTGTAGTAATGACTAAAGATGCGACCACCAACTGGAATCCTGTCTGGTCGCCCGACGGAAAGTTCCTGTACTTTGCCAGCGACCGTAGCGGCAATATGAGTTTCTGGCGCGTTCCCATTGACGAGGAAACGGGAAAGGTCTTGGGCGAGCCTGATGCCGTCATGACGCCTTCGACTTTCAACCGCCACTTGCGCTTCTCACGCGATGGCCGCCGCATGTTGTACGTGCAGACCAGCCAGCAATCAAACATACGGGCCGTCAGCTTCGACCCGAAGAGAGAGAAGGTCGTAGGGGAACCCTTCTGGGTCACTCGCGGCGACCGCCAAATCTCTCGGCCAGAAGCTTGCGGGAACTTTCAGCGTAGCTCTTTCCGGCGTCGGATACTATTCATTCGCGGAGCGCAAATATGAGAAGCTGGCCGACGTTGAAGCATACCCTATGTGGCTGTCTGACAGTCGGCGTTTCGTCTACTCCACCGAAGGCAAGGCTTACATCGCAGACATAGTGACCAAAAGGGTGCGGGCAATTTTTGACGCCGGGCGGGAGCAGATACGCAGCGTCGGAATTGCCAGAGACAACAGGCTGCTTTACTTTACGGTTTACGAATCGGAAAGCGACATCTGGCTGCTGGATTTGCGGTAATAAAGACCCATTCTGAATTTCTTTACTTGACGGAGGATAAAAGCGATGCCACTCGTAAACAGATGCCTGGCGGAATTCCTTGGAACTTTCATGCTCGTCTTCGGCGGCTGCGGGAGCGCCGTCTTGGCTGCCGCCTTTCCACAGGTGGGAATCGGACTCTTAGGAGTTGCCCTGGCCTTCGGCCTGACAGTCCTATGTATGGCTTATGCTGTCGGGCGCGTCTCAGGCGGACACTTCAACCCTGCGGTGACGGTCGGCCTCTTCACCGCACGACGCATCCCTGCAGCAGACCTCGCGCCCTACATCATTGCTCAAGTCATAGGCGCGGTAGCGGCTGCGGCAGTCCTTTACCTGATAGCCAGTGGGAGGCCCGGTTACAGCCTGGTGGTCAATGGCCTTGCCGCCAACGGTTATGGCGAGCACTCGCCTGGAAGCTACTCGCTGCTGGCCGGGTTCGTGTCAGAAACTCTACTAACCTTCTTCTTTTTACTGATTATCCTGGGTTCCACGGAGCAGCGAGCGCCGCAGGGGTTTGCTCCAATCTCTATAGGACTGGCGCTCACGCTCATTCATCTGATAAGCATTCCGGTGACGAACACGTCCGTTAATCCTGCGCGCAGCCTGGGGCCTGCGGTCTTTGTCGGCGGCTGGGCGCTCACACAACTGTGGCTCTTCTGGGTAGCGCCACTGCTGGGTGCCGTGCTGGCAGGACTTGTGTATCCATTCCTGGCCCGTGGGACTGAAACATATGCGGACGCTTGATTAAGGGTCACACGCGCGCATGTGAGGCTGAGGCTGTGCTGGGCCAATCCTGAAACAAAAAGGATTGACATTTGTTAAATGCTGCACTAGAGTAGGCCCACTCTTTGGATCGTCCGCGTGCGTTGACGCGTCTCGCTTGTCATTCCTCAACTCTGAATACAGAAGAAGAGGCCATCTGCCTTCGATCTTGGAGAGCCGACTTTTTTGAATACCCTGTCTAGATTCTTTTAAGCAGGTCCAAATTAGCAGAGGACTTAACTCTAAGCATGGGGAACAGGGCGACCCTACAGGTCTTCTAGTCTCTATATCAACGAAGCCTTGCGGTTGAGGCTTCTTAAATGAACAACTTGTCCGCTCGCTTGCTGCAATTTTGCTGGTTTAGCTTTCGAGAGAAACTTAGTCATATCACTAGATTAAAGTCAGTCAGTTTCTCTATTACCTGAAGTATTCACACCCGTCTGAAAAATGAATTGGGGAAGACCGCACAGACTTATGACCTTGTTGTCTCTGGGCTGCCTTGCGCTGGTGGCTTTAGTCCCGGCCTGCCGCAAAGTCTCGACCGTGGTACGCAGTACCGTTCCCGGCGCTTCGGGCGAGAGCCGGTTGGAACCCAGAGTAGAGATTTCCACGTCGGCGAACCAAAATAACCCTGTGGCGATTGACCTCGTTCTGGTCTCGGACAAGAAGCTGCTGGATGAATTGAAGAAGCTGTCGGCCAAAGAGTGGTTCGAGAAGCGTAATCAATATCAGCTCGATTACCCGAAAGAGCTTGAGTTGAGCACTCATAGGTGGGAGTGGGTGCCCGGCCAGGTCGTTAAGATTGCTCCTGTGACAGTCAAGTTTGAGATTAGCGGCGGAATTATCTTTGCCAATTACTTCACTCCGGGCGCGCACCGCGCCCTCATTAATCCGCGCAAGAATATTTTGATCAAGCTCGGTGAAGAGGATTTTACCGTTGAAGTCTTAAAGAAATAGCAGGCGGTCAGAGGTGTCCGCCGTCTGACGATTGAAGAGAGCAAAAACCGTATGGGAATGGGCGCACACGATATACCGGATTCCATTGAATGGCACGAGGGGTTGCTGCTAACGCCGCAACATTTTCAGCAATTGTCTTTGCGCCACGAGGCGTTGTTGCAGTACAGCACCGCCAGCATAGCCCCCTTCTACTGGGGCGTGCGCTATTTCAAGATTGACCCGACGAGCCTCTTGGGCGGAATTCTACGAGTGCTGGAGTTGGAAGCGGTGCTGCCCGATTGCCTCGTCGTCTCTCACGGCCTTAAGCGAAGCGATGAACTGCAAGTCGATCTTACTCCGCACAAGGAGAAGATGAGGGTTAAGCCTATGCCGGTTCATCTGGCCGTCCCCGCAAGAGAAACCGACCATATCACCAAGGGCGACCTGGCCCGTTACGCCTCTATCGAAGGCGAGCCGGTGGCGGACGAGATTACGGGAAACGGGCAACTGCGGATTACACGCCTCAAACCGCGCCTCAGTTTATTGGTGGAGGAAAATCCGTCCAAGAAGTATGTCAGCTTCCCGCTAGCAAAAGTTAAATTTGAAAATGATTCCTTCGCGCTCACGGATTACATCCCTCCGACGCCCGTGGTTCCCGTCCAGTCGCCTTTGGGGACGATGTGTGCGATAGCTGCGCGGCGTGTGCGTGAAAAAGCCATGTACCTGGCCGAGCAGGCGCGCTCGCCCTTTTCAGGCGGACTCCAATTGGATATCGAGACCAGATATCTAATCCGCTCTCTCGTCGCGGCTCTGCCCTCTCTGGAGGCCGTGCTCAATACGGGAGTTTCTCATCCATATCAGGTTTATCTGGCGCTCTGCTCGATGATGGGGAATCTTTCCGGGCTGGGAACGCGGCTTGTGCCGCCGGTGCCAGCGCCCTACGACCACAATGACCTTCGTACAACGTTTGAAGAGGTATTGAACTTCATCTTCAGGGCGATTGACGAAGGAGTTACTTCAACCTACAAGGCCTTTCCTTTTATTTATCGGGACGGAGCATACGAGATTACTTTTGAGGACGTATGGATGTCTAAGCGGCTCATCCTCGGGATGAGAGGACAGACCGGCATGTCCGAAAAGGAAATCATAGAGTGGGGCCAGCAATGCTTGATTGGCCCGAAGAATAAGATTCAAGACATGAGGGCGAACAGAATCTTAGGCGCAAGGCGTGAGCATATAGAGGGGGACGACGAGCTTGTTCCGAGCAGAGGCGTTGTTCTCTTTTCGCTCAAAGCCGACCCGGAATTTATCAAGCCTCATGAGGTCTTGCAGATATTTAATGCCAACAGGAGCGCGGGCGCACTTCGCCCCTCCGAGATTGTTCTGTACGTCAGGAGCGCGTCATAAGTATGAATAAATATGACGATTCTTTCCTGTTAGCTCCTTTCAGGGAGTTCTACGCCGAAGTCATACGCTTGAAGCATATGATCAAGACAGGCGTCTGGGTCTCTGCCACTGAAGCTCCTGAGGGCGCGTCTGCGGAGAATTTTAAGCCGGAGAAGGGCACGTGGTTGTACTTACCCGACATCGTCGTCGGAGCCAGTGGCGAGACTGAGACGATAACAGAGGTGCGTGCGCCGTTCGCTCTGAAGCCTGCTGTGCCGCCGTGGGCGCAGGTCAAGCCCGAAAGCAACGGGAACAGTCAGGCGTTGGATTACATGAAGCAAACCCCGGATGCTGACTACTTAAAGATGAGCCGTTTTGTTTGGCAAAGGCTGGTCGCACTTTTTGCGCGTCAGGAAACCAGCGCCTGGCAATACGGCGGCACCTACGGGGCAGAGTTTTATAAAGAGGCGCAGTACGTCATGGTCGCTCTGGCGGACGAGATTTTCCTTCACACGGACTGGGAAGGGAAGAACGTCTGGGTCTCGAATCTGCTGGAGTCCAAAATCTTTAAATCGCATGTCGCCGGTGAGCTTTTCTTTCAGAAGCTGGATCGCCTGCTGCTTGACCGCGACCCTGTCTACAAAGATTTAGCGGCTGTTTATTTGATGGCCCTCTCGCTGGGTTTCAAGGGAAAGTATCGCGGCTCTGATGATAGCGGAAAACTGGCGCATTACCGCAAACGCCTTTTCGCCTTCATCTTTCGGCGCGACTCGCAGCTCACCCAGGATACAAAGCGCCTTTTCCCTGAGGCCTACTACCACACATTGCGGGAAGAGACCCGCAGACGAGTTCCGAATCCGAAGGTCTGGGTCGTCATACTCTGCGTGGTAATTTTCAGCTATCTGGCTGTGACTCATGGTTTGTGGATGAGCCTGACTTCGCGCATAGACCAGGTCAACGAACGCATCTCGAAAATTGCCAGCGAAATAGACAAGAAGCGGTGACCGTCACTGCCGAAATTATAAAGCGATGCTGTCCCCCAACCTGCTATTCATTCTGTTACTCGTCGCCCTTCTGTTGCTGTGCGTCCTGGGCTTTCTCTACCTGATTTTGAGGAACGCGCGCAAGCGGCCAGGGCCGAAAGAAGTAGAGGTCGTACCCGCACAAAAGCCTGCACCGCAAGTCACGCGAGCGCCGGATGAATTCACGCAGTTTGCCCCGAACCTGAAGTTGCAAGCCTCATTCATCAAAGCCTTGAGGCTGTTGAAGAGATATGTCACCGGCAAAGATTATCGCTATCGAATCCCCTGGTTCCTGATGATGGGAGAGGCGCGCTCAGGCAAGACCTCTCTTCTGACCAACGTGGGACTCAACGCTCCACTGGGCACGACGAGCGAGCGAGTCTACGGAACAAAGCAGGGCCTCAACTGGTCTTTCTTTGATAAGGCGGTCGTGCTGGATGTCGCGGGCGATTATGTTCTAAGGGAAGATGGCGAAACCTCCAACAATCGTAGTTGGAATGCCATCAGTAAACTGCTACAGAAATATCGCCCGGAGCGCCCGCTTGACGGCATCATTCTGACGATTCCCTGCACTGACCTACTCGGCGCGCGGCACCTCACGCCTGAAAACAGGCTCAGGCTTGAGCGCAAGGCCACTGCCCTTTACAAAAAGCTCTGGCAGGCACAGAAGATACTGGGAATGAGTTTTCCGGTTTACGTCATCGTTACCAAATGCGATGAGGTCACAGGTTTCAAGAGCCTCTGCAAGGAGCTTCCAGAGCCTCTTCGGGAAAACATCTTCGGCTGGTCTAGTCCTTACACTCTGGAGACCGCCTACAATTCCAGTTGGGTGAGCGAGGCTTTTCAAAATCTATACAGGTATCTTTTTCAAATCCAGGCCGAAGTCTTCGCCGAGAGCAACGAGATGCAGGACGGCGATGGACTTTTCCTGCTGCCTTCGGAGATGCAGGCGTTGCGTGCGCCGCTTCAAATCTACTTAGATAATATCTTCAAAGAAAGCTCTTATCACAATTCCTTCTTCTTCCGTGGCCTCTATTTTTGCGGAGACGGCGAAAGCGCGCCTGCGCCTCCTCCGGCGCCACCTATGCTAATCGGTGAAGTCTTGCCGGAAGACGAGTGGGACAGCCCTACGCTTGCTTCTATTGAAGCCCCTCAGCCCGTCGTGCCTCTGCCGTCGGCCAAAAGACCCATCTTCCTGAAGCATCTCTTCGAGAAAAAGATTTTCCAGGAAGACCTGCTGGCGCGTCCCGTCTCGAAGATTATGCTCTCAAGAAACCGGACGGTGCTTACATGTCAGGTGCTATCGCTCTTGATTCCACTTATAGGAGGGATAGGTCTCTTAGCTACATACAGCAGTCTTGAGCGCAGAGAGAAGGAGCTTCATGAATTTCTCCTGCGGGAATCGCAAGACTTGGCTCGCGTCAGCCAGCGCTTCGGTCAGATGTTGTCGGGCGTCCAAGAGGAAGATTCTACGCGCACGGTCTCCTCTCTTGCTCTGACAAACTCTTACAGACCAGTGAACTATTACGCTCAGCCGAGGCAGAATAACCAGAGCAGCGATGACAGAAACTTATTCGACCTGGACGCGCCCCCAATTCGTGACGAAGAGGAAGAATTGCTCGCCGGAATGGCAAAGATTGGCGGCGCTAGATTCTATTCCGTCTTCATCCCCAGTTCGTGGTTTAGTGGAGTAAACCGGCGTATTGAGACCTCTATTGTCGCGGCTTTTAGGTATGTCATATTGGATTCGCTGCGCCTTGAGTTGGAGAATCGAACCAAGGATTTGCTCGCCGCTCCCGTCTACGAGCGGTCTTTGAGTTCTAACTCAACGGGCGCTAATCCTACCAACTCAGATTCGATTTACGCGCACCCCAGGCCCCCGAAAACTTCTGCTACGCCTGAAGCCGATTCTTCAGACTCCGTCAGACCGACCTACCAGTTACACAAGTTCGTGGAAGACCTAGGCCTGCTGATTATCAATCGCACGCGTTATGAAAGACTCAGACAAAAGGGGACAGGCACCTTCGAGGACATTAACAGCCTGGTTGAATATCTGGGCCATGCTCCGCTACCCAGCAATTTCGACAAGAACAATGAGCTTTTCCTGGAGGCTCTGAAGTCAACCGAAGGAGCGCCACTGAGTTCAAACGATGTGCATAGAAGGGGCGCGCTCAAAGTCGAGGAGATGATAGAGGGCATATACCAGGGATCCTACGACAAAAGGAGCGTGTCTTACGACTATCTTAGTGATATTAGTGAGACCGAAGCTCTGCTCGCCAAGCCTGAATATACTTGGCTCTCAACTTACGTTTTCAACCCGCGCTCCCCGTTCCACGACATGACAATCTCCTCCGGCCTGCGTGAACTAAGGAAGTCTCTGGAAGGTTTATCGAGGCAGAAGTTCATGTCCAAGGATGGTTATACGGTGGATCGTCCTGAGTACAAGTTCGGACGACGGCTCATCTGGGATAAGGAGAGGCTTCGACAGGCCATAGCTCTTTATCAGGACTACGCCAGGTTCATAGACAACAGGGGCTATAACACCTCTCAAGACCTGGACGCTTCCGTTCGACAGGCCGCGCTGCGTCAACTGAGAATCAAGATCAGCAAGCTCATCGCGGAAGCCAAAGTATATCAGTCCGCACAGCCTATGGTCGGCGAGTCCATCTTTCAGGCGAAAATCGTCGCCGAGGTCAAAAACTTTGACGAGACCAAAGACCTGCTGGTGCAGTTGATGGAGATATGCGAGCGGCTGAATATCAAAAACGAGTTGAGCGCTTCTCTCATCGAACAGGCTTCTTACCTGGTTCGAGCCATCGGTAGAGAGTTCATGAAGCAGAATTTCTATACTCCCATTCAGGGAGACTTTTCATGGTGGAACGGCACGAAGCCGCTCTCCGTGAGCGCGTTCGATGTCGGCAACCCTGAAGAGTTGATGGCTTATCTCTCTGTGCAGAGAAAGCGAATACTGTTTCTTGGCCGCGAGCTTGCCTTGCCTATCTTCACTTTCATGGCGACGCAGAACGTCTCTTATCAAGTACTGCAAGCCGATTCGCCTGTTGATTGGGACGAGATTCTGACGGAACTGGATAGATATGATAACAAGGTGCCGGGCAATTCCGTGATGGCGCTGGAGAACTTCATACGCTATGAGATGGATAGGATTGATATAGAAGATTGTTCCGCGATGATTCGGCAGACGGGCGGGGCGTCCAATGATTTCTTCATCCAGAGACGAAACGCCCTGCGCCGACAGCTTTATGGCCGTTGCGAAGAATTAGCGCAGATTAAGATTCTTAACGACAATATCAGGGCGCTCAGTAACTATCGGGAGATAGAAGAAGCCTTCAATCGCACTCTGGCCGGAAGATTCCCATTCTCCGACCCCGGCGATAACATCTCCTTTTACGAGGCAGACCCGGACACCATCGCTGACTTCTTCCAACTTCTGGACAGAAAAGAGAAGAGCGCTAGAGATGCCTTGCTGTTAAATCCTAGCCTCGGCCAGTCGCAGGCGAGCGCGCTTGAATTTCTGGACAGGCTGGACGAGGTACGCATCTTCTTCAACTCTTTTCTGGATAAGAAGCACCCGCCCGTCTTTGATTTCGATTTCCGTTTCCGCACCAATCAAAGCAGGGA
Source organism: Pyrinomonadaceae bacterium (assembly GCA_014534425.1). Lineage (GTDB taxonomy): Bacteria > Acidobacteriota > Blastocatellia > Pyrinomonadales > Pyrinomonadaceae > JACVRN01. The sequence continues at coordinate 14,442 of JACVRN010000033.1, forward strand.
AATAGGAGCCAATCAGATCATAGACTGGAAATTAGATGTGGGAAGAAAGAGGTTCGATTACCTGACGGAAGAGCACACGGGTAGCTGGCTGTTCGGAGACCCGATTCGCTTGTCTCTGCGTTGGGCGAATGACTCTCCAAGTATCCCCATGCCGAGCGTCTACAACTCACGCGTTAAGGTGAAAGATAGAACCGCAATCCTTGAGTTCAACAATCGCTGGTCTCTGCTCTACTTCCTGATTAAGCACGCGGGGACAGCCGCAGATTTCGACCAGGGCGTTGATGTCGAACCTTACACGCTCAAGTTTATGATTCGAACCCGTCCTGATACTTCGCCGCCCGCTCCTGTGCAACGCGCGCAAAGCGAAGAACTAATTATGGACGAGGCGCAAGTCTACATGCGAGTGGGGCTGATAGCTCCGAGCAAGAAGGAGCCTTTGATTCTGCCGTCATTCCCGGCCATCGCGCCGAAACTTCCCGTGATAGTCGGGAGAGTTAAAACCACAAGGCAATAGTATGAGTGCAAGAACTACTTCGCTGGAAACAGACTTGGGAAGATTGTTACAGGCAATCGCGGGCGAGCGTGCCGTGGGCGAGTTCCTGCGCTATGAAGGGACGTATGACCGCATACGCGAGGCCAGGCGCGAGGACGATCCTGGCTTGAGTCGGGGCATCTACGAAACGAGCTTGAAGCGTGCCGACTGGAAGCAGAGCGCCCTGCTTTGCATAGACGCTCTTGAGAACCGCACGAAAGACCTGCAAATTGCCGCGTGGCTGTTGGAAGCGTGGCTGCATCTTTACGGCTTCGCAGGCGTCCACGACGGGCTGAGGCTGCTGAGCGGTCTGTGTGAAAACTTCTGGGATAATCTGTATCCAGAGATAGAGCCGGGCGACCCTGAACACCGCATCGCTCCCATCATCTGGATTAACGAAAAGCTCTCGCTCGAACTCAAAAAAATAGCGATTACCGCGCCGCAGACGACCGATGCGCCCGTCTATTCCTATGCAGATTGGGAGAGCGCCTGCCATCTGGATAACCTGGCAAAGAGAAGACCGGACGTGGCCCATTCAGCAGAACTGAGCGGCCAGCCCACGCCCGCAAGCTTCCACGCCAGCGCCAGTTTGTCGCCAAGCTATTTTTACGCAGCGCTCAGCGAAGAGCTAAACGACTCGTTGAAGGCTTGCCTCGCACTTGAGCAAATGCTGGACGAAAAGTGCGGAAAGAACTCTCCGAGCCTGCATCAGTTCAAAGAGGTTCTCATCTCTATTCAACATCTGGTCACGGATATCTTGCGCTCGCGGCAGGATGGTTCTTATGAACTGGAGGAATACAGAGAAGAGTCATTTGAAACCGAGACCGAAGAGCGAGGAAACGAAATCTGGTCTAGCTGTCCGATTCGCAGCCGGGCCGAAGCCTATTGGCGGCTGTCGGAGGCAGCCGACTACCTCCTCAGAACCGAACCCCATAGCCCGACTCCCTATCTTGTCAAGCGGGCCGTCGCATGGGGAAGCATGTCACTGTTCGAGCTTTTCCAGCAAATCATCCGCAACGAAGGCGAGATGGAAGAGATCAACCGGCTTCTTCGCTTAGCTAATAAAGATGGGTGAGGCGAGCAGAAGCCGACTTGATTATTTCGGTGCTTGGATGTGAGACAAAAACTGTTGCCGGTATTCCTTAACCCGGTATCGCAACCCAGACACCACTTACAAAGGAGACCGTAATGCCAGAAAGCACACAACATAAACTGGATCGAGTACGCCCCCCGCGCGTCCAGATAACTTACGACGTTGAGATTGGCGATGCCATCGTGATGAAGGAACTTCCATTCATCGTCGGAATCATGGCCGATCTGTCTGGGCAGCCCGCAGAGCCTCTGCCGCCGCTCAAAGAGCGTAAGTATGTGGAGATTGACCGGGACAACTTTAACGAGATCATGAAGGCCATAGGGCCGCGCCTGGCGCTTCGTGTGAAGAACACGCTGGCTCAGAACGGCAACGGCGAAAATCTGAACGTCGAATTGAAGTTCAATAACATAGACGACTTCAGTCCCCTGAATGTTCTCAAGCAAGTGGAGCCGATGCGTAAGCTCTTCGAGGCGCGCACGCGCCTGGCCGACCTGCTTACCAAGCTGGACGGCAACGACGCATTGGACAAACTGCTTCAGGACATCGTTAAGAACACTGACGGCTTGAAGGAAATCAAGGCCAGTGTAGGAGGTGAGAGCAATGGCGGACAATAAAGATAAGAAACCCGAAGTCCCCAAAACGGAAGAGACCAAGGTGGCCGCCGAAGGGGCCGAGAATTTAAGCCTCCTCGACACCATCATCGTCAAGGGCCGTATGGCGCGCGACGAGTCGCAGCAACCCTACGCCAAGGACATGGTCGGAGAGTTCGTCAACCAGGTCTTGGACGAGAGCATGCAGGTGAGCGACGACACGGTGGCGATGATTAACAAGCGCATCGCGCAGATTGACGAACTCCTGACGAACCAACTCAATGAGATCATGCACGACCCGCACTTCCAGAAGCTCGAAGCAAGCTGGCGCGGCTTGAACTTCCTGGTCATGAACACGGAGACCAGCACGATGTTGAAGCTCCGCCTTCTGAATGCTACGAAGAAGGAAGTCCTCAACGACCTGGAAAAAGCCGTCGAGTTCGACCAGAGCGTCCAGTTCAAGCAGATATATGAAGAGGAGTACGGCACCTTCGGCGGTCATCCGTATAGCCTGCTGATAGGCGATTACGAATTCGGTCGCCACCCGCAGGACATGGCGTGGCTTGAGAAGATGTCCAATGTGGCGGCTGCTGCCCACGCTCCCTTCATAGCCTCCGCGAGTCCCGCACTCTTTGACCTGGACAGTTTCACGGAGTTGAGAGTCCCGCGTGATCTTGCCAAGTCTTTCGAGACCACGGAACTCATTAAGTGGCGGTCTTTCCGCGAGAGCGAAGACTCGCGTTACGTGGGCTTGTGTCTTCCGCACATACTGCTGCGGTTGCCGTATGGCCCGAACACAGTCCCCGTCGAGGAGTTCGATTTCCAGGAGGACGTGGACGGCAAAAATCACAGCAAGTACCTGTGGGGCAATGCCGCTTATGCATTGGGACAGCGCATCACGAATGCGTTCTCGCTCTATAAGTGGACGGCGGCCATTCGCGGCGTAGAAGGCGGCGGTATAGTTGAAGGACTGCCGACGCACACCTTCAAGACGGACGAAGGAGACATCGCCTTGAAGTGTCCGACCGAAATTGCAATCACCGACCGGCGTGAAAAAGAGTTGAACGACCTGGGCTTTATCACGCTGGTGCATTGCAAGAACACGGACTACGCGGCCTTCTTCGGCGGGCAGACGGCGCAGAAGCCGAAGGTCTACAACACGCCGCAGGCGACGGCCAATGCCAGGTTGTCGAGCCAGCTTCCCTACATCCTGGCCGCTTCGCGTTTCGCTCATTACATCAAGGTGATAATGAGGGACAAGATCGGCAGCTTCATGACGAAGGAGAACGTGGCCGATTACCTTAATAAGTGGATCGCCAACTACGTTCTGCTCGACGACCGCGCATCGCAAACCGCGAAAGCATCGTACCCGCTCAGAGAGGCGCGTGTTGATGTCTTCGACATTCCCGGTAAGCCCGGCTGCTATCGTGCGACCGTCTTCTTGCGGCCACACTTCCAGTTGGACGAACTGACCGCCTCGATTCGTCTCGTAGCGGAGTTGCCGCCCCCGGCGGTCGCGTAAATGGCGGCTCGGCTCGAATAAACTCGGTCACGCGGGCGCGGACTCGCGCTTGAAAAGCAGGGTTCGCGCTCCGGGACTGTTTCAAGTAGAGACGGTCACTTGAACCTGACTCAAATTTTAACCATGAGAAAAACGGAGGACGTATGGACGTTTTGTTAATGAAGTTGAATCCCGCGATTGATGGGACGAGCTCATTGGATAAGTACGAAAAACAGATCGAGCTTCTCTCGTTCAGCCACGGTGTCGCTATGCAAATCACCGGTGACATAAGCAACACGGAAAGAACTTCCGGCAAGCCCAATCATCAGGATTTCACCATCACCAAGTATCTGGATCAGGCATCTCCCAAGCTCAACGAAGGTTGCTGCAAGGGAGACAATTTCACGGACGTGCTGATCACCGTCGCGCGCAACGATAAGGGGTCAGTGCTTCCGCTCATCACCTACAAGTTGGAAAACGTGGTTCTCTCTTCCATCTCGGTCGGCGGCGGCGGCGGCGATAAGCCGGTCGAGACAGTGACGATGAATTACAACAAAATCACCTGGGACTTCCACACCCAGAATGATGAAGGCGGCGAGCAGGGCCACGTCCAGACGCTATGGAATTTGGCTACGAACAAGAACGCATAGTCTCTAAACGATGCGAGAGCCAAAACCCATAGACGGAGCGCGTGCGCTCATCTTCGAGCGATTGGTTGAGCCTAAATCGTCACTCGGAGAAACGCACCCTCTGCGTATCTTGAACAAGAGGGAACTGAAGGAGTCCGTGCGTCGGGAGTTAGAGCGGTTGCTGAACACGCGCTGCTCGCTCTCGACGCAACTCCTCGGTCAAGAGGAGAGAACCGTGCTGGATTACGGCATCCCGGATTTCTCCTCGCTCTCAGCACATAACGCGGACGACCACCGGCTGATTGAGAACATCATCGGTCAGACTGTTTCGGCTTATGAGCCGCGCTTGCAGCAGGTTCGCGTCCACGTAGACCAATTCCGCGAGAGTGACCGCACTCTCTGGATTAAAATTGATGCCGTGCTGGTCATCGAATCCATCACCGAGCCGGTCTCGTTTCCCGTACGCATCAACAACAAAACCGGAGCGGCGGAGGTAGATGAGAATGAAGGATCGTGAAGACCTGCTCCGGTATTACAAGAGCGAGTTGACTTACCTGCGCCGCATGGGCAGCGCCTTTGCTCAACTCTACCCGCGTGTCGCAACACGCCTTGAGCTTGGGCAGGGCGAGTGCGCCGACCCGCAGGTGGAACGCCTGCTCGAATCCTTCGCCTTTCTCACTGCCCGCCTACAGCACGACATGGACAGCGAGTTTCCAGAGATTACTTCTGCGCTCCTCGGTGTCCTCTATCCGCAACTCGTCAACCCTGTACCTTCTATGACGGTGGCGCGCTTTGACGTAGACCCGGATCAAGGCAAGCTCACCACGGGCCATCTCATAGACAAGCACGCTCAGCTTTTTACTTATACTTCCGACGGCTTGCCCTGCCGCTTCCGTACCTGTTACCCCGTCACGCTCTGGCCGGTCGAAATCGCTTACGTCGGATTTGAAGATATAGGGCAGTTCGATTTTCTGGACAGCCAAACCAAGGTCGCAGCCGTGCTGCGGCTGAAGTTGCGGTGCATGGGGTTGAAGTTTAGTGAATTAGATTTGAAGCGGCTGCGCTTCTACTTGAACGGCGACCCTATGCTGACGAACGCGCTTTACGAACTGTTGTTCTGTCAGGTGCGCGATGTCGCCATCTTGCAGGAGAACGGCACGCCTCCCGTTTATCTTCCCCAGGGCTGCATCAAGCCCGTCGGATTTGCCCTGGAAGAAGATGTGCTTCCCTATCCGCAGAATGCTCATCCGGGTTATCGTCTGCTGCAAGAGTATTTCGCCTTCCCGGAAAAGTATCTCTTTTTTGACCTCGATTATTTGGACAAGCGCCCGAAGTCCATAGAGACCCTAGACCTGCTGTTTATGCTCGACCGTAAGCCTAATGAGCGACTGACAGTAGATGAGAAAACTTTCTGTCTGGGATGCACGCCGATAATCAACCTCTTTAAGAAGACTACGGAGCCTATACGCCTTGACCACAGGACTCTGGAATACCCGCTCGTCCCAGATAAGCGACGAGAGAGAACAACAGAGATTCACTCCATCCTGTCGGTCTCGGCCTCTTCAAACGCCGCAGATAGTACAAGGAGGTTCGAGCCTTTCTATTCTTACAATCATCAGATGGAAGGGCGCGAGCAAAAAGCCTTCTGGCATTCCAGGCGGCTTCCCTCGCGGCGCAAGGATGTGCCGGGCACGGAGATGTTCCTGTCTTTCTTAGACCTTGATTTTACGCCGCGCCTGCCGCCCATACAGACCGTTTACGCGCACACGCTCTGTACTAACAGGGAACTGCCCGCGCAACTGCCTTCGGGCGCGCTTCTGCAAACCGAAGAGAAAGCGCCACTGCATCGCATCACCTGTCTGGGCAAGCCTACCTTCCCGCTCTCGCCTCCCTTAAGAGGCGCGACGCTGTGGCGGCTCATCTCGCACCTATCGCTTAACCATCTCTCGCTCTCCGAGGGAAAAGACAGTCTGCCCGCTTTGCGCGAAATCCTGAGACTCTATTGCTTCTCCGACCAGCCCTCTCTACAGCAGCAGATAGGGGGCTTGACGGACATGACTTGCCGCAAGGTGACAAGGCACACGGGCACGGATGCCTGGCGTGGATTCTGCCGTGGCACAGAAGTCACAGTCACCTTTGACGAGGATATGTATGTGGGGAGCGGCGCTTTCCTATTGGGCGCAGTTCTCAATAGCTTTTTCGCTCTCTATGCGTCGGTGAATTCGTTCACTCAACTCATCATCAAGAGCAAACGACGAGAAGGAATCTGGAAACAATGGCCGCCCACGGCTGGGGAAAAGATAGTCCTGTAGACGAATGGCTGTTTGCGGAAGGCTACCGCTTCGATTTCTTTCAGGCGGTCAATCTTCTTGAGATGGCGGATTCGCTCTCTGTTTCGGTCGGCGAAGGCGCTGAGCCGGAAAAGGAGGCCGTGCGCTTCAAGTCTGCCGTCCGGCTGGACTTTCCCGCCAGCGATATTGTCGAAGTCAATCCGCCCGAAGCCGAAGGCACGCCCGCCAACATGGTCGTCAACTTTATGGGACTGGCGGGAAACCTGGGGCCGCTTTATCACCCGACCACGGAGTTGATTCTCGAAAGGGTCTCGCAGAAAGATACGGCCTTTAAAGATTTCCTGGATATTTTCAACCACCGGCTCGTCTCATTATTTTACCGTATTCGCAAGCTGCACCGCATCGGCCTTGAGTTCAGGACTCCGGGACAAGACCGCTTCTCAGACTATCTCTACGCGATTCTGGGCCTGGGCACGCCGGGGCTGCAAGCGCGCATGCAGGTCAGAGACCGCGCTCTTCTTTATTATGCCGGGCTAATGAGCCAGCAGCCGCGCTCCATGATTGGCCTTGAGTTCATTCTGTCGGACTACTTTCAGGTTAAGGTCAAAGGAGAACAGTTCCGGGGTCGCTGGTATAACCTGGAGCAAAGCCAGTTGACACGTCTCGGCGCGAGTGGGCAGAACCATAGATTGGGAATGGATGCGGTCGTCGTAGGGACACGCGTCTGGAATCAGGAAGCGACATTCAGCCTGGTTCTAGGGCCGCTCTCGCTCGAAGAGTTTATGAACTTTCTTCCCATCGGTTGGGGCTTCGGCCCGCTCTGCGAGCTAACGCGCTTCTATGTCGGCGATGAATACGACTTCAGCTTCCGATTGGTCTTGAAGGCCGAAGATGTTCCCGCATCGCGCTTGAGCGCGACGGACGGCCCACGGCTGGGCTGGACATCCTGGCTCAAAACAACTGAGTGGGAGAAGGACGATTCTCAGGTAGAGATAAATCCCAACTCTCTGCGCTCCGATACGCAGGGCGTAGGGATGCCGCTCTTCTTTGGTCTTCCTCCTGAGAAAGTGTCCGATCTGGTCAGCAAGATGACTGTCCGAAGATACGCGGCGCACAGCATCGTCATACGCCAGGGAGAGAGAGGCGATTCCATGTTCGCCATACGCGACGGGGCGGTCAATGTGCTTCGCCGTGAAAGTAACGAGAAGGAAACTCTGCTTGCCACGCTCGGAACCGGAGACTTTTTTGGAGAGATGGCGCTGCTTACAGGGAAAGTCCGCAGCGCAACCGTCGTGACCACCAGAGAGTCCGAGATTCTTGAGCTACACAAAAAAGATTTGGACGACTTCATAGCCAAGTACCCGCGCCTGCAAAGAGCATTGAAAGCTTTCTACCAGAGCCGGGTTAAGACGCATACACGTTGACGATTAATTTCATATGAGCGCCACCTATTCTCAGGACACGCTGAAGCTGACGGTCACGACGCCGCTCGGCAAGGATAAGCTTTTGCTCAGAGCCTTCGACGGCTCCGAGCAGATTTCCGGCTTGTTCCGTTTCACGCTAGAGATGGTTTCCGAGGACAATAGCCTTGACTTCAGTGCCATCGTAGGCAAGGCCCTGACGGTCACGCTCTCGATGAACGACGGCACGAAACATCATTTCAACGGCATCGTCGGGCGCTTCATGCAGACCGAGAGCAATGTGCGGCTGACCACCTACTACGCAGAGATTCATCCGTGGCTCTGGATGCTCACCAAGACGAGCGACTGCCGCATCTTCCAGAACCAGTCTGTGCCGCAAATCATTAAGCAAATTTTCACAGACCTTGAGTTCACAGACTTCAGGGATGAACTGAAGGGAACTTACGAGGCGCGCGACTACTGCGTGCAGTATGACGAGACGGCCTTCAACTTCGTCTCGCGGCTCATGGAGGACGAAGGCATCTTCTATTTCTTCGAGCACACAGAAGACAAGCACACGATGGTTCTGGCCGACGACGCAGACTCGCATCAGCCCTGTCCAGGCTTGACGGCGGCGCAGTACCGGCAGACGGACATAGACCACACGGACGACCACGCCGTCACACGCTGCTCCGTAGAAGAACAGGTCGTCACGGGCAAATTCGCGCACGACGATTTCAACTTCGAGACTCCTACGACCGACCTCATAGTCGAAGAGACGGGCGCGGGCAGCAAGATGAGAGTTTACGAATATCCCGGAGGCTTCAGCAGCAAGGATAGCGGCGAAGCGCGTGCCAAGATACGACTCGATGCCTTCGAGCAGCCGCAGAAAGTCCTTCGCGGCGAAGGCTACGTGCGCGCCTTCACGGCAGGCTACAAGTTTGACCTGAAGAATCACTACCGCTCGGACGCCAACAAATCTTACGTGCTGCGCTGGGTCTCTCATGCCGCGACGCAAGAAAGATACAGCAACTCCTTCGAGGCATTTCCCATAGACCTTCCGTTTCGTCCGGCCAGAGAAACGCCTAAGCCCGTGATTGTCGGCTCACAGACGGCAATCGTCGTAGGCAAATCGGGCGAAGAGATTTGGACGGACAAGTACGGTCGCATCAAAGTCCAGTTTCACTGGGATCAAAAGGGGAAGAACGATGAGAACAGTTCCTGCTGGATACGAGTTGATTACGGCTGGGCCGGGAAGAAGTGGGGCGGCATCTACATCCCGCGTATAGGCCAGGAGGTCATCGTCAGCTATCTGGAAGGCGACCCCGACCGGCCTATAATCACGGGCGCAGTCTACAACGCACAGCAGACCGTTCCCTACACGCTGCCGGACGAGCAGACCAAGAGCACCATCAAGAGCAACACGTCGAAAGGCGGCGAGGGCTTCAACGAGATACGCTTCGAGGACAAGAAGGACTCGGAGGAAATCTACGTCCACGCGCAGAAGGACAACAACATAGTCATCGAGCATGACCGGACGAAGAAAGTCCTCAACGACGAAACCAATACGATTAAGAACAATCGCTCGACCACCATCCAGGAAGGCAACGACACCTACGTCGTTGACAAAGGCAACCGCACCTTTCAGGTCAACACGGGCAACGAGACTTACGAAGTCAAGGGAACGCGCGACGTGACCGTGACGGGCAACGAGACGCACACAGACAAGGCGAACTTTACGCATAAGGTGACGGGCAACTACGAGTTGAAAGTGACAGGGAATCTGACCATAGACGTGACCGGCTCTGTGACCTTCAAGTCAGCACAGGCCATGACGCACGAGACGCAGATGTCCATGACCAACAAGGCTGGCATGTCCATGACGAACGAGGCCCAACTGTCAATTACCAACAAAGGCACCGCATCGAATACGGTCGAGAGTGGCGGAATGACTACCATCAAGGGCGCGGTTGTGAAGATTAATTAAGATGTCTGAAAGAGAAGAACAGGCGAAGGCGAGCTACGAGCTTCGTGACGGCAAGCTGGATGGCGAGGTCATCACCTACACGGAGACAGGCCGTATAGAGCAGAAGGCACACTTCAAAGAGGGGCAGTTGGACGGCGAGACGATTCTTTATGACGAGCAGGGGAGCGTCGCGCAAAAGATGAGTTTCAAGGACGGCAAACTGGACGGCCCCATGATTATCTATCAAGAGGGCAGCGCGTTGGCCGTCGTGCCTTACAAGAACGGAAAGCAGGACGGTGAAGCCATCACCTATGATGAAAACGGCATGGTAGTTCTCAAAGCTGAATACAAGGACGGAAAGTTAAACGGAGTCTCGACCTGGTACGACAAGGAAGGTCATGTCGTCAAGAAGTCGCAGTTTCAGGACGATAAGCTAGAAGGCTACACAGCCGAATTTTATAAGAGCGGCAAAGTACAGGTGAGGTCGCAGTTCAAAGCGAACAAGCTGGACGGCGAAGTGATTGCGTTTACCGAAGACGGAAAGGTTAAAGAGAGAGCTTTTTTTAAGGCCGGAAAACCGCAGCCCGCGCAGCATCAGTAGCCCGCGCTGGATGCGCCCGCAGGTAGAATGGAGGTTCTCTGATTATGGCAATGCAAACATGTATGGGAGCAACGCTTCAATGCAGCTTCGGGGCAGCGCCGAGTTCGCTGGTCGTGCTGCCGGTAAACCGCACGCTGACTGCCGTGCCGGACGCCAACATCATGGACAACAAGCCTATGGTAAACATCCTGCCCTTCGGCATGTGTTCGTCGCCGTCTAATCCTGCGGTCGCGGCTGCGACGGCTGCGGCCTTAGGCGTCCTTACGCCTATGCCCTGCGTGCCCGTCACGCCAGCGCCGTGGGTGCCGGGCGCGCCGACCGTGCTCATTGCGAACATGCCTGCGCTCAACAATACTTCTAAATTGATGTGCGTGTGGGGCGGCGTGATTCAGATAGTGAATCCGGGACAAACAACCGTCATGCTTCCTTGAGAAGCTCTAAGGTAAGTCTGGGAGGTGAGAAATGACTTACGATTTTTCATTTGACAAAAAGAGTATCAGCTTCTTTCTGGTGGGAGTCGTCTTTGTCGGCATACTGCTGTTTCTGGCGGGCGTGCTGACGGGGGCCAACTGGAACAAACCGGAAACGCTCGTCGCGGGCGCTGCCACAGACAAATCCGTGGCTGCGCTTGAGCCTACACAGCCCGTATTGCCGAAAGAGCCGACTCTGAGAGAGGAGGCTGCTTTAAGGCGTGACCCCGCCGCGCAGTCGAGCGCCGCGCAGTCTCTGGAGGCAATCGCGCCGACAAGGCAGAATGTAGCCCCGCCAGGCATGGACGTTGAGAGAGACGCCGGAGCGGCGGCGGCTCCAAAAGCGTCCGCTCAAAAAGGTAATGCCGACCCGGTAATTCTTTCTACGACGAAACCACAGGCCGCCGCCTCTTCTGCGGAAGCGACTGAGCCACTGGAGAAGATAGCGACCTTCTCGATTCAGGTCGGAGTTTTCCTGGAAGAAAAGGATGCGGAGCGCTTTGTCGAAGAAATGGAGCAAAGGGGTTATTCGGCCTCTATCTTCACCGGCAGCGACGCAGAGAATCGCATGTGGTATTCCGTCAGAATCGGCGCTTATTCAGACCGCACGGAAGCCTCGCAGGCCGCCGCCAGCTTCACCAAGCAGGAAAAGATCAAAGCCGTCGTGCGGCCCATCGACTCGCTCTAGGATTTTAGATTTTCGATTTTCGGTTGAAAGACAAAATCGAAAATCGGCAATCGCAAATCGAAAATTTCTTGGAGGTTTCCCTGAAAGGGTATAAACTCCTTTCGGCCAGGTTAAGAGAAAGACCATTTGTCCTCGCGCAATTAAAGAAGAGGGAGCATTAAAGTGATGAGCAGAGCATCGCAGAACTCTCGTAATATGCTTTTGGCGCAATCCTCATCGACCGTACAGCCAAAGAGATCTGGCGTCGAGCCGACTGCCGGTAATCGAGCAGGGCGCGCACCCGTTGCTCCGCCCGCATATCGTCCGCAGCCTGCGACCAAAGTCGCGCAGCCGAAGGCTTGCAGCGCAGCCTCGTGTGCGCCCGCTCGCGCGGCCCAGGGCGCGCCTTCCGGCATCATTCAGGCGAACATCGTAGGCGGCACGCACGCTCTGCAAGCGCGCCTAGCCCTCTGGCACACCTCTGCTCAGCGACAGGCCGCGTCCTCTCAAACGTCTGTGCAGCGAAGCGCCGTCCAACGCAAGAGCGGCCCAGGCGTGGAAGCATTTCAAGTGCCTCTGCAACCGAAGAGCGGCGGCCAGCCCATACCGGATCAGGTGCGCGCCAAAATGGAAACGGCCTTCGGCATGGACTTCTCGGATGTGCGTATACACGTAGGGCAGGAAGCTATGTCAATCGGCGCGCTGGCCTACACATGGGGCACGAACATACATTTCGCGCCGGGCCAGTACAACCCGCACACCATACAGGGGCAGAAGATACTGGGCCATGAGTTGTGGCACGTTGTCCAACAGAAGTCAGGCCGCGTGAGCAATCCGTTCGGCTCAGGCGTAGCCGTCGTGCAGGATCACGCGCTTGAGGCCGAGGCAGACCGTATGGGCGTCAAGGCAGCCATGACCGCGCCGGTGCACAGGCATACCGATAATCAGTAGAAGAATAAGGACGATGGATTCACGAAAGAGGATACCGCCGGGGCGCGGTGCGAATCATGTGCCTGCCCGTCAGCCCTTCCAGGCACAAGTGGGCTTGCGCTCTATAGTGCAGCCGAAAATTGCTACGGCTGCGCCGGTTAAGAAGCAACCCGTTGCTCCTCCAGCTTATCGTCCACAGCCCACGCCAAAAGGGTTACAGCAGAAATCAGCGCCCGTGCAACGAAAGGTCGCGGGCCACGTTGGTTCTTCGCCCCAGGCTCCGCCCGCCTATCGCCCGCAACCTACACCGAAAGTCTTACAGACGAAGACGGCCCGTGCAACGCCGACGAGCAATCGCCCGGCAGCGCTCCCGCCGCCCCGGCCTCAGGTATCAAAGAGCGTTCAGCCAAGGATGGCGCAGCAGGAGCCGAAGCGCTCCGCTACACTTCAGCCTCGGAACGTAGTTCAAAGAATAACTGTCGTCAATCATTATCCTGATTGGAGAAAAGATACAGTACCGAGGGTGAAGGCGCTATATCACGCGCAGGTGAACTTGACCCGTGATTTCGGAGTCGGAGTTGAGCCGGCCTTCCAATGCCCGGGTTGTCATAGAGTGCTGCCTCTGGCGATAGCGACCATCAATCACAAGATAGGCAAGAAAAGAATAAGAGAGTTTATCGCCACTCACGGCGCGAATGCGCCAGCCGTCATGGATGGTGAGTCGTTCCTTAATTGGTCTAGGGTAGACTATCTGAGCGATGGAACTAACCAGGGTACGCAAAATGTAGGCACGCCTGGGAACATTTCCGTAGCCGGATTCATGCATTTAGCTCTTAATGATCTTGAGAATCTGGAACCGATGTGTAATTCCTGCAACAGCGAGGGGTCACACTGCGATGATTTGGGATGAAGCGCTCGGCAGCAGTAGTTCTGTCCGAAGTCAGGCAGCATGACGCAAGAGGCAGACCGATAGGTATTAAGGGGTGACGTACTGGTGAATACAAAAAAGAGTCTTCCGCAAACTCAGAAAGTACCGACACGGTCTGTTCACATGCAGCCGCATACATTGAAACCGGGTGCGGCGCAACTGAAGCCATCTGTGACTCCGCCAGCCAGCAGAAAGCCGCCGGTCGCCCCGCCTGTATACAGACCTCAGCAGTCTGCCAAATCGGTGCAGCCGAAGACGGCGCTTAACAGTCCCGTCGCTCCCCCCAGGGTAAGCCCCGCGCGCCCTGCAACTCCTACGGCATTTCGTCCGCAAAAGACGCACGCAGCAGTACAGGCTAAGATGGCAGGCGCTCCGCAGCCGTCGTCTATCAATCAGCCGTCGCGCACGCCCGTCGCGCCCCCAGCCTACCGCCCACAGCCCACGCCAAGAGTCTTGCAGACGAAGATGCGAAACGAGCAGCAGGGCATCAACCCGGCTGCCACCGGCGCTCGCGCCTTCCAGCACAATCCGACTAATCATCTGACCCGTCCCGGCTCAAAGCCACCAGGCTCTCCCGGCATTAAGCCGCCGGGCCAGGCCGCTCAACGCTTGGCGCAGCCGCGCCCTATGAAGGATAGTCAGTCCGAGATAATAGTTGGAAAGCCGCAATTATCGCTGGGCGCGCTTCAGCCCCTTATCGTTCAGGCGAAAATGCCCCAGCACACTCCTTACGTTGATGTCATACAGTGTATGCCCTGGCACAAATGGGCATACGTCTGGTTCGTCCGAGCGCAAACATTGATAGCTTCGATTCTCTACATCTGCACGATGGCGGGAGCCGGGATGACGGTCGTTGGTGCGTTAACTTTGGCTTCGGCGGCGATGGCTATAGGGCGCATAATCTGGCAGAACGTAGATGAAGATACTACGCAGGAGAACCTGTCGAAGATAGAGAAAATAGTATCCAGCGCTAGTGCGCACGTACCGACCGCCATAGGCGGTATCGTGCTCATCTCTGGAGGGCAGACTGCCGCCGAGGTGGTCTCAGGGATTCTGGGTTTATTAGTCACTTTCGTCGGACATATATTTACTGCCGGGTCAGTGGATAACTACCTGAACCTCGAATATAACCTGCGTCAAAAGATTGGCGCATGGGTTAAATGCACGAATCCTGAACAGGATTGGAGCGGGGCCATCAATCCCTGTCAAACAGATGTTCACCAGATGATATAGCAGAGGATGATGCCGGTCGGACGGGCGGCATACCGCTCAGGCTTTGAAGGAACTGCATGACAAAAGAACAAGTGAGATTTCAGCTATGAGCGAAGTGTCAAAAAAGCCTCGCAACGTCTCTGCATTCTCTTCGGCCTCAGCCGTGCAGCCGAAGCAGTCGGTCGCCCGGCTGGGCGTTCTTCAGCCGAAGTTAGCTGGCCTGCCTCAGCAGTCATCAATCCTTCAACCCGCTCGCACTCCCGTCGCGCCTCCTGTCTATCGTCCACAGCCTGTGCCAAAGGGCTTGCAACCCAAGAAAGAGATTGGTCAGCAGCCACGAATCGGTAAATCGCCTAGCCAGCCTGCTGTAATGCCGACCCGCAGTGCGGAATCAAAGAAGATTGTGCAGCCTAAGATGTCAGCCGTAGCGCATGCGCCCACGCCCCACGGCCAGCACCTTCCGAGTCATAAACTGGCGCACGCCAAGCAGCAACGAGCCGGGCAGGAGAAGAATCCCTCTAGCGCGGGAGTTGCCGCGAGCCATGCGTGCGCGTCGCAAGTCGAGGCGAGACCTGTGGGCCTGCGACCTGCGATGCACCAGTCTACGGTGCAGGCCAAGCTGGCTTCGTCTACCGTGCAGTTGGTGAAAAATTATCCCCGCCCAGACCGACACCCCCGTCGTGGCGTGTCAGCCCGTGCAAGGGTGATTGTCAGGTGGGACGATGATGAGGTATCGGATTATGATACAAGAACATTTTTTAGCGGACGAAGTACCGGTGATAATCCCTGGGAATTTGCAGGGGCGTTGGCAGGCAGAGACTACGATGCAGAAGCTAAATTATACCAATATCTTTACGACCGCTACAAAGATCGGCTGGATCGAATAAGGTCGGCATCGGTTTACCTTCGGAGTACAGAAGGCCCATGTACGAGTTGCCGACTTGTACGATTCGTCTTTTATCGCCGGATGAAGCGGAAATTCCATGTTCATACAGCAGCACCCGTACAGAGGCACTTTATGGCTACCCAAAACAGAAGATATGCCGAAGCGCACAGGAATATCACGGGACGTCTTGGCCTCAACTATGGTCACACTAACACACGCGCTTTACAGCAGCCGGGATCACCGACACGTCTGTTTGTAACACGGCACGACGAAGCATCGCCGGAACGTGACGTTACCTGATCTACCACGTGTGGTAGATCAAAATCGGGTCGTAGCAGGGCCAATTCCGGTAAGTTGATTACGGGTTTCACTGCTTGTTACCGAGCGATTGTCAGAGCATCCGCCCGGCTAAGGCGTATATCGTGATTTCCTTTCAGAGAGGGAAAGCCAGAACAAGTTATCTCTGCGTTTGACCGCTCGCGGCTGACCCGCCTAGAAGATTTCAGTCTGCTGCTGCCCTGATTATGATGGTATAGCATTTCATTCTTCGGAAATATGATGTTCAATAATAAACTGCATGAAAAAATCTTCAGCAGGCCTACGGCAAACAGCGTTCTTTCTCAGCAGCCTCTCGTGAATCAATCGAAGCGCGCAGCCATTGCGCCTCCCGTCTATCGTCCACAACCCACGCCGAAAATCTTGCAGACGAAAACCGGCGTGTCGCCGCCTTCGCAGCCTGTACAGCATAACCGCCCGTCGGTAACGAGGCCGCTTCACCAACCGCACCAGACGCCGCATGCGTTACAGCAGGGAATTGCCGTCAGCACGCCAGCGAGCGCCAATCCCAAAACAAACGCCGCTCGACTGGCAGTGCTGCCTGTCTCTCATCATAAGCCTGGGATATTGCAGTCGAAGATGAACGGCAATCGCCCTGCCGTCGCAGGCGTTGAAGTTGTACGGGCGAGCGCTCCGGCAATTCGTCCTGCGACGAAGCCTGGAGCTATACAGCGCTTTAGCTCAGGCATAGTACAAGCCACAAAGTATTATCCGAATCTGCATCCGGGCGCGGCTGCGCCGGTGGACAGAAGCAATATCTTCACGCTCAACAGTTTTGCAGATCAATACCGGCTGCACAGGCTAAATAGCCACGCCGTCAACGTCCCGAACTTAAAATATAATTTCGTGCGAACCAGAGAGGGTTCGATGCTCCTGCACAATCGCTACCGTCATCCTTCGTTGGCCGAAGGACAACAGGTGCTCTACGCGGGCGAAATCTTTTTCAATAACGGCAAGCTAGAATGGTGGAGCAACGGCTCTGGACATTATCAACCGGACGCGGACGGAGCGGAGCAGGCGGATCTGCCTATGGACTATTTCTACAGTTACCAGCAAGTCATCAAGGGCGAGCATACACGCAAAAGGGGTTAGGCTTTCTCGCTTACAGTTGAGCTTAGATTGATATTCTCAGTGTGGTTACGCGAAGGCAGAGCTTGGCGGACAGAATGCGGAGAACGCGAGCGGCTATGAATCAAAGTAAGAAAGGGTTGCCACAGGCGCATGGTGCGGGCAGATTGCGCGGCCAACAGAAAGGTGACCCTTCACGCAATTCAAGCATCGTGCAGGCGAAAGGGGGCGTCCAACAGCCTTCACACAAATCGGCGGCATTACAACTGAAAAGCGCCGTTGCGTCGCAAGCGCTAAAGCCGCCGACAGCACCGCCACTATATCGTCCGCAGCCCATGCCCAAAGTGCTACAGACAAAGAGTGCGAAGACGGCTATAAGCGCGCAGGCTGTGCGCAAGCCTGCGCCAATAACACCTGTTACAAGAGCGATAAGGTCTACGGTGATTCAACGGCAGATTGACCTGAACCCGCACGATTTCATTATGGGTAAAACCAAAGGCGCTATCACGCCCGAAGAGGAGATTAAGGGGCACATTGACGCCTACCTTAAGGAGGCCGTCAATAAACGCGGGCAAACTTTTATCGACGTGGTCAAAGAAGTGGTCTTTAACGCGACGGAGAAGGAGCACAAACAAAGCGTGGCGCGAAACCAGCTTGAGTTCTGGTCTCGCTACAACTCCGGCAGATACGAAGAGGCCGCCGATATGCTCTGGACGATGACGAATTTCATCAATGCACTGTACGCGACGCACCGCGTCAAACTGGTCAGCGTAAGCAATCAGCAGCAACAGCAGCAATCAACACCGCCGCAGTCGGCGCTCGCCGTCAGCAGTAGTAGTAGCAGCGCTCCCGTCAAGAAGCAAGTCGTCATTCACATAGGCTACAAGCCGCCGCAACCGCAACAACAGCAACAACAACAGCAGCAACAACAACAGCATCAGCAGCAGTCCAGTAGTTCCAGCAGCAGCAGCTACAAAAAGCCAAGCTCGTCAAACAACAACAACAATAACTACGCTGCTTCTTCCTCCTCTTCTTCCAGCAGCAGTTACAAGAAGCCGGAGCTTAGCAAAAAAGAGCGGCATAAAGCCGAGAGGAGTAAATCAAAGACGCTGGCTTATATCTTTGATCCGAAGAAGAAGCTGACAGAAAAGGATGTCATAGATGCCTGGGAGAAATATAAAAACCTGCTTGATCAGGTATCCGAGGTAGATAATGACGCAGCGCCGCCCAACACAACAGTCCCGAATAAGGCTGTTCGCGTGGTTGACTTGGCGAAGTTAAAAAATTCAAATTACTACGTAGGCCACTACCTGATAAAAGCGCTGGCGAAATTTCCCGCCCAGGATAGGGGTGTGCATGGCAATGACGAAGAGAAGCTGCCCAAGTATGGCGGGAAGTCCCCCTATAAGGAGTATGGATATTTCAAGGCGGGCGGCAGGCTCGTGCGCGATCATACGTCGGGCCGGATTTACATCAGCCTGCACTACGGCGTGTTTTACCGAGTCAAAATCAACGGCGCTGATCCGGCACCGCCATACAACTATTAGAGGCAGGAGCTATTCACTGGTTGACCGGCGAGCATGCTTCGAGGCACACGTTACTCTTTAAGTGCACTGTAAAGTCTTGTATCAGATTGTCAGTTGAGGAGGTTAGTTTCGGATGAGTAAGCGCCCGGGCGGCGAGTTGGCGACGCGACCGCTCCATTTCATCTGGATGGCCGATTGCTCCGGCTCTATGGCGGTGGACGGCAAGATTCAATCTTTGAATACGGCCATCAAAGAGGCGATTCCAAACATGCAGTCGGTCGCGGACGAGAATCCGAACGCGCAAGTTCTGGTGCGCGCGATTAAATTCTCTTCGGGCGCGCAGTGGCACGTCTCACAGCCGACGGACATAGCGGATTTCCGTTGGGAAGATTTGAGCGCGGACGGCGTGACCGACATGGGCAAGGCGCTGATGATGGTCGCAGAGCAGTTGCGTATTCCGCCTATGACGGACAGGGCTTTGCCGCCGGTGCTTGTGCTCATCAGTGACGGCCAGCCGACTGACGACTATGCAAGTGGGCTGCAGGCGCTGATGGCTGAGCCTTGGGGACGCAAGGCCGTGCGAATCTCGATTGCGATTGGCGAAGACGCAGACACGGAAGTCCTACAACGATTCATAGGCAATCCTGAACTGAAACCTTTGCAGGCCAACAACCCGGAGGCGCTCGTCAAATATATCAAGTGGGTCTCGACCGCCGTCTTAAAATCTGCTTCCGCACCGGCCAGTCAAACCACGGACTCCGCGCAGGCGGGCATGAATGTGCCCATCCCCATCCTTCCAGACAGCGAGCCGTCTTCGGCTGACGACGTGTGGTAAGCGAACCCGGCATGGTCGAAGAGCCACACACGACGCGCTGGCAAGTCGTCGGTCACAGCGTACGCGGCGCTTCACACGAGCGGAGCGGTGCGCCCAATCAAGATGCCATCTACTGGCTTCCGCAATCAGGCACGGGGTCGCGGCTGATTCTCACGATGGCGGACGGACACGGCGGCGCAAAGCATTTTCGTAGCGCAGTGGGCGCACGCCTGGCCGTTGAAACAGCCGCACAGGTGAGCTATGACTTTCTTGCAGGAGCACAGGCAGAAGAGGCCGGTAGTCTATCGGCAATCAAGCGCGCGGCTGAGGAATGGTTGCCCAAGATGCTGGTGCGAAATTGGCTTGAAGCAGTTGAGCATCACAAAGGGTCGCACCCCCTGCTCGAAGCCGAGCGTGATTTACTTCATGCCGGAGATGTATCGTCGAGCTTGCCACTGGCCTATGGCGCAACTCTTCTGGTCGCGGTTGTCGCGGAATCATTCATCCTGTATATGCAACTCGGAGACGGCGAGATACTGACCGTCTCAAGCGAGGGAGCAGTCTCAAGACCTTTGCCGAAAGACGAGAGGCTCTTCGCCAACGAGACCACTTCGCTCTGCGCGCCGGATGCCTGGCGTGATTTTCGAATCTGCTTTCAAGCTCTCTCTCAGACGCCACCGGCAGTCATTCTTCTTTCGACCGACGGCTACTCCAACTCGTTTCGAGATGAATCGGGCTTTCTCAAGGTGGGGTCTGACATTCTGGAAATGATTCGCGCAGACGGTCTCTCGCAGGTCAAAGAGAATATGGAAGCATGGCTGTTGGACTCCACGCGCGCGGGCAGTGGCGACGATATTACTCTGGGAATCATTTGCCGTACGGATGTTACGCAAAGTTCGCCTTCTAATGGAGTATTGAATGAATCAGATTCTTGAGCCGGGAAGACGCGTTCGTACAGAGTCTTCCGGGATGGTCTGCGAAGTTGAGGGATTTTTGGGCGGCGGCGGACAGGGCGAAGTTTACCGCGCCAAAGCGGGCGGCCAAAACCTCGCCCTGAAATGGTATTTCCCGGCCTCTGCCACATCCGAACAACGCTCCGCTCTGGAAACACTTATCCGCATGGGTTCTCCGAGTCAAAGATTCTTGTGGCCTCTGGAACTGGTCTCGGCGTCCAGCATTAAGGGCTATGGCTACATCATGCCTTTGCGAGAGGCGCGCTACAAAAGCATAGTGGACATGATGAAGCGACGCATAGAGCCTGGCTTTCGCGCGCTTGCGACCGCAGGGCTTGAGCTTTCTCACAGCTATCTTCAACTTCATGCGAAGGGCTTGTGTTACCGCGACATCTCTTTCGGAAATGTCTTCTTCGACCCGGATTCGGGCGAGGTGCTGATTTGCGATAACGACAACGTCGCGGTCGACGGCCAATCGGTGTCGGGCGTCTACGGCACGCCGCGCTTCATGGCTCCAGAGATAGTGACGGGCGAGACGGTGCCGAACACTCAGACAGACCTCTTCTCCTTAGCAGTTCTGCTCTTCTACATCTTCATGATGCATCACCCGCTAGAAGGCAAGAAGGAACTTGCCATCAAGTGTCTTGACCTGCCTGCGATGAGAAAGCTTTATGGCACCGAGCCGGTCTTCATCTTCGACCCCGTGGACACTTCAAACGCGCCCGACCCGGTTCAGCACAAGAACGCGCTTCTCTTCTGGGGTATCTATCCCGAATTTTTACGCGAGCTATTTATCAAAGCATTCACCGAAGGGATACGTGACCCGCAGCATGGACGCGTGCGCGAAAGTAACTGGCGGGCGGCGATGGCACGACTGCGCGACTCAATCATTTACTGCGGCAACTGCAAGGCGGAAAACTTTTATGACGCTGACGCGATGACGGTTTCCCGTCAGGCGGCCTCTTGCTGGTCGTGCCGTCAGAACTTGCGCCTCCCGCCGCGACTTCGCATAGGTCGCAACCTCGTCATGCTGAATCACGACACGCAGCTTTTCCCGCATCACGTTGACGACGAAAAAAGGTATGATTTCTCTCAGCCGGTGGCGACCATCGCACAGCACCCGACAGACCCGAACATCTGGGGGTTGAAAAATCTTTCCTCGAACAACTGGTCTTCGACCAACAGGAAGGGCGAGGTCAGCGATGTTTGGCCCGGACGCAGCGTGACTCTCGCCGTCGGAACGAGAATCAATTTCGGTCAGGTGGAAGGCGAGATAGGATTTTGAAGATTTTTCGATGAACGACCTTGTCCGACAGAAGCTACGCGAGATTATCCTGACGCATGGCCGACCGCTCGTCGCGGACGCACGCCTCTGCGAAAGTCTGCTCAAAGATTATTGCGGAGAGTATAAAAAAGAGATATTCATTCTGGTCTGTGCGGTCAGAGAGCAGGTGGCGGCTGACCTTTTAGTCTCACAGGACGCCATGCCGCGCCGTATGATGCGCTCGCTTTTAGTCAAACGCTTGCACCAGAATCTTGCGCTCACCGAAGAGGCTTCCGGTTGGGCCGTGGACTCATGGCAGGACGCTGTGCGCGAGCTATTGAAGACTGAATCCGGCGTCCCTCCTGCGCCCGAGAGCTTGACGGTTTCTGAAAGCAATAAGATTGGCGCGGTCAGCGTCCCATCAAGGCCACAGCCAAGCTTCATAGAGAATCTCCCTGTAGCTTCATCGCTCAAACGTGAGTGCCGCGTTCTGGGGAGTTGCGGGATGAGCGTGCGCGCCGTCAGTTGCTCGCCTGATGGTCAAAGCATTGCTTCGGGGAGCAATGACGCCTTGCTGCGGCTCTGGAATGTTCAGACGGGCGAGGTGGAATTAGTCTGCGAGTGCGACGGCGCGGTCTCTTCGGTTGCCTTCTCGCCCGACGGCGTTTATGTAGCTTCAGCCAGCGAAGCGTGCGCTCAAGGCGCAAGACCGACTGTGTGCCTCTGGGAGATTTTGACGGGAGAGATGCACGAGTTGGGGACGTGCGGCAGTCGCTCTACGTCAATCGCTTTCTCGCCGGGCGGCAAGAGCCTGGCAGCAGGTTGCGCCGAAACCGTCAACAGTCTACGCATCTGGAATCTACAAACAGGAGACATGAGAGCTTTCCACAATGAGGCTGGCGGCACGCCCGCCATTTCCTTCGCTACTGACGGGCGCAACATAGCTACGGGCGACGGCAGTTTGACTAACCCTGCGCTTCGCGTCTGGGACTTAAACAGTGGGCGAGCGCGAGTCTTGGGCCACTGTCAACGACAGATTACTGCGGTCGCTTTCTCGCCCGACGGGCGCAACATAGCTACGGGCAGTTGGGACGAAATGGTTCGACTCTGGAACGCGCAGACGGGACGGGCGCGCATCCTGGGCCAGAACTGCTCGTGCATTTCATGTTTAGCTTTTTCGCCCGATGGTAAAAGAATAGCGGCCTGCTCCCTGGACAGTCAGATTCGCGTGTGGGACATTGAGACCGCACGCTCGCGCATCATAGGAGAATGCCAGAGCGTCAACACGGTCGCCTTCTCCGCCGACAGCATGAGCCTTGTGACGGGAAGCATAGACGGAGCCATTCGTCTCTGGCATTGCTCATAGTCAGGCGCTAAGATTTCCATCAGGATTTTTCAGATTGCATGAATATTTCTTCTGGCAGTTTGACTTCAAAGAGAGTAGACTCTGCCGATCGTATCTGTGACGTAGACCTAACAAGTCTTAATCCTCTTCTAACCGACTAGCCTTCAGAGAAGTTGATAGGCTAAAATGAACTCTGCACAGAACAGGTTGCCGGAGGCGAAAGGCGCTCACCATCGGATTGAGCCGCGAACCGCCAATCAATCCAGACCTGGCATTGTGCAACCCAAAAATATTTCTGCTTCGCCAATCGCCAAACGACCCGTTGCGGCTCCTATATATAGACCGCAATCAAAGCCTAATGCTGTACAGCAGAAAACGGCTGCGACGCCACAGCCGAAGGTGCGCGCTGCTGCGCCACCAGTCTATCGCCCGCAGCCTATACCGAAAGTTTTGCAGACCAAGAAGGCGCAGACGAAGATACCCAATCTCCCGCAAAGCGGCAGGAACCCCGTCGCTCCACCTGTCTATAAACCTGCTCGCACTCCGGTTGCGTTGCAGATGAAGGCGACCGGCCATCGGACTGGGTCAAAGCCGAGCGCAGCAGTCATGACAAAGATACAAAGAAAGCCGAGCGTAGTCCCGGCTACGAGAAAATTTCCGGTTATACAATGCGCGCGTCTTGGCGACTATAAGATTACGGTAAAACCGCAGGTTATGACGCAGTTCAAAAATAAGGCGCATTTATGGTTGATGCTGGGGACATCCAGCGAACACGTAAGCATACACCCGGATGCTAACTATGAGGGTATGAATTTCATGATGAGAGCGTCGGGTGTGCTTACGAAAGTAGACCTCCACACCTCTCTCGACGATTTCACGTTTGACGAAGTCCACGTTACTCTCGGACTGGGTGGAGGGAGAGAAGGTTATTACTACACGGCAGACGGAGTCCGTAAGAATAAACAACCCCATGAAGATTGGACGGCGGCTGATGCGGTCTTACTAAAAGTAATGGGCATCAAAGCCTGCGACTCGAAACCAGTCATCTCAGTGCCGAGCCACCTGGTAACGACATCCAGTGCCACGAGCAGCAGCTTAAGCGGTTCAAGCAGTAGCGCGATGAGTTCAAGCAGTTCCAGCAGTTCAAGTAGCATCTCAATCAGCTCAAGTAGTAGCTTGAGTAGCAGTTCAAGCAGTAGCGTAATGAGTTCAAGTAGTTCAATTAGTATCGGCGTAACCAGTTCAAGTAGCTCTGTGATTCCAGTTACCACCTCCCACCCGGTAAGTCTGCATCCCAGTATGCAGAAGTATTTCGTATACGGCGGTTTATTGGATAATAAATAAGAACGATGGCGCAATTGGGATCAGCAACTCAATACTATGCGCCGTGAAGGTCGGCGTCCTCACCAGACTCTCAAACGATCTGCCAGGCTCTCTATAGCACCTGTGATTAAAATGTTGTAATTTAAAGACCGCTCCGTTAAGAGCGGTGGTCGCCATCTTCAATTCATAAACGATTAGCCGCCGGAACACATCGCCGGGAAGGAATCCTGAAAGCATGGGCGTGAATCTGAAGTCTTTGATTGATAGGCTGGATACGACTTGCCGCAGCGCGCTCGAAGCGGCTGCCGGGCTGTGCCTGTCGCGCACGAATTATGATGTAGAGCTTGAGCACTATCTGCTCAAGCTAATCGAAGCCGAAGACACGGACATCACGCGCATCCTGCGCCACTACGAGGTGGACGAATCCCAGTTGAGGGCGGACATCACGCGCGCCCTAGACCGTCTGAAAACGGGCAACGGTCGCACGCCCGCGTTGTCGCCTCGCCTGCCGGCTTTGATTGAGAAGGCGTGGCTGCTGGCTTCAATTGATGACGGCATGGCTAGGATTCGTTCGGGCCATCTCTTGCTGGCGCTCTTGACGAACGGCGAGACGGCGCTTCTTGCGCGCGAAATCTCAAAAGAGTTCAATCACATCTCGACTGATTCGCTCAAACAGAAATTGGCGAAACTTACAGCCGGCTCGGTTGAAGACAAAGAGGCCGCCGGTTTCAGCGCGCGAACAAGAGATGATGACGGCGAAGCTCTCTCAGGTCGGACAAGAGCGGGTGGAGCCGCTACGCAGGCATTAGATCAGTACACCATTGACCTGACGGCCAGGGCACGCGCCGGAGAGATTGATCCGGTGCTCGAACGCGATTTCGAGATTCGGCAGGTCGTGGACATACTCATGCGGCGGCGTCAGAACAATCCTATCTTAACCGGCGAGGCGGGCGTAGGAAAGACCGCCATCGTCGAAGGCTTCGCCCTTCGCATCAGTGAAGGCGATGTGCCGGAGCCTCTGAAGAACGTCTCGGTCAGAACGCTAGACCTTGGGTTGCTACAGGCCGGCGCGGGCGTTAAAGGCGAGTTCGAGAATCGTCTCAAGTCCGTCATAGAAGAGGTTAAATCACAGCCGCAGCCCGTCATCCTTTTCATAGATGAAGCGCATACCATGATTGGAGCCGGTGGACAGGCGGGCCAATCTGATGCGGCCAACCTCTTGAAGCCTGCTCTGGCGCGCGGCGAACTGCGAACCATCGCCGCGACTACTTGGGCCGAGTACAAGAAATATTTTGAGAAGGACGCGGCGCTTGCCCGTCGCTTTCAAGTCGTCAAGGTTGACGAGCCTTCGGAAGAGCAAGGCATACGCATGATGCGCGGCCTGGCCGGAATGCTCGAAAATCATCATAACGTTCGCATCCTTGACGAAGCCATTACGGATGCGGTCACTTTGTCGCACCGCTACATTTCTGGGCGACAACTCCCGGACAAAGCTATCAGTGTTCTGGACACGGCCTGCGCGCGTGTCGCTCTGGATCAAGGCGCAACGCCCACGGCTGTAGAGGACGCGGAACGGCGGATTAATCAACTCAGCATAGAGATTGCCGCGCTCGAACGCGAGGCCGTCACCGGCACGGATTATCAAGGACGTATAGAAGAATTAAGCACGGCCAAGGCAAAGGAAGAAGAGAGACTCGCGCGCCTACAGTCTCAGTGGAAGCAGGAGCGCGAAATCATTGAACAGATTCGCAGGGTTCGCACGCAGCTTGAAGATCATGCTGTCAAGAATAGTAGCGTTACGGGCATCAGTAGTTCTGTAAATAAAGTAAAGTCCGCACAGCCGGAAGCGGACAGTGCAGTAGAAATCTCTGCCGCGACCGTGCCGACGCAGGTGGAAGCGCAATCGGTTGACGTTGCAGCTTTGCGCTCGGAGTTGTTGCGTTTGACGAGTGAGCTTGAGACGGCACAGGGCGAAAATCCTCTGATGCAGGTCTGCGTTGACTCGCAAACGGTGGCCCAGGTGATTTCAGGCTGGACGGGCATCCCTGTCGGCAGAATGCTGACGGATGAAATCAACACTATCCTCTCGCTGAAAGAACGGCTTGAGCAGAGAGTGGTCGGACAATCACATGCTCTTGAAGCGATTGCCCAGAGAATTCAAACGTCGCGCGCCCGCCTGACAGACCCTCGCCGCCCCGTAGGTGTCTTCTTACTGGTAGGCCCAAGCGGCGTCGGCAAGACCGAGACTGCGCTCACGCTCTCTGAAACCCTCTACGGCGGCGAGCGAAATCTGATCACGATTAACATGAGCGAGTATCAGGAGGCGCATACTATCTCTTCGCTCAAGGGGTCGCCGCCCGGTTACGTGGGTTACGGCGAAGGCGGCGTGCTCACAGAAGCGGTTCGGAGAAAACCTTACTCGGTCGTGCTGCTGGACGAAATTGAGAAGGCTCATACGGACGTGATGGAGCTTTTTTACCAGGTCTTCGATAAGGGAGTGCTGGAAGATGCCGAAGGCCGCGAGATAGATTTCAAGAACACCGTCATCTTACTGACCTCTAACGTCGGAACAGACATCATCATGAAACTCTGCGCCGACCCTCAGACGAGACCCGTAGCAGAAGCGCTCACGGAAGCATTGCGTCCAGAACTGCTCAAGGTATTCAAGCCCGCTATGCTCGGTCGCATGGTCATAGTGCCCTACTATCCCATCTCAGATGAAATGATGCGCGAGATTATCAAGTTGCAGCTAGATAGAGTTGGTCAACGCCTGATGGAAAATCATGGCGCGACTTTCAGCTATGACGAGGAGGTCATCACGGAGATAGCGAACCGTTGCAGGGAAGTCGAAAGCGGCGCACGCAACGTAGATCACATATTAACGCGCACGCTCTTGCCGGAGATGTCCGGCCAATTCCTTTCTCGCATGGCCGGCAACGAAAGCATCTCGCGCGTGCACGTCAGTCTCAGCCACACAGAGCAATTCAGGTATGAACTTTCGTAGCGCCACCCGCAAGCGACCCGGAAAATAGTAACAGCCGCCCTTTCGAGCGGCTGCGACTACCCCTAAACACGGGGCTAAATGGCGGAGCCGACGGGACTCGAACCCGCGCGCTTCGCCGCCTCTGCGCCTTTTTCGCCCAATTTTCAACCCCTTTTCAGCCTACAAACTCGGCTGAACCCCATTTGTGGGGATTTTGTGGGGACTGCTTTCCCAGATTGATTCTACTGCTTCACGCTTCCGCCCGTCAGTAGAATGAACGTAGCGAGAACTGGTCTTGATGTCTTTATGGCCCATCAAGGCCATTATCTCGTAAGCGGTATACCCTTTCTCTCCGAGCCTCGTGCCGAATGTGTGGCGCATCGTGTAAAGACAGGCCCCCTTAATCTTGGCAAGTTCTAGCGCTCTGCGGAAACCGTTCTTTATCTCCTTAAATTGCTCTCCCGTACGCCAGCTGACGAACAGGTACTCGCTGCCCGTATCGCGATTGTAGAGTTCAAGCAAGACCTCCCGGACTGCCGAGCCAATCGGAATCTCCCTCTCTTCATTCGTCTTGGTGCCAGCGCGTATGACGTTACGCTCAAAATCAACGTCCGAACGACGAAGATTGAAGATCTCCGACGGCGGTCGCAATCCCGTCCCGATCCCGACGATTACGATAGGCCGTAGGTGAGCGAGAGTGCCCGTCAGCACGCTCATCAACCTCGCCTCCTCCGCGCGGGTGAAGTACCTGCCGCGAGTATTTCGCAACGTGAACCTCTCTACCTTCTTACAAGGATTTCGATCCACCTTATCAAAGTCAATCGCTTTGCTGTAAATCTTTGAAAGGACTTCCAACTCACGATTAACCGAAGCTTCGCTCAGCCGATTTCCACGCTGAGTGATAGAGTCCCGCCTACTGCTTTTGAATATCTCGATCATCTCCGTAGAAATTTCGTCTAGTCGCTTCTCTCCGAAATACTTGACTAGAGTCTTGCAGCGCAACTCATCGGACTTCCATGAGCGCTTATTTGTCTTAGCCCAAGGCAGGTAAGTATCATGCACGAATTTCTCGAATAGCGGTGCGGCCTTTCTACGGGTGCCGTACGTGCCTTCAAAAACTTCATTCCTGATCCTAACCTCCGCCTGCTCGGCCTGATCTCTGGTTCTGGCTTCTTTGATTGATCCCCTGTAGCGAACACCGTTAATCCAGAAATCGTAGTGATAGTGTCTATGCTTGCAAGTCTTACCCTTACATGCTTTTCTCTGACACTGCCTGATGAAAACTGACATCGTTAATTCCTCTCCCGAATCGCAGCCGTTCAAGGAATGGACGTAATACTACGCTGCTTCTTCGCGCTTAGTCCATTCAAGAATTTCGTCACGGTCAAAAATCGTACGATCACCAGCCTTTCGGAAGGGAATGCGACGCTGGCTCACTAAGTCGTAAACTGTACGCTTCGACAGACGCAGAAGTAATGCAACTTCGGCCACCGTCAAGAATTTAGGAAGGGGGTCGGGTAACTGTGTCATCTCTTTAACAGGCATTACTTACCTTTTCTAGTAACAAAGATTCTGATGAAACTACTCATCACGGGTTTACCTTTATGGTATGACTCAGTCGCACCGGTTAAAGGTGATCCCCTTTAGATCAACCAGTGTGCCAAGACAGGATGATTATAATTTTCAATAGCTTACAAGAAATGATCAGCTAAGATGCCCATTTTTGAGCGCCCATTTTTGAGCATGCTCGTCAACGGACATAATCGAAGTACAAGCGGAGCAAGGAGAGGAAGTGCCAAAACCAGATGCGCTAAGCGAAACTCTTCTGAACCGTCTGCTATATAAAGGCATTTTACCTCGCTATGCCTTCCCGACAGATGTTGCTACATTCCATGTTTTCGACAAAGTTAATTCTACGCGTTTCAGACCTGCCTTCCGATTTACGCCATCTCAGGGTCTGCCCGTCGCTTTATCGCAATACGCGCCGGGCAAAGAGGTGTGGGTGTCGGGCAAGCGATTTACATCAGGGGCAATATATTCGCCTTTTGGCGAGGAGCTATATCGTGCTTGGGAAGGCCGCAGACTATACTTTGAATGTGATCGCTGCCATTACGCTGTAACGGTTGAACGAAAGAATGCGGAACTGTATGAAGGGAGTAACTGTCCGGGGTGCGGTGAAATGAGTGGCTTCGGTAACTCGCGCCGCTGGATGCGCCCGCCCGGTTTTGCTCATCCGGTATTCACAGATGAAAACACCTCGCCAGATGATCAGCCGCCTAAGAGCTATGCGACGCGGGCGAAGTTAACTGCTCCGACGCCCGTTGACGAGAGCAAGTGGACGATAATTAACGAGCACTTGCGATTCCATCACATGTGGGATCACCTGCTCGTCACAAATCGCGGCCCCCGACGCGAGGGATATAATTACTGTACCCGATGCGGTGTCATAAGCCCTACTGTTGCAAATAAGGGTATTGATGCAGCAGGCGCTCACAAGAAACCCTATCCAGATGATCATGATGACACATGCCCCGGTGAAAGAGCCGCGAAAGGTATTGTCC
>JACVRN010000171.1 GCA_014534425.1 Pyrinomonadaceae bacterium
ATTTGCAGGGCGTCCTGCCCGTACTCAAGGTCGTACGAGATGGAAGCGCACTCGGCTGGAAGTTTGCCGGGCTTGCGTACGGGCACAAAGCCTGCGCCCATGTGATAGGCGAGCGCGGGGGCAAAGATGAAACCGCGCGCCTCTATGCCTATGACTGTGTCTACCCTCGTGCCCCGAAACTCGTCGGCCATAGCGTCGACGGTGCGCCGCAACCCCTCGGGGTGCTTCAAGAGCGTAGTGATGTCATAAAAGTTTATGCCGGGCTTAGGAAAGTCCGGCACCTCGCGTATCAAAGCCTTCAGTTCGTCCATAATTTTTTAGCTGTCAGCAGTCAGCTATCAGCAAAGGAAAAGCTGAATGCTGATAGCTGACTGCTGACTGCTATCTTTCACCTTTCTATGCGGAATGATGCGTAGTGTCCGGTCGGCTCAAGGTTAATCTCTTCGACCGTTTCGACTCTGGAATAGAGCGGCCCTGCGGCCAGTTCGTGTTTGAATCCCTCTACGTTGTTGGGTGCGCCTTCGGCCAGCGCTTCCACGCGCCCGTCCGGCAGGTTGCGAACGTAGCCGTGTACCTGATGACGCGCCGCCGCGCGTTGCGTAAAGAAGCGGAAGCCCACGCCCTGCACTTCCCCACTGATGAGAAACTTTCGCGCTATCTTCATAACTTAGAAGCAGGAGCAGTTTCAGTTTTCAGCAAGAAGAAGCAACTTGTCTTTTCTGAAAACTGAAAACTGTTTCTTCACTTGTCACTCTTGGCCGTTTTTGAGTGATGGTCGCGCATCTCTCCTGTTGGCAGAAAGAGCTTTGGTTGTTTGGAAGCGATTGTCTTTGGGCCGTGGGATTGGTTGCTAAGCTCTCGCAGGCGTCCTCCCTTGCCTAATAATCTTGAGACCAATAAATACGCCGTCACGAACAGAACGGCGAAGAGAACTCCGATGCCTACCTCTATCATGTTGCGAAAATTATCCTCTCAGGAATTCATGAGATGTGCGCCCCGCTATGATAAGAAACTTGCTGGAGAATAACACAGACGCATAGGTCAAAGCACCCCTCGCCAAAGTTAGATTCGAACAGGATGGAGAGGATAAAAGCAGAACTATTTCTTTCTCTTTATCCTGTTCATCCTGTTAATTTCTTCCTTGCTTTAAACTCAACCGCTACTTTCGCTCTATCAACTCAACTATCTGAACAGCGCCGGGCGGAAGGCTCAGACGTATGGTGTCGCGCCCGTTCTCTTGCGCGGTGGCGAGCTTTTTGTCCTCAGTCCATTCGGCGGCGCTGGTTATCTGGCGAGTGCCGCGCAAACTGATGCTCACTTCAACGACGGCGCGGCGGTCGACACGCGCCATTCCCTGCTGAGGCTTGTAGACGCCCTGGTTATTGATGAGCGTGACGAGCCAGCCGCGCTCTGTGCGATTGACCAGATGCTCCACGTCGCCTCTGACTTCTACGGGCGTGGCGTCCGTGAAGAGATGCGCCAGAAGATGGGCCGCGAACGGAGTCAAGCGCTCGTCGAGTCCGAGCATGTCGGGCACGGTTACCAGGATAACGCGGCCACGACCGACTTTGTTCACAGTAACTAGCGGGTCGCCGTCCAGGGTCTCCATCAGAACTTTCACATTGCTATCTTTCGCAATGCGGTGGTAGCGGAAAACCTGTCCGCGAAGACTGCTGTTCTCTTCCCCTCCTATCAAACAACGCGCCTCGCTCGCTTCACCACTGTCGCTACGAATCCCCACGCCCGTCAAGCTCGCGGGCAATCCCTTCAACTGTTCGGTGTTGAGGACGACTACGCCGCCGCGCCGTACGTAATCCGAAAGCTTCTGCGCCCACGCGCGGCTCCATTCTATGTGGCCGCCTACGACTACGGCCCTGTAAGCATCAATCGCGTCCGCGCGTTTGTCGGAAGCCACCAGCACGTCGAAGATGTCTCCGAAGACTGCGTTGATGAAAGCCTGGCGGTCGCCCGTGGCAGGCTCGCCTTCGACTACGGGCATAGGATAGTAAGCCGCGCCGAATAGCTCGCGCAGCGCCCTGTCCGAGCGGTTAAGCTGCGAGACGCCGAAAGGCCAGTGCGGGTAATCCGTCATCTCCCAACCGTGCGCGGGGTCAAGCAGAAAAGCTACGGGCGTGTAGGGCGTGCCGCGATACGGGTGTCGTTCCACGAAGCGCATGAACTCATCTGTGATGCGGCCCAACGGATTAAGTTGAAAGGGATGCTCGCCGGGGCCGGGCTTGAAGAACTGGTCGCCGCCCTGCTCTAAATAGATGGCAGAGGCTCCGGCCATGTAGTAATGGTAATAGCTCTTGCGATACCAGGAGAGCGAAGGCCCCATAGTCGCGCCGTAGCGCGTGTGAAAGAAATTGTCCGGCCCCGCGTAGCTCATCTTTTGAGTGAAGACGGTCGCGGTGTCTCCGAAGTTCGGCGCGTGATAATAAAAAGTGGAAGCATTGAACTGGCGGGCCGCGCCGCGTGTAAACGCAAAGCGCATGGCAAAGCCCGGCTGCACTGCGGCTGTCTCAAGCCCTATGATGCGCTCTCCCCATTCGCCCAGGGCGTGCGCGAAAGAGGTGCTCGAAGTTGATTGCGCCGCTATGAGCTTGTCCCACTGCGCGCCCGTCTCAGTCTTAAAGATGCTGCGCCACTTTCCTGCAAGCGCGCCCGTGTAGGCTACGCGATGCGCCTCCAGAAGCTCTCTGCGCGACATTGTGGGTTGAAGCTTCAGGCTGGCGGAAGCGTCGCCCCAGACGTGGCCTATGCTCTCGCCGGAAATCCAGCCGAGGAATTGCTCTCGAAATTCTACGGACAAAAGTTTCCAGATGCTTTGGGCCAGAGCTTCCGGCATCTCTGGCGCGCCGTAGTTGATGAGGATGGCGAAGGGCTGGCGCGTTTCGCGCAGGTAGCGAAGGAAGGGGCTGCCTTCCTTCATAAGCTGCGGCAGGTCGTTGATGTATATGACGGGCACGACCAGCTTCGAGCCGAAGATGGGAACGTCTTTCGCGCCCTTATAAGTTGCCATGAACTGGTCTATAGGCTCGGCGTTAAAGGGATAGAGCGGGCGCTCCGCAGGCGGCTTGTCGTAAAGCGTCCAGAACTCCGGCGCTATGTTCCAGGGCATCAGAAAATCGCGCCCGGCTATGAGGGGCTGCTTCCACTCTTTAGGGATAGCCGCGCTTTCATCCGGCTCGAGAAGCGGCGCGAGGCGTCTCCCGCTTCGACTGTAGCTTTCAAGCGCGGTCATGGCCGCAAACGGCGGCTTCATTCTTCCTTCCGGCACAAAGGCAGGGTCGTTGGTAACGAGCGCGCAATCTACGTGACGACGCGCGCCCGCGCTCTTTTCGATTTCGATGGAGAGACGCGCCGCGCCCTTCTTAAGCTGAGCCGTGGCCTTGTCCCAAGTAAAGGCCCAGCCCCAGTACATGCTCACCTCGTCGTGAGGCTCTACGAGGTCACGCGCGCCGAACTCCTGACGAAAAACTTCCACGCCGCCCTGCGTGATGCGTACAGTGAAATTTTCCGACCGTCCGGCCCAGTCCGCATAACGCACCCAGACTCTATACGCGCCGTCGCGCGGCACTTCCATCTCCTGATAGATGGTGCCGCGCGTTTCATCCGCGCTCGCCGCAGCGCTGTTCCACTCGCTCTCGCCGCCCTGAGTCCACTCTGCGGAAACTCCAGGCCCGTTGATTCCCCACCCCGCAGCCTTTTCCTTAGAGAGATTCAAATACGAAGGATTAAGCACAGGCTCAAACCGCGCGTTCATAGTAATGCCGCGCATGTTCTCCGCTTCGTACCACAGATACTCGTAAACTTCCTTCGGCTGATAGGCAGGCGTCTGAGCAAAAGAGAGAGACGAGCAGAGCAGTAAGACAAGCAGTAAATTCAAACAGGATAGACAGGATGAAAGAGATTTAATCATTGATTCATTGTTTCATTGATTCAATGAATAAATGATTCAATGAATCGATCTCTTCTTGTCCTGTCCATCCTGTTAATTTCTTCCTGCCGGAAGCTTTCATCCTAGCGCGTCGAAGCATTCGGGAAGCGTGCGCTGTCTACACGTGAACATTGGCGTGTCGCGCAGCGTGAAGCCGCTAGCCTTGGATTCGCGCAACTCCTGCACAAGGTCAAGGAAGTCCTGCGGGTAGTCCGTCTCAAACGCCACCACGAACTCCTGGTCATCAAGGCCGAACGAGTAGGTCGTGTGAAGCTTGACCGAGCGATACTTGGAGCCGACCCTTATGTGCTCGTCCATCATCTCCTGTCGCTGCTCTACGCCCTTAGCGTACCACTCGCGCGTCTTCACAAACGGGTAGACGAAGAGGTACTTCGACTGGCCCGGAACAATATGCAGGCGGTCTTCGACGTGCTCAGGGTTGTCCTTGTCTATGTACATGGAGCGCTTGGTCATGGAGAGGAAACTTTGCGTGACCTCAAGGAAGCGACCTAGCCCCGTGCGGTTCAGGCTCGCCGTCATCTCCTGCATCACGTCCAGGTCGTAGCCTATGCGCCAGATCATAAAATCCGCGTTCGTGCGAAGGCCCACGAGCGAGTAAGAGTGCATCAATAGCTCTTTGCGATACTCCTCGAAGACGCTGACGAAGGACTGTTTGCGTAGGTCTCGCTCGCGGTCTTCGGATGAGTACCATTCGGGGCGTGCGCGATAGAAAGTGAAGTTAACGAACTGGCGCGGCAGTTTCGGGCGATCCTCCGATTGCTCGCCTGTGCCGCCCGCCTGCGCTTTTGCCAGGCGCAGGTTCGGACGATTTTCAGAAGGCTCTTCTTTATCAAAGCTCATGATTTCTTATTCCTCGTTCCTATCGGGGCCTGAAAAATAGGTGTCGCACATCCTTATTTGAATAGAGTAGAATCTCGCCGAAGTCTTCGGCTCTACAGGCAAAGCCTATTCTGCGGCGAACGCAGACAGAATTGCAACTTACGACTACAGTTTTCAGTAATCAGTTTTCAGTTTTAAGCCTGGAAGAAGAAGCCTGTTGCTTTTCTCTGAAAACTGAAAACTGCTTTTGACTATGACTGATTCGCACAATAAGGAATCCCGAACGGATGAAGGGCGCAGGAATTTTCTGCTGCTCGTTCCTCTAGGCATCTTCGCGGCGGTGGCGGGCACGCTTCTGACCGCAGCCTTTCGCTTTCTGCACCCGCATGTCACGACGACCGACGCCAAGTGGACTGACGTTGCGCCCTTGAGCGATTTGAAGGGCGAGCGCCCTTTGATGCGTAGCATAGTGGCGGAGCATGACGTTGGGTGGGCCAGCACCAGGGAAGAGCATTTCGTCTACGTGCTGCCCGAGAAGAATCATCAGGTGCTATCAAGCGTCTGCCCGCACGAAGGCTGCAACGTTAGCTGGCGCGACGACACGAACGGCTTCTTCTGCCCCTGCCACGACAGCTACTTTGCGGCGGACGGCTCGCGCATAAGCGGCCCTGCGCGGCGCGGCCTTGACCCCTTGCCGACGCGCACTGAGAACGGAGTGCTTCAGGTTCAATACAGAACCTTCGCCAACAACACGGAGGAGCGCATTGTGCGCGGGTGATGGCCGAGATTGAATCACATCTGCCGCCGCGCATAGAGCGCTGGCTGGCTCGCTGGACTACGCTTCAGGACATAGAGCGCTCGCTCATAGACGAGCCTTCCAGGGGTTTTAGCGCCTGGGCGCGCACGACCGCAGGAGTTGTCGTCATGCTCCTTGCGGTGCAACTCGTCACCGGACTGCTCCTAGCCTTTTACTACGTGCCTTCAGCCGAGAGCGCGCACACCACCGTCTCATTCATAGAAAAAGTTCTGCCCGCAGGCTCCTGGCTGAGGGCCGTTCATCATTACGGCTCGCAGTGGTTGACGCTCGCTCTGGTGCTGCATCTGGTTCAGATGTTCTGGCGCGCGACCTACAGGCGCAGGCCCGTGGGATGGATGGCCGCAGTGATTCTGTTGATGCTGGTACTGGCTGGAGGAGCCACAGGCTATTCGCTGCCGTGGGATGCGCGGGCCTTCTTCGGGACGCGCGTGGCCGAAGGCATAGCGGGTGGGACTCCGCTCGTTGGCGACCTTTCCCGTCGCTGGCTGATAGGCGGAACCGAAATCACGCCCGTCACGCTCGCACGCTTCTTCGCGCTGCACGTACTGGTGACTCCTGCCTTAATCATGCTGACGCTCGTCGCACGCCTCTTCATCTTCAGAGAGCGCGCGATGGTCACGGCTGAAGAGGAACGCAAGCTGGAGCGCTGGATGGGCGGGCAGATGGCGCGAAACGCTGTGGTAGCGGGCGCGGTCTTTCTGGCGCTTGCGCTCTACGCCTACTGGAACTTCGCGCCGCTGGGGCCTCCTGCCGACACGGCAGCGCCGGGCTATCTGCCGCGACCCGGCGCACAGTTCCGCTGGCTCTTCCAGCTTCTCAAATACATGCCTGGGCGCGTCGCATCCGTAGTCGCGCTGGCGCTGCCCACGCTCATCTTCATAGGACTGGCGTCGCTTCCCTTCCTCAACAGGCCACGCCTGCGACGTGTCGTAGCGCACCCGCGCCGCATAGTCGGCACTGCGCTCTTCGCGCTGGGCTTCGCGCTCTTCACAGTCATGACGGCACTCTCTTACTACAAGGACGCGCGCGACCCTGTGATACGCGCGCAGCTTGCCAAGCAGAACAGTGAAGAGACGGC
>JACVRN010000314.1 GCA_014534425.1 Pyrinomonadaceae bacterium
CCACTTGCCTGTGCGTCTCTTGCGCGACGAGACAGCTCAGACAGCCATGTAGGTCAAGGGGTCTGTCGCGCGTGCCGATCACTACTGAAACGGGAACGGTCGTCGCGGGCGCGGGATAAGCTCTCATTATTCGACCAGGGCCTTCAGCGAATTTCGCAACTGTCAATCACCGTCACAGTAGTTGACCATGATTCGGCTTTGAGTGTTCCTGCGCCCTCTTCCATTAATAGATCGGACGACTCATCATAGGGGGCCGGAAAGCTCATGTGTTCTGATAAAACGAGAGCGAATGAACCCGCCACGATGGCAGCCGCAGATAAATGAAGCAAGGGGTGCAGAGCGCGACCGCTGAAGAGCGCGCCCGTCACCCAGGCGGCGGAAATCAGCAGCGCCACGAAGACGTGCGGCCAGAGTAAGAATTGTTGCCCTTCGCTCTTAATCTTACGTGTCAGAACATACGGCAAGCGGCGGCCTCGCACGACATCAATCAGGGCTAAAAGGGTATAGGGCCATTTCGCGTAGCGCAGTATTCTGGCCTTCCAGTAGAGGCCCCACTCACGGCGCGGGTCTAAATAGAAGCGCTGCCGGTAAAAGACGCAAAGCTGCAAGATTGCGCACAGCGCGGCAAATCCGTAAGCTGTCCTGTCGGAAAGCGCAGAGAGCCTGACATCCGTCACAAGCATTATTGATAGAAGGGCGAGGCAGAGCAGCCAGGAAAGACTGCTCTGTAGATAAACGGTCACGTCCAGAAAAGTGATGAGACGCTCCCTTAGCGAAATGTTTCCGGCAAGACGTTGATGAAGGCGCAACTTCACATCAATGATGGAGCGAGACCAGCGTAGCTGCTGCTTGAGATAACCGGCCCAGTCGACCGGAGCGAGCCCCCTGGCAAGAATCTGCGGCACATAGACTCCGCGCCACCCGCGATTTCTGTAAAAGAGCGTGATGAGCAGGTCGTCCGCATCGTGCGGGGCGAATCCACAGACCTCCCGGAGCGCCCGCGTCCTGTGGGTGTTATGGCAGCCAGTGACGAACGGATAGCCGAGGGCGTAAGCGGCCATCTGGGTGCATGAATAATAGGCGTACGTCTCTTCGGCTGCGCCGGAGGCGATGAAGCTCGACTTCTGGTTATAGTAGGCCGCAGGCGCTTGCACATAACCGACGCGAGGGTCTGCGAAATAGCCCAGAACTTTTATCAGAAAGTCTGCCGCCGGGACATGATCCGGGTCGAACGCCGAGATGATGTCGTAACGGTCAAAGCCGACTTCATATAACCACGCATTATAATTTCCATGTTTCGAGTTGCGCTGGAAGAGTCCGCTCTCCGTTTGATATTGCGCCAGATTTTTTCGACTGAAGTGATGCGCGCCGAGCTTCAAGCAGAGAGCGCGGACGGTTTCGTCATCCCCCTCATCCAGAACCCACGTCTCATGCGGATACTCCAAAGCGAGCATGGCTTTGAGCGTGCGTTCCAGCATTTCAACCGGCTCTGCGTCGGGCACGAACGTCGTAACGACGGCCACTTTATAGCCGGGCCGCGCCCTTAAAGG
>JACVRN010000136.1 GCA_014534425.1 Pyrinomonadaceae bacterium
AGGAAGTGCTGTACCCTGCTATGGAGGACTATCACCTGGACATCATGATAGGACAGGGAACAGCCGCTCGCTCTATTAAATTGGAGTTGCCGAAATTCACTTTAGTCGGTGCGACGACTCGAGCCGGTCTTATCACCGCTCCCCTGCGCGGGCGCTTCGGCATAGTCTTTCACCTGGACTTTTATCCTCATGAAGATTTGGAGGTCATAGTCAAACGCTCGGCAGATATTCTGGGCGTTGAGATTGATGACGGCGGCGCTCGTGAGATAGCGCGACGCGCACGCGGCACACCGCGCATTGTCAATCGACTTTTGCG
Source organism: Pyrinomonadaceae bacterium (assembly GCA_014534425.1). GTDB lineage: Bacteria > Acidobacteriota > Blastocatellia > Pyrinomonadales > Pyrinomonadaceae > JACVRN01. The sequence continues at coordinate 317 of JACVRN010000136.1, forward strand.
GCGCGTGCGAGATTACGCGGAGGTCGATTACGAGGGGCACATCACGCAGGAGGTGGCGCAGGACGCGCTCAACCGCATGGAGGTTGACACCTTCGGCTTGGACGAGGTTGACCGAAAGCTGCTGTTGACCATCATCGAAAAGTTCGGCGGCGGCCCCGTCGGTCTTGGAACCATCTCGGCCTCTATTCACGAAGAGAAGGATTCCATAGAAGAGATAATAGAGCCATATCTGATTCAGATTGGCTTTCTGAATCGCACGCCTAGAGGCCGCATGGCTACGCGGCGTGCGTACGAGCATTTCAGTTTAAATCTCCCCGCACAGAAACCCGGACTCTTTGACTAATTCGGAAGTTGATGTGGAGTTACTTTTCAGGCCATGAACTCGCAGCATCTTAGAAAAGGTTTCGCCTCTCTCTTCATCTCATTAACGCTCGCCTGCGCGCTGCTTGCGCCTTCTGCCTCTCTCGCGCAACAGAAACGAAGTAGTAGTAGTAGCGGCAAAGCGGGCGCAGCATCTTCTTCATCAAGCCAGGCGAGTGAAAAGAGAGCGCGGCGAGAGCGCGCAATCAGGTTGTTGATTGAGACTGCAAACGGCGCACGCGGATTCAAAGAGATGGTTTATCGCGCGCGTATACAGGCGCTCGCGGCTGACGCCCTTTGGGCTTACGACGAAGAGAGCGCGCGGCTAATCTTCAAACGCGCGTGGGAAGCCGCGTCGGCAGCCGACCGCGATGAGCAAAGGGCCGAGGAAGAAGCGGCTGGAGTCTTTTCAAATTCAGACGAAGTGACGCAGACCGCCGCGCGCAATGAGGTTCTGTCGAAAGCGGCTGCGCGCGATCTGAAGTTGGCAGACGGTTTCTTGCGGGAAATGGTTGACGAAAGAGAGCGGGCGGAAGACCGTAGAGAGAATCAGTCAAACCGACTCACTCCCTGGCGCGAGCTTTCCCCCTCAGGCAAAAGACGCCTCGCGCTCGCTTACAGGCTTCTGAACGAAGGGAACTACAGCCGCGCCTCGCAGGTCGCGGAGCCTCTGATTAACGAGGGCGTTAGCGGCGACCTCGTTGAGTTTCTCTTACATCTGTTACAGGTCATGCTAGACCCTGCCGGAGGGAGCTATCCTATGTCCAGCTATTTTGGCACTGACCTGTATAAACGGCTCATTGACAGGACTGCGGCAGACCCGCGCGCCGATGCCAACGACGTGCTGCTGCTCTCTTCATTTCTGGTCTCGCCCGACTTACTGATGGTCGTGGATGAAAAGGGTGGCTTACAGTATCGCTCGCTGCCGCACCCGCCATTTAAGATCGCTCCGTGGGCCAATGAAGACCGTATGCTCAAATCTTTTCGCGCTCTGACCGTGTCTGTGCTCCTCCAGCGCCCGAACGTTCCCGGTCAGGCGGCCAACGCTCTACAGGACAGGGTCGCGCGCTACGTCGCAACAGGCCGCATGCTTCCCTTCTTCGAGCAGGCCGGGCCGGAATACGCTCAGCTTGCCCCGTCTATGCGCTCGCAGATGATTGCGCTCAGCCGCGAGATGGAAGCCAATCGCCGCGACACTCTCAACGCTCAGTTTGAGTTGACGAGCCTGAACGGCAAGAACGCCAGCGACCCGCTTGAGCCTCAGCTTCAACAACTCAATCGCACGAGCGACAAGCAGGAGCGCGACCGCATCTCTTTCGGACTTGCGCGCAGGGCCGCGCGCGAAAGGATGTGGGACAGGGCGCAGCGCACGGCCTATCAGATTGAAGACGGCGACCTCAGGCGCGCCACGCTCGCCTTCATAGTCGTCAGCCAGATTGCGGATGTCTCACGCGCCTATCGTGACGACAAGGAGAATGATTACGAATCGGTCGCGCGCTTTGTGCGCCGCGCGGACGCGCCGCCGTTTGCCTCCGCCTGGGGCCTTGCCCAGGCCGCTCTCATAGCCGCGCGCAGCAAGGATGGCCGCGACGCAGTAGATGCCCTCTTAACCGAAGCGCAAAGTTACGCCGAGCGCGCCGACAGGGACTCGCGCCAGAGAGTCTCTGCCTATGCAGTCATCACAGAAGCAGCCGCGCAAGCGAAGTCCTCGCGCGTTTGGGACTTCATGACGGAGTTGGTGCGCGCGGCGAACTCTACGCCCGACTACATGGGCGACGAGACCTCGCTTGCCACGAGCGCCAACGCACTCGAAGGCTCAGAGCTATCGGAAGAACTGAGCATAGCCTCCGACTCTTTCCGCCTAGACACCATTTTTGCGACAATGGCGCGAATAGATTTTGATAAAACACTAACTCAAGCGCAGGCGCTGACAGGCGCTATTCCACGCGCATACGCACGCGTGGCCTCAGCCCGCGCCGAATTAGAAAAGAAGTGAAAAGCAGTTTTCAGTTTCGAGTCTTCAGTTTTCAGTTAAAAGCAACTCGCTCCCTTTCTGAAAGCTGAAAACTCAAAACTGAAAACTGAAAACTGTTCTATGCGTCGTCTTCCATCGTTTTCGCGCCATTCGTTCGGGGTACGCAATCGCGCGCCGTGGCGCAGCATTCTTTCGCATACCTTTCATCAGTTTCACGAGAACGACCTTTTCACGTCCGCCGCCGCTATGAGCTACTTCGGACTGCTGACGCTCTTTCCGGCGCTGCTGCTGATTCTGGTTTTGAGCAACCGCCTGGCCGCAGGCACTACCATGCTGGCGCAGATTGTGCAGGTCTATCCGGGTTCCGCAGATTTCCTGCGCGGCACCGTTCGCTCTCTCTCGAACCTCAGCACAGAGATAATCATTAGCTGCGCGGTCGTAGTCCTCTGGGCAGGCTCCTGGGTCTTCTCGGTCATTGAGCGCGCATTGAATCGCATCTGGGGCACAACGTCGCGCACCTTCCTTCATGGACGCGCGCTCACGCTCGGCATGATTGGCATAGTGGGACTGCTTCTGTCCATCTCGGTTCTGGTCACGTCAATTCTTCTCTTCCTTCAGCAGCTTGCGGAGCGCCTTCCGCAGAGAGTACTTGACCGCGTGCCCTGGCTGGCAGTGAGCGGCAGTCCCTTCTGGCAAATCATCTTCGCGGTCGTCAGCATCCTCATCACCATCACGCTCTTCGTGGTCGTCTATCGCTTCATGCCGAATGCGCGCGTCAGCGTGCGCGATGCTATGCCCGGCGCGGTCGCGGGCGGACTGATGTGGGAAGCCGCCAAATACATCTTCGCCTGGAGCCTGCACTATTTTCATTACGACCAGATTTACGGCTCGGTTGGAGCGGTGGTCGCGGTGCTCACATGGGGTTACGTCTCAAGCCTCGTGCTGCTCTTCGGAGCGCAACTGACAGCCGTCTTTCATCGTGAGCATCCGGCTGAACCCGTCAAAGCATCCGCAGCCGACGCCGCCACCGCGCCCGCACCGTAAAGAGCAGTTTTCATGCTTATTTCAGATTTCGATTACGAGTTGCCGGAGGAGTTGATAGCGCAGCATCCGCTTGAGAGGCGCGATGCGTCGCGCATGCTGGTCTTGGAGCGCGCATCCGAGACATGGCACGACAGCCGGTTCGCGCTGCTTCCATCTTACGTGCGCGCGGGCGACCTGCTCGTAGTCAACAACACGCGCGTTTTTCCTGCGCGCCTGCGCGGCGTGCGCGAGCCTACGGGCGGGCAGGTGGAGCTTTTTCTCATACGCGAGCGCGAGCCGAACGTCTGGGAAGCTTTGACGCGCCCCGCGCGAAGACTTCCCACAGGCACGCGCGTCTCGTTCAAGGATTCCAGGCTGCGCGCAGAGATAACAGACGCGCTCGATGAAGGAAGGCGCGTCATACGCTTTCATGCGGACGCGCCGCTCGCGGGCCTGCTCGAAGAGATAGGCGAGACGCCCCTGCCTCCCTACATCAAGCGCGACGCGGAGGATTTTCCGGCGGAAGACCGCGAGCGATACCAGACCGTTTACGCTCAAAAGCGCGGCGCGATTGCAGCCCCGACCGCAGGGCTTCACTTCACCCCGCAGGTCATAGAAGAGCTTCGCTCGCGCGGCGCTTCCCTGACAGAGATTACTTTGCACGTAGGCTACGGCACGTTCGAGCCTGTGCGCGTGGAAGATTTGAGCGAGCACCGCGTAGAAGCCGAGCAATTTGAGATTACAGATGAGGCCGCCCGTATGATAAACGAAACGCGCGAACGCGGCGGGCGAATCATAGCGGTCGGCACCACAACGACTCGCGCTCTTGAAGCCGCCTCGGACGATGAAGGGCGAATCCGTGCCCACGTAGCTCTCGCGGAGTTGACCATCACGCCCGGCTACAGGTTTAGAGCGGTCGACGCGCTCATCACCAATTTTCATCTGCCGCGCTCATCGCTTCTGGTACTGGTCTCCACCTTCGCCGGACGAGAACTGGTGCGCCGAGCCTATGAGCATGCCGTCGAGTCGCGCTATCGCTTTTACAGTTACGGCGACTGCATGCTAATTTTTTAGTGAACAGTAAATAGCAGAAGACAGTTTTTTTCTCGTCACTATTTACTATTCACTATTCACCATTTACTATTTACTCGACTATGGCTGTGCTGAAGAAAATTCGCTCCCGTTGGTGGTCGCAGGGTGAAGAGGAAGATCAGGCGGAAGGCTTTGCTGCGCCGACCGCATCCCCTCTCGTAGAGGTGCGCTACGAAGTTAGGCCATTGACGGTCGCGCAGTTGGACGAATGCTGGCGACTGGATCAACGCTGCTTCGTCGACGGCGAAGCCTACAGCCGCGAGACCTTCGAGTATCTTTTGACCGCGCCCGAATCCGTCTCATACCGCGCCGTCACGCCAAACGGCATGATGGTTGGCTTCATCGTGGGCCTCATCGAACCCGATCACACGGGCCACATCACCACGGTCGGCGTCGCGCCCGAACATCGCCGCCGGGGCATAGCCCAGCGCATGATGGAGAAGGCCGAGGACGGCTTTCGTCGTCGCAATGTTCGCGTCGTGCGCCTTGAAGTGCGCTCCGTCAACGCGGGCGCGCAACAACTCTATCGCAACCTCGGCTACATAGTCACACAGCGCCTTCCCCGCTACTACTCAAACGGCGGCGACGGCCTGCTGATGATTAAATCACTCGTCTAAACAAAGAGGCCGGGAAGAAAATTTTCCTCCCGGCCATCTCATTTTTCCTTACGTCTACTTTTGATTTGTTCGCGCTCTTCCGGGGCCGAAGGATCACCGCTCCAGAAATAATATGTTTGACTTCACTATCACATCAATTTACCATATGGCATCTCTTTAGTCCTCCGATCATCTACTCGAAAGATCGGCTCTTCTCAACTCACAGTAGTCCTGTAACAAAGGAGAACCCGCCATGAACAGAATCAAAGCTCTCTTCTCACTACTTTTATTACTTGCCTCCGGCTTATTACTGCTATCACCGAAGGTGACGGGACAGATAAAGCCTAATTCGGCTGGTGGTGACCCGTGTACATTCCCGAACCCACCAGACTACTGCGCGCCCGCCCCCACACCGACGCCCAGAGACCCCCGAAAAGGAATATCACTGGGTGCGGCCAGCGTGCTCAGAGTGGACGAAATAACATGGGATCAATCCCTTCTCGGCCCCGGAGGGCTGAGATCTAACATCTCCATTCTGAACGACAGCCACACCGGTTATGTAAAGCTCTGGGTTGATTGGCCTGCGCTCCAGCTAGACCCTGAGATTGATTTATTCAATGAAGCTGCGCCTAAGTACATCGAGAAAGATAACAGCACTGATAACCCGCCAGCCGTGCTGCTCAAAGGTTTAGACGATCAAATTAAAGAGGCCCGACGCAATGGTCTCAAAGTCATCCTTACAATGGATCACCGTTATCCGCTATGGATAACTAACGAATCACTGCCGAAGGATGTGAAAAATGAGATAAAGAAATTCATCAATAAGCTTGATCCATACAACAGAGTGCCGGACAGGCTTGGGGTGGACAGCGCTTGGGGCAAATGGATGAAATTCCTGGTCAGGCGGTACGGGTTGACACAGCTAAAAAAAGAATCAAACCGGACTGGCCCGGCGGGGGAAGCCATAGATTGTAATACAAACTTTAATAATGAAGTCTGTAAAGATTATCTACGGTACGTTGATTTTCTTGAGGTGGTCAACGAGCCTAACAGCGCCCTATGGCCTCAGGGTACTGATAAGAACCCCTTCATGGCGAAGAGGGTAGCGCGGATGTTCAAGACGGCCCAGCAGGTGGTTCGTGATAACAGCGAGCCGGGCACAATTGCGCTCAAACTGGCGGGGCCAGCCACTTCCGACACGTTGAGGGACGACGCAAGGATTACGAGCTACCAGAGGTTCACCAAGGACTTATTACGTGAGCTTGGAGAAATAGCTTTCAAGGCAGATGGCAATTTCGTCTGGTCACATCACAATTACCTTGATGTAGAGGAACAGAGGAACTGTGCTCCTGATGATGAGCATTGTACCCGGCCTCTGATTTGTATTGACGGTGATTGTAAACGGGCGACTCCCTGTAGTTATTACACGGACGTGGTAGGTAAGAAACGAATCTCCAGAGTGAATTCCGTTGCCTGGGTGGAGAGCAAGCTAGAAAGACTCGTCGACGGTTATAAGTGGCAAGGGATGCGCGACCCGATGAATCACCCGGCTATTCTACTGACGGAGGGGGGCGCACGCCTTGACAGGGTGTTTAGAATCTACGCGTGCCGCCTCGGCCTTCCCCAGCCCCCGGAGCGATTCCTATGCCGGTGTTTTCCTGCCGTAGACATACAATTTCCATGCAGTAAAGCTCCCCAAAACCCTATAGGGGGAGAGTGTGTCGTCGAAGGTGACAATCCCGAATATGCTGCCTTCGTTCAAGCGGCGGGCGAGAAGATGGATTTGATTAAAAAGTGGCAGGCTGCATTGGTAAAAGAATCCTTCAACCTGATGACACAGCCGGGGCCTTTGAGTAAAGGGGTCATCCTCTTCACTAATTACCTAACTTACACAGACCCGGTTTACGACACTGGAATGTTCGACATCACCGGGTCGTGTGAGCAATATAGAGCGAAAGCCACAGGTCAGCGTCTCTTCGGAGACATTTGTACTGGTGAGTACGGCGGCAATCAGAGCCAGGATGGGCGACCGCTCTATGAGATGTGGAAGATGATACCGCTTCCGCAAGGAAATTAGCGCCCTGGCCGCTCGCTTATGCTTTCAGTTCGAGTCATCAGAAAAGCCGGTGAAGCTTTTAGCCTCACCGGCTTTTTTAGCCAACAAATTAAATCCCCAGACGAACTTATTAAATCTCCGTAGCTCCCTACGCTTCATTTCCTGCAAGCTAGCTCTTGCGAAGCTCAGTCAGGACTTGCTTGGCGACGGCCTTGAGGGTGTCGAAGACGCCTACGCCTTTGGAGGCGACCGCCTCGACTACAGGCTCGCCCTTTCGTTGTAGCTCTGCCGCGAGGTCTGCGGCGGGGATGACGTTGGGGAGGTCTCGCTTGTTGAGTTGCAGGACGTACGGGATTGCCATTAAATCGTAGCCTTGCGCCTGAAGGTTCTCTTCCAGGTTGTAGAGCGATTCTATGTTGGCGTCCATGCGCTCTTCCTGCGAGTCAGCGACGAAGACCACTCCGTCCACACCCTTCAGTATGAGCTTGCGCGAGGCGTCGTAGAAGACCTGGCCCGGCACAGTGTAAAGATGAAAGCGCGTCTTGAAGCCCCGGACGGTGCCGAGTTCAAGCGGCATGAAGTCGAAAAAGAGCGTGCGGTCTGTTTCCGTCGCCAGGCTGATGAGCTTGCCCTTGGATTGCGGAGCCGTGGAGTCGAAGATGTACTGCAAGTTGGTCGTCTTGCCGCACAGGCCCGGCCCGTAATAGACGATCTTGCAGTTAATCTCTCTGGATGCGTAGTTGATAAAGGTCATGACATTAAGACCGAAAAGGCAAAAGGTATAATCTATGAATCAGGACAGCCCAGGGTGATACTATCTTTTTGCCTTTCTACTTTTTCCTTTTTAATTAAAGAGGCTGTCTATGTCTTCGTCCGTGATTTCGGCGAAGAAGGATTCGTCGCTTGTGGCCTGTTTGGTCGTGCGCGCCACCTCTTCGAAGATGGTGTGAAGCTCCGGCGTCACCTGCTTGACGCGCAGCTTGACCAGCCCCAGGCTTGAGCGGTCGTCGAAGATGACGACCAAAAGGACGCGTCCTATGACGCAGATGTGTATGCTTTCGCGCTCGCCTTCGTGCGAGAGGGTGGGAAACTCTTTTTCGCCTATTAGCTCCGCCATGCCGCCCGTGGCGGCTACGTTACCGGCTGCCAGGCTGGCAAGGCTGGTTGTGTCAATATTGCCAACGTCGCCGTTGACGGCTATCTGTTGACCGTCCTTGTCAACCAGAAAAACCACACGAGCCGAGGCATCATTCCGCAGCTTTGCCACGACAGCCTCTATCTGCCTGAACTGCTGCTCGTGCATTACTATAGGAGTGTCTGACATTAGAACACGCTTTCTGTTGGCAGCACTGGACGCGGCGGGAAGGCGGGCGCTTTTTGGAAACGCCGACAGTTTGCGCCCGACTCAAAGGAACTTAAATCGAAGAGCCGAAAAGGTTTCGCTCGTCCACACAAGTCTTCGGAATCGCTCCCGCACGGCTTCCTGTAAGGAATCGGAAGCAAGCGCGACCCCAACTTGCACTCTAACACAGGGAAAATTACAGCATCAAGTGTTTTTCGCTGTTGGCAAAGGGCAAGACGGGTTGCAAATGCCACGGGCAAGCGCTGCAAACTACCGTCTCACGTTGATTTAGAAGGCACATCTATGTTAAGCTCTGCCCCAGTTTTTGTGGCGGCTCGAACCTGATTAAGGGCCTCCCTTTGGAAAGAAGAGGGCTTCGCATGAGCGATCCTATCGTCAAGGGCGTCAAACGTTCTCCTTCGCGCCCGGCCTCGCGTCAAGCGACATCAACGAAAAACCGTGCAGCAGCAGGCAAATCTGCGCGCCCCAAGCCTTTAACCAAGCGGGCCGGGGCGGACAAAGCGCCTGCGCGCAAGGCCACAAAAGCAGGGACGCTCCCCTCATCCAAGGCCAAAGCGGCGAAAAAGCCTGCGAAGAGCAGTGCGGCTTCGGCACGAAAGTCCCAAAGCCCACACGCTAAAGGAGGCGCTAAGGGCAAACCCCTTGCGCGCAAGGCTCATGCGCCTGCCGCACAACCGTCTAAAAAGAGCGTAAAGCCTGCGGCCAGAACAAAACAGGCACCTGCAAAATCCGCCAAGGCTGCCGCTAGGAAGCGCAGACCTGCGGCAGCCGCTCCGCCGCCACCGCCGCCTAAGCGGCAGCCCACGCGCGACGAGGCGGCAGCGCTCAGGGCCTTTGACCGCGCCCACAAGGAGTTTGCGCGCGGACGCTTTTCCGAAGCACGCATGCTCTACAGAGCCATTCTGGATAAACACGCGGGAGTCTCGGAGGTGGCCGCGCGGGCGCGCACCTACCTCAATATCATAGAGACGCGCATGCGTGCCGAGAGCAGTCTGCCGCGCGACGCCGACTCGCTTTACGACCGTGGCGTAATAGAGCTTAATCGCGGCGAGTACGTTGCCGCCCAGGAGCTTTTCGAGCGGGCCTTGAAGCGCGAGCCTGAAGCGGCGCACATACATTACGGGTTGGCAGCCACGCGTGCCCGTCTTGGCTCGATTGACACGGCGCTGGAGTCTTTACAGCGCGCTCTGGACATTCAACCGACACTTCGCATACGCGCGCAGCACGACCAGGACTTGCTGGTCTTACGAAACCTGCCGGACTTCGAGCGGCTGATTTTTGCTCCTCGGGCCTAAAGTACACCGAAAGTCCCTTCTCTCCCTGTCTGGACTTTTATAGCCGCGTGTACGGTTTACAAGTTTCAAACTGTAGTTCTTTTCTGTATGATTCCAGAGGGGCGGGACTGCTCTTTTTGCGCGCTCGGCTTAAGGGGCGCATAAAGAGTCTGACTGTCCGGGGAGGAATCTTTAAGGTTTGCACCAAGCGGAAGCACAGGGCGGTTTGAAGCTTGTAGCCATAGGCGGCGGCACGGGTCTCTCCACTTTGTTGAGTGGCCTCAAGCGTATGGTCGGCGCTCAAGACGGCGCGGGCGCGTGGCTTGAATCGCTGGCGGCCATTGTTACGGTGTCGGACGACGGGGGAAGCTCTGGCCGCCTGCGTGAAGAGTTGCAGATGTTGCCGCCCGGCGACATACGCAACTGCATGGTGGCGCTTTCGGAAGATTCCACGCTCATCTCCAGGCTCTTTCGCTATCGCTTTCGCGGGACGGGCGAGCTTGGAGGCCACAGCTTCGGGAACCTTTTCCTGGCGGCCCTGACGGAAGTGACGGGAGATTTCGTAGAGGCCGTGCGGCTGTCCAGCGAGGTTCTGGCGAGCAAGGGGCGCATCTACCCTGCGACTATCAACGACGTGCGGCTCGTGGCGGAGCTTCAAGACGGCACGATTGTTCGGGGCGAGACGCAGATTACAGCCTCGCGTGCGCCCATTCGCCGCCTGAGGCTTGAGCCGGAGCAATGCCTTCCGCTTCCTGAAGCGCTCGCCGCCATCAGAGGCGCGGACGTTATCACTGTCGGCCCAGGCTCTCTCTACACCAGCATCCTTCCTCCGCTTTTAGTAGCGCGCGTAGCCCAGGCCATAGACCAGGCACAGGCCACCAAAATTTTCATCTGCAACCTTATGACGCAGCCGGGCGAAACCGACGGCTACACAGCGCGCCAGCATCTTGAGGCTGTCAAACGCTACGCGCCGGAGATTCATTTCGACTACACCATCGTCAACAATCGTCCTGTCAACGAAGAGCAGGCGGCGCTTTATGCTGCCGACGGAGCCTTTCAGATAGGAATGCACGACCACCTGCTGGAAAAAGCGTTCGGCTCTGAAACCAAGATTATTCGGGCAGACCTTCTGGACGAAGGCGAGAAAGTCCGTCACAATCCTGAGAAGCTGGCGCGCGTAGTCGTAGCCTGCGCCATACAGGCGCGCATGAGCAAGAGGACGGGCCACACGGAGGCCATCGCAGCCGAGCAGCACTAAAAATTCCCGATGGATAAACAGACCCAATTCGCTTTGCAGGACACGCCTACGACGGCGCAACTGGACGTGCTCATACTGGCCGCAGGTCTAGGCACACGCATGCGCTCGCGCACGGCCAAAGTCCTGCACCGCTTAGGAGGCCGCCCGCTCATAGCTCACGTCTGCCGCACCGCCACGGCTCTAGACCCCGGCCACATCTACGTCATAGTGGGCCATCAGGCCGAACTTGTAGAGCAGGCCGTCAAGGATGAGCTAGGAGCGGAGGGCGCGATTTTCGTCACGCAGACGGAGCAGCGCGGCACGGGCGATGCCGTGATGGCCGCGCGCGAGGCTCTAGCCGATACCAATTCCACCCTGCTTGTGCTTTCGGGCGATGTGCCGTTGGTCAGCGCAAGGACTTTGGCTGCGCTCATTCAACAACACCGCGCGCATAGAGGTCGCGGCGCAGCCTGCACGTTGCTGACAATCAAACTCGAAGACCCTACGGGCTACGGGCGCATCATACGCGACTCCGAAGGCCGCTTCGAACGCATAGTCGAACAAAAGGACGCCAGCGCCGCCGAGAAACAGCTTAACGAAATCAACGCCGGAATTTATTGCTTCGAGGCTCGCGCGCTCTTTCGCGCTCTGGAAAAGGTGAAGCCCGAAAACGCCCAGGGCGAATATTACCTGACGGACGTGCCCGGCATCCTTCGCGCGGAGGGCGAGGACGTGAGCATCTTCCTTCACACGGACGCGCGCGAAGTCTCAGGCATCAACACTCGCGTGGAACTGGCGGAGTTCGAGAACATCATTCGCCGCCGCACGCTCAGAAAATTAATGATTGATTCGGGCGTCACCCTGATTGACCCCGCGCACACCTACATCAGCCCGCAGGCGCAGATAGGCCGCGACACCATCATCTACCCTGACGTTCACATAGAAGGCGACACCACCATAGGCGAAGAGTGCGAGATACGTTCGGGCACGCGCCTGACCAACGCTCGCATCGGCAACAACGTGACCGTCAAAGACCACTCGGTCATAGTTGACTCCGAAGTCTCGGACAATTGCACGGTCGGCCCCTTCGCGCATCTACGCATGAACGCGCGCATGGAAGAAGGCTCGGCAGTTGGAAACTTCGTGGAGATGAAGAAGTCACGCCTGGGTCGTAAATCGAAGTCGATGCATCTAACCTATCTGGGCGATGCGACCGTAGGCGAGCGAACCAACATAGGCGCGGGCACCATCACCTGCAACTACGACGGCAAGAACAAGCACGCGACCGTCATAGAAGACAACGTTAAGATTGGCTCGGACACAATGCTGGTCGCGCCCGTCACGGTCGGAAGCGGCTCCGTCACGGGCGCAGGCGCAGTTGTGACGAAAGACGTACCGCCCGACACGCTCGTCGCGGGCGTCCCTGCTGAAATCAAGAAGCGGCTCAACGAAAATAAGGAGGAACAGAAGGACGAAGCTGAAGCGATTAAAGATGCAAGCCTGGTCACTCAACCTGAGTAGAAGGCTTTCATCGTTGCTGCCCCCGTCCTTGCTTTATCATGTGTGGCATTGTCGGTTACGTTGGAAACAAGCAGGTCGTGCCCGTCATCATAGACGGCCTGCGTAAGCTTGAGTATCGCGGCTATGATTCGGCGGGCATCGCCGTCGTGGACGAAGGCAATCATCTTGAGATTCGTCGCGCCGAAGGCAAGCTCAGAAACTTGGAAGAGGCCATACGGCTCTCTCCTCTGGACGGCACCTACGGCATAGGCCACACGCGCTGGGCCACGCACGGCCGGCCCACGGAAGAGAACGCGCACCCGCACCGCGACTGCACGGGGCGCGTCGTCGTCG
>JACVRN010000254.1 GCA_014534425.1 Pyrinomonadaceae bacterium
ACTTATGCGATTGAGCAGATGCGCGGTAGCGCCGTCGTCGTTTCTTTCGGCGCTACGTGGTGTGTCTCGTGCAAGGCTGAGTTGCAGGCGCTCGAACAGTTAAAGAAAGAGTACGCCGGAAAGCCTGTTGTATTTCTCTGGGTGAACATAGAGGGGGCGGATGAAATCTCCGACAAGCAGTTGCGCGACTACGCGAAAGAACAGAAACTGACGCTGACCATTCTGCGAGACACTACGAGAAGCGCATACACAGACTTTGCTGCGCGTGTTCCGTCGCCCATTAAGCAGAGCGTCAAAACGCCTGTTCCCTTAGTCATCTTCATAGACGCCGAAGGAAATTTCGTCCCGCCGGGCCACTTCGGGATGACGACCCCGGAATCCTACAAAGCTCAGGTTCGCGCCATGCTTGATAAGCTCTTGTCTTCGATGAAAGGCTGAAACGCTGATACAGCTTAGTAGCATGTAACGTACGAACAAAGGGCGGGTTACAGAGATGAATGCTTCACTCACCGAGAACGAATCAGTGCGACTTCAAGCGCTCAGGCAGTTCAACGTCCTGGACACCTTGCCGGAGCAGGCTTTCGACGACCTCACTTACTTGGCTTCCTTCATCTGCGGCGCTCCAATCTCGCTCGTCACGCTCATAGACGAAGACCGCCAATGGTTCAAGTCACGCGTCGGGCTGGATGTGGCCGAGACCCCGCGCGACCAAGCCTTCTGCGCCCATGCCATTCATCAGCCGGATATTTTCATCGTCAAAGATGCGCTTAAAGACGAGAGGTTTGCCGATAACCCTCTGGTTACTTCAGAGCCGCACATACGCTTCTACGCCGGAGCGCCGCTGGTCACCTCCGACGGCCACGCCCTCGGAACCCTCTGCGTAATTGACCGTGTGCCGAGGGATTTGACCCCGGACCAGGCCCATGCTCTTGAGGCATTGAGCAGGCAGGTCATGGCGCAATTAGAGATAAGGCGCACGGCACAAAGCCTTGAGAGCGCGAATGCCTCGCTGGAATTAGAGATAGCAGAGCGAGAGCGCGCTGAGCAGAAACTGCGCGAGCAGGCGGAGCTGCTCGAACTGGCACACGACGCCATCATCGTGCGCGATATAAATAGCGTCATTACTTTCTGGAATCAGGGCGCGGAACAGACCTACGGTTACGCCAGGTCCGAAGCCATCGGACAGATGACGCACACATTCCTGGATACACATTTCCCCGTCTCACTTGAAGAGATAAACGATGCCCTGTTGCGCGAAGGAAAGTGGGAAGGCGAACTCACGCACAGGCGCAGCGACGGCGGGCGGATTATCGTCGCTTCTCGACATGTCTTGCAAAGAGACTTGCGAGGCGAGCCTACAGCTATTCTCGAAATCAACCGCGACATTACCCGTCGCAAGGAAGCTGAAGAGTACCTGCGAAAGACGGAACAGTATCGCAACCTCTTCCAGCATGCCACGGACGCTATCATTGTCTTCGAGCCGCGTGAAGGCACTATCCTTGATGTGAACGAAAGGGCATGCGAGTTGTATAGTCTTCCACCGGGCGACTTCATTGGGCGGAGCTTCCGCCAGCTTTTCAGCCGGCTCGAACAGGATGAAAGTTACGGCGAGGCCCTGTTAAGAGGGGGAGTGGTCAGGGAGTTTGAAGCGGTTCACAGACGCGCCGACGGTTCGACTTTCAACGTCATGGTTAGCTCCTCGATGGTAGAGTATCAGGGAAGCCGCGCCGTCCTCAGCCTGCAACACGATATTACCGAACGCGTGCGCGCCGAAGAGGGGCTGCGCGCGGCGCTCAAAGAAGTCGAGCGACTCAAGAATCAGTTACAGTCCGACAACGTTTACCTCCGCGAAGAGATTCTTTCAGACCACAATTTCGGCGAGATAATCGGCTCAAGCCACTCTCTGAAAGACGTGATGCGGAAGGTACGGCAGGTTGCCGCCACAGACACGACCGTCCTCATAGTGGGCGAGACCGGGACGGGCAAGGAGTTGATGGCGCGCGCCATTCATAACAGCAGCCTGCGAAAAGGGCGTCCGATGATAAAAGTCAACTGCGCGACGCTTCCTGCGAACCTCATCGAGTCGGAACTCTTCGGTCACGAGAAGGGCGCTTTCACCGGCGCTGTCGCAAGCCGCGTGGGACGCTTTGAGCTGGCCAACGGGGCGACGATTTTTCTGGACGAAATAGGAGAGTTGCCCCTTGACTTGCAGGCCAAGCTCCTGCGCGTGCTTCAGGAAGGAGAGTTCGAACGGCTAGGCAGCTCGCGCACGATTAAGGTGGATGTCCGTGTCATTGCGGCTACCAATCGCGACCTTGAAGCCGCGTCGCGTAACGGCACATTCCGTTCAGACCTCTACTATCGCCTGCACGTCTTCCCCATCAACGTGCCCCCTTTGCGCGAGCGTAAGGAGGACATCCCGCTTCTGGTCTCCACCTTTATACAGAGAGAGAACAAGAGGCTCGGTAAAACAATCGAAGCTGTCCCGCGAGAGACGATGGAGGCCCTTCAGAACTATCCCTGGCCCGGCAACATACGCGAGTTGCAAAGCGTCATAGAGCGCGCGGCCATCATCACACAGGGTTCTAAGCTGCAACTCGCGGACGACCTCACAAGGCGCAGCAACGATGCATCAACGGAAATGAAGGAGCAGCC
>JACVRN010000193.1 GCA_014534425.1 Pyrinomonadaceae bacterium
CCTCTATCTGCAACGGCTCTGGACGGAAGTCGCGGCGCTCCCTCCTTTGCAGCGAAGCGCCCTGCTATTAAATCTACGTGACGCGCAGGGAGGAAGCGTCATCGCATTCATTCCGCACTTAGGTATAGCTTCAAAGCAGGAGATGGCAGAGGTGCTATCCATGTCCGCCGAACAGTTCTCGGCGCTTTGGAACGAGTTGCCTCTGGATGACGCGAGCATCGCGCGGCTGCTCGGCGTCACAAGGCAGCAGGTGATTAACCTACGTAAAACCGCGCGCGAACGTCTGGCGCGCCGAATGAAGGCGATAGAGAAAAAGGGGTGATGGTAATAAATCGGAGCGCCGCACGGTTTAAGATCGTGGAGGCATGATTGAAGGTTTTACCGGATGAGCGGTTTTTAGCGGGTCATGACTGAGAGTCATCTCACGGAGCAGCAGATTGAAGCTTACCGGCGTCGCACGCTGGTCGCGGGCGAGCGGGGCGCGTGTGATCGCCATCTCGCCACGTGTGATGCTTGCCTTCGGCGAGTTATTGATACGAGACAATCCAATATCGCATTTACTGCCCTGGCGGAAGCCCTCCTGCCGACGCCGGATGAAGAGCCGTTTCACTTATCCCCCGAAGAATTGAGAAGGTACGCGGCGGGGCGTCTGAATCAAGCCGACAGCGTAATTTTTGAAAGCCACCTGGAGGATTGCGCTGAATGCAAGGACGAGGCGCGGCAACTGGTTTTAACCGGCTCAGGCAAGACACCTCAACCAGAAGGCGAGAGGGTGAGATACTCGCCGAAAACTGTCTGGGAGAGATTCAAAGATTCCGGGTGGCGGCTGCCTTCTTTGCGCCCCGCATACGTGGGCGGAATCGCGCTGGCGTGTGTTTGCGTGTTGCTCGGCATACTTTGGGCTCAATCCAGATTCTCAGGCGGACACAATCAATCGGCACCGTCTCAGATCGCCAGCAATGCTCAAGATCAAAACCAATCCATTACACCTTCAATGGACGAGCGGTCAGAGCATCAGCCGCCGCCCACTGAGACGACGGGCAGCGATGATAAGCGCGCAGATATTGAGGCGGCGAATCTTAATCCGGCGGCTTCCAGCCAGAAACAGACCCGGACAGTGCCGGAAACTCTCGTCAGCCTCATTGACGGCAACCGGAAAGTCACGTTAGACAGGCATGGAAATCTGGTAGGTTTGGAAGGATTAGCCCCCTCAACCCGTAGAGCAGTAGTCACAGCGCTCTCCGGCGACGGGCTGAAAAGACCTGACTCGCTCGGCTCTCTGACCGCCCCGCCCATAAACCTCCTGGATCAATCTTCAAAAGCCTCTACTTTTAATCAGCTCAGCCCGACAGGGATAGTGATTGTTGATGACCGCCCCGCTTTTCGCTGGCAGCCGCTCGGCGGCGCGAGCAGTTACACGATTTCTGTTTTCGACTCGAACTTTGATCTCGTCATGAGAAGCGAACCGCAGACCGCTACTCAGTGGTCGCCGCCCAGACCGCTTCAGCGCGGAAAAATTTATTTCTGGGAAGTGACGGCGCTCAAAGACGGTCAAGAGATCACGTCTCCGGTCGCGCCCGCGCCCAGAGCACAGTTCAAAATAGTTGAAGTGGAAAAGCTCGAAGAGATAAACCGGGTGAAGCGAGCGCGCCCTGATTCACATCTCGTTTTAGGAATACTCTACGCCCACGCAGGGCTACTGGAAGCTGCCGAACGGGAGTTTCAACGACTTGCAAACGCAAACCCTCGCTCACAAGTCGCCGGGCGGTTACTGCGACGTGTGCAGGCGTGGGGAAGGCGGTGATCCATAATGTCATTCGTAAATCTTCGACCTCCATTTTTTGTGCGGCTGTGCCTCTGCCTCGCACTGTCCTGCGCCCCACTCGCGGCCGTCGCGCAGACTGCGGAAGAAGCCTTCAGCCGGATTCGGTCGTCCGCGCGCACGCCCGACGAGGCGGCCATTCAGAAGGTGTTCCTGAAAGGGTACGAAGCTTACGCGAAAAGGGACGGGGCGGCGCTCTTTTCATTGTTCAGCGAACAGTCTCCGTACCTTCCTGAGTTCAAGTTGTTTCTCCAACAGGAATTTGCCAGGAACGAAAGAGTAAAGATTCAGTCAATAAGAATCATCCCCGTCGGCTATACGCAAGTCGAGGGAGACCATGCGACGGCGCGCGTCTTTATAGACATCGGTGCGTTAGACGCCGATACGGGTAAGCCCGCCGAAGGGTTCGGGGAGATGGAACACACGTTGCGTTTCATTAAGGAGGCGGGTGTCTGGAAAGTGTGGCAGTTCGTCGAGACGGCGGAAGAACTGACACGTGACCTGCTTGCCGTCGCGACGGACGAGGAGCGCGCTCGTGTACTCGCAACTAAAGGCGAACCTTTCACGGGGGGCCTGCTCAACGGCTTGTTGAATCAAGCGCAGGCTCTCCTTGAGGAAAAGGGCAATTACGAGCAGGCGGCCGTAATCTACAATGTCGCACTCCATGTCGCCAAGCAACTCAACTCCCCTTGGGGAATCGGCGGCGCGACAGTTGGCTTGGGCGACGTGTACTCGGCGCAGGGCGACTATCTACGAGCGGCGAACAATTACCAGCAGATCATGAAGCTGGCGGAAAGCCTCGGCAGTCGGGAGGGCATCGCCGCCGTCTCGGTCAAGATGGGCAACATCCATTACCAGCAGGGCAATTACGCTCAGGCGATGGAGTATTACCAGAGAAGCGTCAAGCTTTACGAAGAGCTTGGCAGTAAGGTTGAGATCGCCTACCCGCTCCTCAGCATCGGAAACGCGTACTTCTCTTTAGCCGAATACGCACAGGCTCTGGACTACTACCAGCGGAGCCTGAAGATCTATCAACAGATTTACGACAAAGCGGGCACTGCCTATCTACTGAACCGCATCGGGGATGTTTATGCCGCGCAGGGAAAACACGCGGAGGCGATTGATAATTACCAGCAGAGCCTGAAACTCCATGAAGCACTTAGCAACAAAGCGATGGCCGCCTACGCGCTGAATAAGATCGGAGATGTTCGCTACGCGCAGGGTGACTACAAGGAAGCCGATGCTCTTTCGACGCGCGCCGTTGAGCTTGCGAGAATCAACAACAGTCCTGAAATCCTCTGGCAATCTCTGACTTCGGCAGGCAGAAGTAGTCGCGCACTGAGTCAGCCCGAACGGGCGGGTCGAGCATTCTCCGAGGCCATCGCCGTAATCGAGCAGCTTCGCAACCGAGCCGTAGGCCCTGAGCAAGACCGGCGACTCTTCTTTGAAAGAAGAACGGCTCCTTATCATGCGTTGATTGATCTACTGATCGCCCAGAACAACTTCGCGGAAGCATTCGTTTACGCCGAGCGCGCAAAGGGTCGCGTCTTGCTCGACGTGCTTGGCAGAGGCAGGGCGAATATCAAGGGGGCCTTGACCTCCGACGAGCGAACCCAGGAAAAGCGGTTGAATAAAACGGTGGTCGCCCTTAATGCTCAACTCAAACGTGAAACTTTACGGCCTCAAGCCGACACGTCGCGCATCGCCGGTATTGAATCTCAACTGAGAGACGCTCGCCTTGAGTATGATGCTTTTCAAACGCGGATTTATGCGGCGCACCCGGAGCTAAAGATTCAGCGCGGCGAGGTCGAGCCTTTAACGCTCGAAGGGGTTGCCCCCCTGATCCCGGACACGGAAACTGCACTGCTGGAATTTACGGTGACGCCGGAGAAGGTCTATCTCTTTGTCATTGCTAAAAGCGTCGAGACTCAGATAAACAACCACGGAGGCGTTGAGATGAAGGTCTACCCGCTCAACGTCAAACTCAACGAGCTCACAAATCTGACCTCCAAGTTCCGCACGCGGCTAGCCGAAAATACTTTGAATTTTCGAGAGCTGGCGCGACAGTTGTACGATTTATTGCTCAGACCCGCTCAGGCACAAATCAACGGCAAAAAGATTCTCTGCATAGTCCCTGACGGCGCGCTTTGGGGGCTACCGTTTCAAGCTCTGCAACCCGCCGAGAACAGATATCTGCTGGAAGACCATGCGCTCTTCTACGCTCCATCTCTTGGCGTTCTCCGTGCGATGAAGGCTAGAGGGACGCAATCAATAACCGCCCTCGATACTTCGCAGGCAGCCGCGCCCGGCGCTTCGACGATAAAGATCGGAGCGCGCCGACTTCCCACTTTTCGCACGTTGCTTGCCTTCGGCAACCCTGTACTCGGTAAATTGGTCGTCGCACAGGCGAGGTCGCTCAATCGGGACGGAAATCTTAGTGCTCTGCCGGAAGCGGAGCGCGAAGTTAAAAGTTTGACCCAATTCTACAATCCGGCAGAGAGTAAGATACTGACTGGCGGCGATGCCCGCGAAGAAACCTTCAAGGCGGAAGCGGGCCAGTACAGAGTGCTTCACTTCGCCACGCACGGGACGTTTGATGACTACAACCCGATGTACTCACATTTGCTGTTAGCCAGCACGAGCGCGGATGAAGACGGATTCTTAGAAGCGCGCGAGATCATCAACTTCAACCTCAAGGCGGATTTAGTTGTCCTATCTGCATGTCAGACGGCGCGCGGGCGCGTCGGCACGGGCGAAGGATTGATCGGCATGTCATGGGCCTTCTTCGTGGCCGGAGCCCCCACCACGGTAGACAGCCAGTGGAAAGTGGACTCGGCTAGCACCACGCTTTTGATGGCGAATTTTCATCGCCTGCTTGCGGCCCAATCAGCCAGCGGCACAGTACGAGCGGGCAAGGCGGAAGCGCTACGTGAAGCGGCATTGAAAGTCTTAGCTAATCCTCAATACCGCCACCCCTTCTATTGGGCCGGGTTCGTTTTAGTCGGGGACGGAAATTAGCTCGGAGAGAGCATTTCCACCAACTCCTCGCCAAGATTTTTCCAACCCTTAGTAATAATCCGCGCGTCCTCACGGCTTACGCAAACAGAAGTGACAGGCAGGGGAAACGCTCGTGAGAGTGTGAGAGCGGATTTGTGTCTTGCGCGCGCGGCGTCCGGCGATTTTTCGACAAACAACCCTTCTGAAAGGAAATCCAATGCTGAAAGCTATTCTTCTGGCGGTTTTAATCGTCTGCTGCGTTCAACTCGCACACGCACAGGACGATGAGCGCAAAGTCGCGTTCTTCGGCGGCTATTCATACTTACACACTGATGTAGAAGAGCCTGACGCGCCGCTCGACCGCTTC
>JACVRN010000180.1 GCA_014534425.1 Pyrinomonadaceae bacterium
GGAAGGCTCAACACCACATCGCCCAACTGGCCGAAGTCTATGACTAAGATATTGCTCGGGTCGAAACTCATCTCTTGCAAGTTAAATTCGAAACAAGGATGGACAGGATGAAAGAGATTGATTCATTTATTCATTTACTCATTGAATCAATGAACCGATGTATCAATGTATCAATTCCTTTTATCCTGTCCATTCCTGTTAATTTCCTTCTTCCAATCTCATTATCTATACGTTCACCTGGCTTTTAGGTTTCGCGCAGGTCGCGTCCGGTCATCTCCGTGGGCTTCTCCACTTTGAGCAGACCAAGGATTGTAGGCGCTACGTCTTCAAGGGCTGCGCCTTCGCGCAAAGCAATACCGCGCGAGGCTTCGTCAATCAGGTGAAAGGGGACAAGGTTCGTGGTGTGCGCGGTGTGTGGTTGGCCGGTGGTGCGGTCAATCATCTGTTCGGCGTTGCCGTGGTCGGCTGTAATCAGAGTGATGCCGCGCGCAGTCCGTATGCCTTTGGTAATCCATCCCAGGCAGGTGTCAACGTACTGGCAGGCTTCTATGGTTTTATCGAGCTTGCCGGTGTGTCCGACCATGTCTGGGTTGGCGAAGTTGATGATGAAGACATCGGTTTCGCCCTCTTCAATCGCGCGCAAGACTTTGTCAGTGACCTTGAAGGCGGACATCTCCGGCTCAAGGTCGTAGGTCGCAATCTTCGGAGAAGGGACAAGCAGGCGGCGCTCGCAAGGATACTCCTTCTCGACTCCGCCGTTGAAAAAGTATGTAACGTGCGCGTACTTTTCCGTCTCGGCCATTCTATAATTTCTTACCCCAACGCGCCCGAAGACTTCGGCCAGCACGTTCTTATGTTCGCGGGGCGGAAAAGCCACGGGCAGGCCGAAGGTTTTGTCGTACTGCGTGAAGCAGGCGAAGTTAACCGAGGGACGGTGCGGCGTGGAAAAGCCGCCGAAGCCAGGCTCGGTCAGGGCGCGTGTAATTTGACGGGCGCGGTCGGGCCGGAAGTTGAAGAAGATGATCGAGTCGCCGTCCTGAATCGTAGCCACAGGCTCGCCCGTTTCGCGCTCGACCACAATGGGTTCCACGAACTCGTCCGTAATCCCGCGCTCATACGAGCGCTTAATCGCTTCAACGGGGTCAATCACACGCTCGCCCTGGGCGTTGACCATAACATTATAGGCGCGCTCGGTTCTCTCCCAACGCTTGTCCCTGTCCATAGCGTAGTAGCGACCGACCGCCGAAGCTATGCGACCGCAACCAATCTTGGCTGCCTGAACCTGAAGCGCTTCCACATAACCGTACGCGGACATGGGCGGCACGTCGCGCCCGTCCAGAAAGCAGTGAACGTAGACGCGCGAAAGGCCACGCTCCTTAGCCATTCGCAAGAGCGCGTACAGGTGTTCCTGCGAAGAATGAACCTGCCCGTCCGAGAGCAGGCCCATCAGGTGAAGCTGTCGCCCGCGCTCTTTCGCTTCGTCCATCACCTGAACGAGCACTTCATTCTTAAAGAACTCGCCCGTCTCAATCGCGTAGTCAATGACGGAGACATCCATGCGGACGACGCGGCCCGAACCCATGTTCAGATGGCCGACCTCGGAATTGCCCATGATGCCCGCCGGAAGGCCGACGCGAGAGCCTGAAGCTTCCAGTAAAGTGTGCGGGTACTTCTCGGTCAACTCGTCATAAAAAGGGGTCTCGGCAAGAGCTATGGCGTTGCCTTCGCGCTCCGCGCTGTAGCCCCATCCGTCAATGACAACCAGTGCGAGCGGCCCACGTTTGTTCACCCTCAGTTCTCCTCAGTTGTGTTCGGTTCCCTGTACCAGTAGTCAGGCTTCTCTTCGGTCTGCGGGTCGTGGCGCTCCATCCAGCGCTCAGCATGAAGAAGTTCCGTAAATCCGAACTGATGATAAAGCCCATGAGCGTCTTTCGTCGCCAGCACCCAGCGACGAAAGCCCTGCAACTCCGGGTGAGCGAGCATCACTTCCATCAGCCACTTGCTCAAGCCCTTCCCGCGAAACTCTTCCAGCACGAACACGTCCGCAATCCAAGCGAACGTAGCGTAATCCGTCACCACGCGCCCAAAGCCCACCAGCCGCTCGCCCTTATAGATTCCGAACGGCAGAGAATTTTCGACAGAGCGCCGGACACGCTCCATGCTTCTGCCCTTGCCCCAGTACGATTCACGCGAGATGTAGCCATGAATCACATCCCAATCGAGCCGCGCCCTGTCCGTGCTAATCAGGTAATCGCCCCGCCGCCATTCGTGCGCCATGAGAATATCTCTGACCTCTATTTTTTCGCTGCGCGAGCGCGTTTGTTGCGTCCGCCGGTGTTGTTCTTGCTTTGCGCTCGTGCCAGTTGATGAAAGGCCAGGCGGCCGGGATAGCGAGCGGCGTCGCGCAGGTCTTCTTCGATGCGTAGCAGTTGGTTGTATTTGACTATGCGGTCTGTGCGAGAGAGGCTGCCTGTCTTGATTTGCCCTGCGTTGGTGGCGACCGCCAAATCGGCTATGAAGGAGTCTTCGGTTTCGCCGGAGCGATGAGAGATGACGGCTGTGCGCCCGTGCGTGCGCGCTAATTCAATGCAGTCGAGCGTCTCCGTCAGAGTTCCGATTTGATTAACCTTAATGAGAATCGAATTGGCTACGCCCAGGTCTATGCCCTTCTGTAGAAAGTTCGTGTTGGTGACAAAGAGGTCGTCGCCGACTAGCTGCACACGCGCGCCGAGTTCATCCGTCAAACTCTTCCACCCGTCCCAATCGTTCTCGGCCATCCCGTCTTCTATAGAGATAATCGGATACTCTTCGGCCCATGCTTTCCAGAACTCCACCATCTCATCTGATGAAAGCCGCCGACCGTCTGACTTTTTGAAGACGTATGCGCGCCCATCGTAAAACTCGCTCGCCGCAGGGTCTAGCGCCAGGAAACAATCCTTTCCGGCAGCGTAGCCAGCCTGCGTGATGGCTTCCATGATTGTTTCAATCGCCTCTTCATTCGAGCGCAGGTTCGGAGCAAAGCCGCCTTCATCGCCCACGCTCGTCGCAAGCCCGCGCTTCTTCAGAACATTCTTGAGGGCGTGGAAAATCTCCGCTCCCATACGCAGGGCTTCGTGAAAATTCGAAGCGCCGACGGGCGCAATCATGAACTCCTGAAAGTCCACGTTGTTGTCAGCGTGAGCGCCGCCGTTAAGAATGTTCATAAGGGGAACTGGAAGCGTGCGCGCGTTCGGCCCGCCCAAATATCTGTAGAGAGGAATCTCTAAGTAAGCGGCGGCGGCGCGGGCCGTGGCGAGCGAGACTGCCAAGAGAGCATTCGCGCCGAGCTTCGATTTCGTCTTCGTGCCGTCCAATTCTATGAGCGCCTTGTCTATCTCCGCCTGGTCGAGCGCGTCCATACCTTCGAGTTCCTGCGCGATTACGTTGTTGACGTTCTCGACCGCTTTCAAAACTCCCTTGCCGCCATAACGCTTCGCGTCACCGTCGCGCAACTCCACGGCCTCGTGCTCGCCAGTGGAAGCTCCCGAAGGCACAGCCGCGCGCCCGACCTCGCCGCCGATTAACATGACTTCGGCCTCCACGGTCGGGTTGCCGCGTGAATCCAGAATCTCGCGCGCCGCTATCTGCTCAATCAAGCTCATGAAAGAGAAACTCCTGTCCTAGTTGATGAAGGTTTGTTCCACGCAACTTTATCATTACTCAGGCCCTATAGGCGAATCTGAAGAGAACAAGCCCCTCAAAGTGGCTGCTGCTATAGCGCCGCTTTCAGGGGCTTTGAGATTGGATTGGTTCTTCTGCTTTTAAGAATTAACCTGGCCGGTTCCGTTGCCGTTTGTCTCTTTCGCTTCTTCCGGCTCTTCAGGTTTTTCAAGGCGCACGCTGGCGATGCGGCGTCCTTCTACCTTCTCTACGTGAAAGAGCAGGCCGTCGTGTTTGACGACTTCGCCGGGTTCAAGCACATGTCCCGCTTCCGTCATCAGGAAGCCGGCGATTGTCGTGTAGGCTTCGGATTCGGGTAGCTGAAGATTAAGACGACGATTGAGGTCACGCACGGCGAGTCCTCCGTCAAGCACGTAGGTTCCGTCGCGCTCTTCGCTAATCTGCTCGTTGACCTCTTCGTCGTGCTCGTCCGAGATGTCTCCGACAATCTCTTCCAAGAGGTCTTCCAGGGTGATGATGCCTTCTATGCCGCCGTGCTCGTCCACGACAAAGCCGAAATGCGATTTTGCTTTCTGCATCTGGCGGAGTACGTCTTCGAGGCGCGCAGTGTCCACCACGTAGAGCGGAGCCTGCAACACGTGCTCAAGACGAAACTGCTCCGGCTTCAGCAGGTAAGGCATGAGGTCTTTGCTGTGTATGAAGCCCACAACGTTGTCCAGCGATTCGCGGTAAACGGGCAGGCGCGAATACCCGCTCTTGCGAAAGGTCTTGGCAATCTCTTCCAGCGAGCAATCGGATGAGATGGCGGCCATCTGCGTGCGCGGCACCATAGCTTCACGTACAAGCGTATCCGAAAACTCGAAGACCTTGTGAATAAGGCGTTGCTCTGCCGCGCGCAGGTGGCCGCTCTCAAGCGAGATGTCTACCAGGTGCTTCAACTCCGTCTCCGTGTAAACGGACGTGTGCTCAAGCGAGGATTTCAGGCCCAGAAGGCGGCCAAGGGTTGTTCCAGTCTTGTTGAAAATCCAGATGGGCGCGCGAAAGATTCTGGCAAAGAGCGCGAGGGGCCGCGCGGCCAGAAGCGCCAGCGTTTCAGCACGCTCAAGCGCAATCATCTTCGGCATCAATTCGCCCAGGACTATGTGCAGGTAGGTGATGGCTGTAAAAGCTATGGCTATGGCCGCGCCGTGCGCTATGTATCCGGCTGTGCCTTCGGTGGCGATTCTTTCGGCAAGGGGCATGAGAAGCGCCGCGACCGTAGGCTCGCCAATCCAGCCCAACGCTAGAGACGCGAGCGTGATGCCTAGTTGTGTGGCGGAGATGAAGATTGTCGGCTCATCCAGAAGACGAAGGGCCGCACGCGCAGCCTTGCTTCCGGCTTCCGCCCGCGCCTCCAGGCGTGCGCGCCGCACTGAGACGAGCGCAAACTCCGAGCCTACGAAAAAGCCGTTCGCCATGACCAGGAAGAGGACGGCCAGAAGCTTGAACACGGCTTCTCCCAAACTCACAGACTCGTGTATGCCACTATCCTGAAAAAAGAGAGCTGAGATAATACTAGCGGGTTCGTCCATTCTCTTGTGCTTACGGGGAGCGGCCCCGAAGGGCCTTTGTCTCTCTCACGCAGAATTTCTAACGGGGCAGGATTATACCACGCCGCAGGCTGAAACTCTCAGCCACGCACACGTCCGTCCGGCCAGGGCCATAAAAGCCACTGCCCGTAATGCACTCGTCGCCTGAGCGCTCTTGCGGTTCAAAGCCGAGCGCAAAGGGACACACATGCACTCGACTGGGCTACGTGCATCTGTTTCGGTGCAATGATTTGATGAAAGCCTGAGACTAATGGCCTACGGCTGCGCCTGCGGTGCGTGCGCGAGCGGGACGGCGCTCATGTTTTGAGCAGGCGCGCGTCAATGCCTGCTCGACTCGCGCCTCAACGTTGCATTCGGGCTGGCGGCAAACGGCTGCCAACTCCGAGATGACAAGGTAGCGTGCGCGCTCAAGCATTCGCTGCTCGCGGAAAGAGAGCGGTTTGAGATGGCTCAAGAAGGTCAAATTCTTAAGCACCTCTGCGACCTCGAAGATGTCGCCCGTACGCATCTTCTCTGAGAAGTCCTTGAAGCGATCCTTCCAGTCATTGGCGGGGGACGAGAAATCATCTGCTAAATGTTTAAGTAGCAACTCGCATTCGCCGGAAGAGATCGGGGAACGAAGGCCAACTTCCGTGGCGTTGGCGACCGGAACTAGTACTACTGAATTCGTGGCAGCAAGACGAAGCGTATAGAAGGGAAGTGAGGCTGCGCCTATTTGCTTCTGCTCAATCTGCTCGATGGTTCCGATCCCGTGGTTTGGGTAAACGACTTTCTGGCCGACCTTAAAGCCCACCGTAACACCTCCATCGATTTTCAA
>JACVRN010000203.1 GCA_014534425.1 Pyrinomonadaceae bacterium
CCTCTATCCCTGTCTCGGCCACCATGCCCGCAGCAACGGCGTCCGCGTCGCCTACGCCTACACCGGCCCCTGCTACAAATGCGACTTCGTTTGATTCGTTCGTCGCATCCAGAAAGGCAGGCTTTGCTCAGGCGGGCGTTTACGTCCCGATTAATGTCTCCTTCTGGAAAAACCAGAGACGGCTCAACACGCTCTTTATAGCTCCGCTCGCCAAAGGCGGCGTGATGACGATTACAGGGAATAAGCAGACTGCCGAGGCCACCGTTTTTGGCGACGACGATGTCTACAACTTCTTCTCCTTCGGCATCAGGGTGGGCCACTTCAGGTATCGCAGGCTGACCAATCCTTGTCCGTTAAATGCCGAAGGTGTGCCGACTCGACCGAGTCCACCCAATGATGATTGTGAAGTGAATGAGGACTACGCGCCGGAGTTAGTCAGTTGGCTGGACATCACGCGAGGGAAATGGGAGAACTTCGACTTGATGGAGCTTACAGATTTGGTTGACGCCGCAGGTAATCCTATCAGGAGACCTGTGCGCCGTTGGCGTTGGCAGGCCGAGGGTCGCCTGAAGATTCCTGAGACGCCTTTCCTGGTAGGCTTTGACGGCAACTTCGGGAAGGGGCCGGACGACCTGCGCTTCGGCTTCGGCATCAGGTTCGATGTCGGCAGAGTCCTGCGGACGTTAAAGATTGCGGACGCATTGGAAAAAGAGCAAGCGCAGCCCAAAGAGAACCCGCAGCCGACTCCCGCAAAGTAAAGC
The DNA here is from genome assembly GCA_014534425.1 of Pyrinomonadaceae bacterium. Lineage (GTDB taxonomy): Bacteria > Acidobacteriota > Blastocatellia > Pyrinomonadales > Pyrinomonadaceae > JACVRN01. The sequence goes on from JACVRN010000203.1 coordinate 762, forward strand.
GCGTGCTGTCACAGGTGCGCGGCAGTTAATCGCCGCGCACCTGTGATATAATTCAGTCCCGGCTAGACGACGCAGGGCTTATCTACATCGCCTTCACCAAGTCAATCAAAGCGCGCCCTTCTTCGGCGGGCGGCGCGGCCTTTCTCAACCTGCTTTGTAGACTCTGAAAAGAGATTCGGAGGCCATTATGGCTACCACCCCAGAAATCCCGCTTCATCTCTTCCAAGTTCTGGAAGAGGAATACATCACCCTGCACGGAACCCTCTCGGAGCGCGAGATTGTCAGACTGCGCGACCGTGACAAGAATATAGTCTCCGAGCCTAACTGGAAGTTTCACGACGGCCACGTCATAGACGCTGAGCGGCTGAGCTTTAAGCTCAAGTCTCAAAAAGGTTCCGGGTGGGGAGACCTAGTCGCGCACCTGGACTCGGTATCGCCGGGGTTCAAGGCTAAGTGCGCGACCGCCACCACCGCCGCAGACTTCGAGTCTGCGTTCAACGAGTTGTTGGCCGTCTGGATTTACGACCCCGACGCCTTCAAGCACGTCATCCTTCCTGACATACTCCGCACGCTTCTCTCAGTACAGGAGAAGGTCGCCCGAGGCTCTGCCAAGCTTGAGCACGTCAACCGTCTGCTGCTTGAGCATATCTTCCCGGACGAGTTGGAGAAGATTTCTGACATTCGTTTGGCGGCGATGTTCCAGCGCCTTCATAAGCACCCGGCCAAGGATGGCAGCGTGCCAGGCGACGGGGATATGGGATATGGGCAGGCGGCCATCTGCCTTTCGGGCGGCGGAATCCGAAGCGGCACCTTCGCCCTTGGACTCTTGCAAGGGCTGGCGCGCTACAACCTGCTTGAGAAGTTCGATTACCTTTCGACCGTTTCCGGCGGCGGGTACATAGGCGGTTGGCTGACCGCCTGGCTGCACCGCCACCAGAAGGAGCTTAAGGGGGTCACAAAGGATTTGGGCGCGGTCGAGCCTAAATCGAAGATAGACCCAGACCCGCAGACAATCCAATACCTGCGCGAGTACAGCAACTTTCTGACGCCCAGAGCAGGAATGTTCACCGCAGACACCTGGGCATTCATAGCCATCTATATCAGGAACTTAATCCTCAACTGGGTGGTGCTGTTTCCACTGGTGCTGGCTCTTTTGGCGCTTCCCCGTCTCAACGTGTCGCTGCTCATGGCGCAGCAAGGTATGGGCAGATGGCTCGGCCTTGGCTTCCCTGTCCGGTACATCTTTCTGGGCATAGGCTCTGTGCTGCTGATAATAGCGCTCACCTATATCATCATCAGTCGCCCTGCCGTCAGCGCGAAGGTTATAGAGTACAGCCGCTTCTGGCGTTACAGGCTGAGCCAGAGACATTTTCTGCGCTGGTGCCTGCTCCCACTGGTAAGCTCCGTTTTCTGTTTGACGACCTACTGGGCTTGGTCAAGCGACGTGCATGAAGGCGTAACTTCCGGCAGGTGGCCCTGGTTTATAGTCTTCGGCGTCATCGTCACCCTGAGCGCGTGGTTCATCAGCGCCATCTCGCTCGGAAGGCTTACGCACCCGAAGGAGATGGGTAAGCTGGAGCTTGCGGAGCTTGCTATCCTGATTGCCGTAGGCGCTGGCGGCGGCGCGCTACTATATTTCGCTTCCGAGCCTATAGCCAGGCGAGTGGCTAATCTGGGACACATAGGGCCTATTGAATGGTATGCCTGCTATGCCGTGCCGCTTATGCTGCTCGTCATCCTGCTGGCGACGACGCTCTTCATAGGTCTGACAAGCCAGGGCGTCTTTCACTGGTCGGAGCTACTCAGCGACGAAGACCGCGAGTGGTGGGCGCGCTTTGGCGCGTGGGTTCTGATTTCGATAATCGCCTGGGCAGTCTTTAACACCATCTCTATTCAAGGCCCGTACTTTCTCTTGATGGAGACGGGAAAGATTACTTCTGTGGGCGGCATCTCCGGCCTCATCTCGCTTTTGGCGGGCTTCAGTTCCAAGACCTCTGCGACCACTGAACAGTCGTCCTCAAAGCGCGGACTGCTTAAGTCGTTCTTAAGCGAGATGCTATTACCTTTCCTGGCGCTGCTGTTCCTGCTGGTGTTTCTGATAGCGATGTCGCTGCTCGTCACTATCATCCTGCAACAGGTTGCCGGGTTGCTGCCCGCATGGCTTTACCCCATGAGGGCCGGGTTCGATTACAACCTGTCGCTTACTCCAGACGCGCACATGTTGGTCGTGCATTATTCAAGGCTCTGGTTCGTCAGCGCCTTCATAGTGCTCGGCGTGGTGGTCAGCCTGCTTCTGGGCAACCGCATCAACCTCAACAAATTCTCGCTCCACGCGGGCTATCGCAACCGTCTGATTCGTGGATTTCTGGGCGCGTCGCGCGTACGCGAGATGCGTAGGCCGAATCCCTTCACAGGCTTCGACCCTGAAGACAACGTGCAGATGCACGAATTGCGCCCCGTTCTTTTTCAGGAAGGCGATTTCACGAGCCTTGAAGGGCTGGCCGTCCAAATCGGTCAGGCCACGGACAGGAAATCTTTGTCGGGCCGCCTCAAGTCCTGGCTCAAAGACGAAACGCGCATCGAGCTTGAGAGCTATAGCGGAGGCGAGCCTCTCTCTGCGCGCCTTCGCATGAACCTGATGGAAGACCTCAACACTGTCCTTGAGAGCGAGCTAATCATAACGGATGCGGCTGACCCGGCGGGACTGCGGAAACTGAAGAAGGGCGAAGCGGCCTTGCCCCAGGACTATCGCATGATTCTACAGAAGCGCCGCGTCCTGCGAAACGCATATCCGAACGAGATAAAGGAGAAGTATCCGCCGCCGCATCGTCTGCTGCACGTCGTCAATACTTCGCTCAACCTCGTCGGCGGTAAAAGGCTCGCATGGCAGCAGAGAAAGGCGGAGCCTTTTGTAATTACCCCACTGCACGCCGGTTGTTTCCGCGTGGGCTATCGGCGCTCAAGGGACTATGGAGGCTATCGCGGCATCTCGCTCGGCACAGCCGTAGCCATCTCTGGCGCTGCCGCCAGTTCCAACATGGGCTACTACACAACGTCGCCCGTCCTCTCTATGGTTCTGACTCTCTTCAACGTGCGCTTGGGTTGGTGGCTAGGCAATCCAGGCCCGGCGGGCGACAGAACCTATCACCGCGAGTCCCCTAGGGTCTCGCTCAGGCCGGTCATAGATGAAGCGTTCGGGTTGACGGATGACACGAACCCTTACGTGTACCTGACGGACGGAGGGCACTTTGAAAACCTGGCGCTCTACGAGATGGTGCTGCGTCGCTGTCGTCTCATAGTCCTCAGCGACGCTGCCGCAGACGGCGACTACCAATTCAACGACCTCGGCAACGCTGTCCGCAAGATAAGGATTGACCTGGGCATCACCATAGACTTCGACGAGATGAAAATATTCAAGGATAAGCCGAAGGATTCAAGCAGCAATGATTATAGCTACTGGGCCTTTGGCAGGATTCGCTACTCGTACGTGGACAAAATTACTTCGGGCGATGAAGTCATGCCCGCGCCGGACGGACTGCTCATCTACATCAAGCCTGCGGTCTACGGCGATGCGGAGCCGCGCGATGTGCTCCAGTACAAGATGGCGAACGAGGACTTCCCGCACCAGTCTACGGGCGACCAGTTCTTCGACGAGCCGCAGTTTGAGAGTTACCGCTCGCTCGGCTGGTACATCATGAACCGCATC
>JACVRN010000029.1 GCA_014534425.1 Pyrinomonadaceae bacterium
CGCATGGCGTCTATCTGCTGCGAGACGGACATAGAGCCAAGCTCTGCTGAGATGGCTGAGCCGACTCTGCCCGTCACCATCAAAGCCGTCAGCACAGGCCCAAGCTCGCGTATCAAAGAGAGCGCCACAAGATAACCCGTCTGCGCTTGCGCGCCGTAATACTTCAGCGTCGGAAAGGTCTGAAGCGTGAGCACGCCGCCCGTAAAAAATCCCGTCAGGATGATGATGGTCAAAGAGCCTACGCCGATGATGTCCATCTGCGCGATTGTTTCCGGGATGTAGCGTGGGCGCTTGAAAAGACCGCTCGCGGCACGCGCCACCAGCAGTGTTGTCTCTTGCAGTTCAAAGAGAGCGCGCGTAACTAGGTTCATCGAGTCGGAATAGAGAGCGCGCTTGCGGCGCTCGCCCCTGTGTAGCCTGGCATGAGCAGCAACTCTTTAGACAATAAATTTCGAATCTTTCTCACGCCGGAATAGTCTCTGGCACATCCTGCCCCCGTGCGGGACGCCGGTTCGGGCAAAAGGCTAGAAACTGTGAACGAGCGGCATCATGATGCTCAAAATAGGCTCATGCCGTCAAGTGGCTTGGCACAAATATTCATTAGGGAGTGGATAAATAACTCAGATTTATTCATTGGCCCCGAATACTTATGCGGAGCCTGCAACAAACCTTGGAAGAGCTTTTAGCCTGTCTACAAAAGTAGACAAGCCCGGAAAGGTTTTCTATAAAAATAGACGTTTCGCTTTCATAAGCGGGCCACCGACACTCACTATTTTCACTGAAAATCGCTGCTCATAATAATTCCCAGGCGGCGGTACGATTATTGCTAAATAACAGGCAAGAGCAATAAGGGATGAAGGAGAGATCGAAGCGCTGCTTTTAGCATCAGGCTTAAAGCGCACCTTCATTCATTGCCCGCATCCTCGGCGGTCATCGATGACCACTGATTGATGTTACACGCAGTTTGCTGCGCTATAGATAGCCTTCGCTACTCACGTCAGCTTCTATATCCAGACACCAGAGCTTGCGAAGCCTAGTCCTTTAACATGCTCCTACAGGCTCAGAAATTAGAAGTTGAAGGAAGATGTGACGGCTAAACACAGTAATGTGTGATCCCTCTTAAAGCGTTTAATCTGCGTAAGGCGAAGCGAGGCCGCCTTTCCCGCCTCGCCTCAAAAGAAGGAGACTGTTATGGCAGAGATAGTGCTGTTTGAACATATAAACTTTCGCGGAGCGCATAAACATCTTTACGGCTCGGAGGGTAATTTAGCTGCCCCCGACGATAATTTTTTCAACGACAAAATATCTTCTTTTGTCGTTGTCTCCGGCTCATGGCAGTTTTTTAGGGACATTAACTTTGCCGGGCCTGCGTCCAATGTTTTCGGCCCTGGTAGATATTCCTGGGTAGAAAGCGTTGGGATTCCGAATGATTCTGTTTCCTCTGTCAGAAGGGTAGCTTGAAGTGTCCTCGTTACGTCGAGAAGAAGAATAATGAGGACTTTCTTCTTGCTACCTCTTTGATTAGGTGAAGAGGGCGGTCAATGCCTCTATTGTTGACCGCCCTATTAATCTGCTTAAACGGATTTAGTCAGCTCACAGAAAAGTGTAAAAGGCCACCCCGTTTACGAGTGGCCCTTTCTATAAAATACAGGCTGAGCTTGCGGCGCAATCAGGGGCGCTGGCCTCTTGGTCGAAGGGAGCGCCCGCCGTCATTCTGCCCGCGATTTCGCAGGGGCGGGCCTTCGCCGCCGTCACCCTGCATGCGACGGTTGCGCCGCTCGGACTCTGCGCGCAGGCGAAGCGCACGGAAAGTCTCAAGTTGTTCGGGCGTCAGTATGCGGCGCACCGCCAACTCTGCAAGCGCCTGTAGACGCATCTGCGCCGCCTGTGCTTCGGCCAACTCGCGCGCTCGCTGCTCTACCACGACCTCGTCCGCGTTCTCAACGTAGATGGCACGATCGAGAGCGATTCGAGCCGCGCGTATTCGCTGACCGATTTGTCTACGCAACTCACGGTTGCCTTCGCGTACATCTCTTATCTTCTCTATCTGCTCCGGCGAGAGGTTAAGTTGTCGCACGAGGTCTCTGTCCGGGGCAGGTGGGCGAGCATCTTCCTGTCCCTGCGGCGGTCTAGGCTCGCCCTCTTGCGCGAAAATTTGCGCGGGTGAAAAGATTACGAGAAGCAGAAAGAGCGCCAGCACAGATGCCGCGCCGAGCCTTCCGCCGTTAATTAGCTTCATGGTTAATGACCTCTACCTTCATCTATGAATCAAATAAAAGAGCGCGTCTTATCCCCGTTCAATTTAATTGGAATCGTTTGAGTCTTCAAACAAATCCGAGAGCCTGGGCAAGCCGTCGTCGTCTTTAGAAGTCTGCACAAGCTCCGCCAACTGCTCGCGCGCTTCCTTCGAGGCTTTGGCTTTATCCGGCTTCTCCGTGCTTCTCTGCGCGACTGTAGAAGGCGCTGCCGCAAGCCGTCTGGATTTCACGCGCGGCTGAGCGTTATTAACTTTCACAGTCTCAGCCGAAGACTTCGACGGCGCGGTGGTTGCTACGGCCACCTGCTGCGTCTCCTTAACTTCTTTCTCTTTCGGGCTGGCCGCCTCTTCGCGCTGCTTCGCTATCTCGCCTCCCTGCGGCTTCGCAGGAACTTGAGGGGCGACCTGTACGATTGTCCTGGGTTCGGAAAAATGCATGACCGTGAAGACTACCAGAGCGCAGATGGCTATGGCGGCAAAGGCCGTCGCCGCGCGCATCCACATGGGCGCGAGCGAGAAGAACTCACGAATCGCTGCCAGAGCAGAGCGCTTTCGTTCCGTGACGGCTGGCTCCAGGACGGGCGCGGTTGAAGACTCGAAGGAGGGAAGCGAGAGGTTGCGCCACTCTACTACGTCTTCGCGCACATGGCTGAATGCCGCCAACTCACTCTTGCAAGAGCGGCACTCTTCCATGTGGCGTTTGAAGTCGGCGGCCTCCTTCTCGCTCGCTTCACCGTAAAGGTACGTGACCAAATCTTCTGCGCGAGCGCAAAGGGCGTGCTGTTCCGGTTTCTCCTTCATTATCTTCTCCAAACTCTTACGGCTCTAACGGCCAGCCCCGGCAGCGTGTGTTCCGAGCCTCATTCTCAACTGTTTGAGCGCCGTGTACAGTCGGCTTTTGACCGTGCTAAGTGGAAGCTCAAGCGCCTGTGCTATCTCTTGGAACGTCATCTCCTCAAACTCTTTCATGACGATGACCTGTCTTAGTTCCGTCGGCAGGGCAGAGACGGCGCGTCTGACTGCTTCAGTCCGCTCGCGTGCTTCGGCGCGGCGCGCGGGCGATTCGTGCGCGGCTATGGTAAACACGCCCGCGTCACGTTCCGCTTCATCTTCCAGCCCTGTTTCCGCTCGCACACGCGCACGGCGCTGGCGCGTGATGCACTGGTTGATGGCTATGCGGTGCAGCCAGGACGAGACTTTTGCCTCGCCGCGAAAGCCGCGCAGGTTGCGGAAGGCCGCCAGGAAAGTCTCCTGCGTGGCGTCGCGGGCGTCCTCCTCGCGCCCCAGCATGCCGAAGGCAAGCGCGTAAATGCGGCGCTCCCAGCGACGCACAATTACGCCGAAAGCGTCCGCGTCGCCGCTTAGGGCACGCTCAACCATCTGCTCGTCGCTCGTCGTCTCCATCCTCTCTCTCGCCGCTCGGCGGGCGGTAGAGCCACAGCCCCTAGAGAATTGGAGCAGATGCAGCGCCGAAAAGTAGCGCAAAGGCTGCTCCATCGCGCTCAACCATTTAGACGCGCTCAGGGGCCTTTCAGTCTGTGAAATTATCTTACATCCTGAAGGCCAACTTCCGCGCCCCAAAACTTTAGCCCCACAGGCCGCGCGGAACACTCCAAATGCCCTGAAAGCTCTCCCCGCAGGCCCGCGCTCGTGTGCGTTTTTCAGGAATTACTTCTTTTATGTCAGCCAATTAAAAATAGGCAAACATTGACAGGCAGGCTTTGGCCGCGTACTATAGTTCGAGCCGAATCCTTCTGAAAGGTCGGCTCGTCACTTTCTCCTTTTAAGGCGGACAGAGCCTCTGCCCAGACTTCCGAGGCTCTGAGTCTAGCTGAGACGCTAATCCATAAGCCTTTCATGTCTGACCGTTTCCGGCGATTGCGCCTCCTTTACATAGTCCTGGGAGTCCTGCTGGTCGTGGGGCTTTTCCCGCTCGCCTTGGCGGGCTGGCTGCTCTCTAACCGCAGCGCAGAAGAGTTGCGCTCGGTAGAGGGGCGCTATCAGGCGCAGCTTGTGCAGGATAAGGCGCGGCAGATAGAGCTTTACGGGCAGCGCTACAGGGACGTGGTGACGGGGCTGGCGCGGGCTTTTGAGCTTGCGGGCGGCGTCCGCGCGCTCAATGAAGAGGGCGCTGACCGCCGTCTTTTGAAGACCTTGCAGGATGACCCGAACCTGATTGCGCTCGCCATCCTGCCCGTGCAGGGAGAGCCGCACAGAGCATTTCAGCCGGACGTGATTCGACGCGACGAGGTGGACGAACGCGTGGGCGAAGTCCTGGCGCGCATGAGCGGGCGCGGCCTTGTGGTCAGCCGCCCGGAGATAATCCGTTCGGGTCAGGAGATGGGATTGACCATCGCCGCTCCGGTCATGGGCGGCGACAACGGCGACGATGTCGTAGCGGCGGTCGTAGCCATTATCTCTTTCCGCGAAGTATTCAGAGCCGTGCAACAGCCGTCTGCGAAGAGCGAGCGGGAATTGCTGGACGCTGGCTTGCCGGTAGTCTTCGTGGTAGACCCGCAGGGGCGCGCCGTCGCTCACCCGGACGAGCGCGTGGCTTTTAGCCAGCGCGCCATGACGGACTTGAAAGTCGTGCAGGACTGGCTTGAATCCGGCACGCAGGTTCAGTCGGCCCTGGCACCTTTCTCGACCGCGCGAGATGGCAGACAGATAGAGATGCTGGGCGCTTACGCGACGGCAGAGCTTGGAAGCAACTCGCGCCTGGGCGTCGTAGCCATTCAGGACGAGCGCGCAGCCCTCGCTTCGGTCACGGACATGCGCCGTCAGACGCTTATGATAAGCATGGTGGCAGCGCTCTTCGTGCTGCTGATAGGTTTCATAGGAGCGAAGCGTTTGACGCAGCCCGTGCGAGAGTTGGCAGCCGGAGCGCATCGCATAGCGGGCGGCGACTTCTCGCAGCGCATCACTGTGCGTAGCCGCACTGAGCTTGGCGACCTTGGCGAATCCTTCAACATCATGACCGACCAGGTCGAGCGCTTCATTAACGACCTGCAACGCGCGGCTGATGAAAACCGGGAACTGTTCATAGGCACGGTCAAGGCTCTGGCTGCGGCGATTGACGGCAAAGACCCTTACACTCGCGGCCACTCCGAGCGCGTCTCGCGTATCTCCGTTGCCATCGCGCAGAGGCTTGAGATGCCGGATGATGAAGTAGAGAACATTCGCGTCAGCGCGCTTCTTCATGACGTGGGCAAGATTGGAATTGACGACAACATTTTGAAGAAGCCTTCGTCCCTGACGCCCGAAGAGTTCGAGATTATGAAGCAGCACCCGCAGAAGGGCTTCAAGATAATGTCGCAGATTCCCGCCATGAAGGATTTTCTGCCGGGTATGTATATGCATCACGAGATGGTTGACGGCAACGGCTATCCGCAGGGCTTGAAGGGCGACGAGATTCCCATGCAGGCGCGCATCGTAGCCGTCGCGGACACCTTCGACGCTATGACCACAGACCGTCCTTATCAAAAGGCCATGAAGTTTGAGGACGCGCTCGGGCTGATAAAGAAGTTCGTGGGCACGCGTTATGACGAATCGGTTGTCGGCGCGCTGATGGAAGCCTGCGCTTCCGGGCAGATAGCGCCGGGGCGCGTGCGCTTGCGCCAGCCAGCCAAGAACGGCTCGAACGGCACGAAGCCTCCACTCAAAGAAGAATCCGCGCCGCCCGTGCCCGCGCAGGTTTAGTAAGTTCAGCGCGATGCTCATACTCAAACGAGCGGCGTCAATCTCCTACCGAAAAGGAGCGTCAAATGGTCTTCCTTACAATCCTCTTCTTCCTGCTTCTACCACACCTGCTAGGCCCCGTGCTCATACGTCTGAGCAATAAGCAGGAGGCTTATCCTGAATTCAACGGCCTGCGGTACGAAGAGTTGCCATCGACGGTTGCTGCGGCTTTCGCGCGCTCAAGGGACATGCTGCGGGGACTCGGATTCGAGCAGATAGCCTGTTTATATAAGGCAGGGTCGGCGGAGAACGTCAGGACTTATCTCATACTGCTGGTCAACCGGGCGACGAACGAGGCCGCGATTGTTTTCGACATGATGACGGCGGGCGGCGTCGCGCCCATTCATCGCCTTGTCACGGAATTCAGCACGGATTTGTCAAACGGCGTGGAAGTTTCCACTTCTGATGGCGGCGACCCTATTCCTTACAGGAAGAATCCTGAAAAGCATCTCTACAAATTCCCCGAAGTCAAAAATCCCTGGGCGCTCTACAATCTTCATAGACAGATGGTGAGCCGCCACGCCGCGCCGGGAGTCTACGCTTATCTGCCCACGCCCGGAAACGAGATTCAGGCGCTCTCGGCCTCCATCAACAAAACTTTAATGAAGCAGGTGGAGTTCGGTTATCTATATCTGGACAAGCGCGGAGAATTCTTTCGCCCGACCTGGAAGGGAGCGATTCTTATGACGTGGAAGCTGGCCTGGCCCGCCGGAATGATTCAGCGAGCTTTAATCAAGCGACGAGCGCGGCACATGATGAAGCAACTCAGGCACGCTTGGGCTTACTGATTCACATAACGGCAGCAGCTTCATAAGTGTTGATGGGCATTTGCTACGGCGGGTGCCCATCAACTTTTTCAGGAGTCGGCTTACGGAATCCGCGAGTTGCGCTTTTGTCCAAGCGTGGCTGTTGTGTTTATAATCCTTCTTTCGCTTAATACAATGACTATTTCACAAGGGCATCTATAGGATTCATGGCATTCTGGAGACGCAAGAATAAAGACCAGTTCATCACGCTCGGGCTGAACGAACCGGCTGCGGCGCGCACGGAGGAAAAGACCGCGCCCCCTGCGCCGGACAAACCGAGCGAGGGCCTTCAAGCTCCCGCCGCGCTTCATCAGGAAAGAGAAGCTGTGCAAACGGGAGCGCCTGTTCCTTTGATTGAGCCTACGCCCACGGGCGGAGCGCCGACCCCGCCGCCTGCCGACGAAACTCAATCCGTGACGGAGCGACCGCAGCCTGTTACGCCAGCCGCAGCGCAAGCGACAACTGCTCGTTCGGCTGAGCCTGTGAAGCCAGCCGTGCAGAAGCCCGTGCCTTCGCGCTCTACCTTTTCCTCTTCCATACTTGGCCTTGACCGCTCCATAGAAGAGCTTCAGGCGGAAGAGGCGGCGCTCGAACAGGAGTTCGCGCAGCGCTTCCGTCGAGCGGTCGCATCTACGCGCGAGTCGCTTTCGGAAAAGATTGACACCATCTTTCAGGGACGAAAGCAGATTGACGCGGAGCTTCTGGACGAGCTTGAAGAGGCGTTGATTGCCGCAGACATAGGCGTCGCAACTACTGTCGGCATTCTGGAAAACGTGAGGCGCGGAATCGCTCGCCAGCAGATTAACGACATAGCCGCTCTGAAGGACGCCATCAAGTCGGAGCTTCTGAACATACTCAAAGCCTCGGAAGCGCAGGGCGTGGTTTCGGAGACGAGCGTGCCTGAATCTGTCTCGCCTTACGTAATGATGATAGTCGGCGTCAACGGTGTAGGCAAAACCACCACGATTGGAAAGCTGGCGCAGCGCATCAAGGCAGAGGGCAACGATGTTCTAATCTGCGCGGCTGATACTTTCCGCGCTGCGGCCTCCGACCAACTGGCAATCTGGGCCGAGCGAACCGGCGTGCCGCTCATACAGCAGAAGCAGGGAACAGACCCTGCGGCTGTGCTCTTCGATTCTCTGAAAGCTGCCAAGGCCAGAAACTCCGACGTGCTCATCATTGACACTGCGGGCCGTCTACACAACAAGTCGAACCTGATGGCCGAGCTTGAAAAGATGAAGCGAGTCGCGGGCCGCGAAGTTGAAGGCGCGCCGCACGAAACCTTGTTGGTCATAGACGCCGTCACGGGCCAGAACGGGCTTGAGCAGGCAAGGCAATTTCTGAAGGTCGCGGGCGTGACCGGAATAGTCCTCACCAAACTCGACGGCACGGCCAAGGGCGGCATTGCCGTCGCCATAGCCAAAGAGCTTAACCTGCCTATTCGCTACGCGGGCATAGGCGAAAAGGTTGACGACCTTGTGGTCTTCGATTCGGAGCAGTACGTCAACAGCCTCTTTGAATAAATTAGACTTGGGACTTGAGACTCCAGACTTTGATGAACGTATGATGCGCCGCGCGATTGAGTTGGCGGCGCGCGGCACGGGACAAGTAAGTCCAAGTCCACTCGTGGGCTGTGTGATTGTTGATGCGAGCGGAGAAATCGCGGGCGAGGGTTTCTATCTTTACGAAGGCTTAAAGCACGCCGAGACGCTCGCGCTGGAAGAGGCTGCGGGACGCGCGCGTAGCGGGACTGCTTACGTTTCGCTTGAGCCGCACGCTCATCATGGCCGCACGCCTCCCTGCACGGACGCGCTCATAGAAGCTGGCATCAAGAGAGTCGTCGCCGCAATCGAAGACCCCAACCCGAAAGTCTCCGGTCGTGGCTTTGCACATCTCAGCCGCGCAGGCTTAGAGCTTCAGACCGGCCTTCTGGAAAAGGAAGCGTCGCGCCTCAACGAAAAATATATTCACTTCATGCGAGAGGGGCTGCCCTTTGTTCATCTGAAGCTGGCCGCGTCTCTGGACGGGCGAACGGCCACGCGCACGGGCGATTCGCGCTGGATTACGGGCGAGGCTGCGCGCCGCCGCGTGCACGAGCTTCGTCATGAGTACGACGCGATTCTAGTAGGCGCGGGCACTGCACTTGCGGACGACCCGCTTCTCACAGACCGCTCCGGCTTGAAAAGACGGCGGCCCCTAGTGCGCGTGCTGCTTGACGAAGCTTTAAGAGTTTTGCCCGCGTCTCAGCTTGCCAGGACGGCGCGCGAATTCCCCCTGATTGTTTTCGCTTCAAAGCGCGCCGACAAGGAGAAGGTGAAGAGCCTTGAGTCTGCTGGCGTTGAAATCGTCCAGGACGAAGAGGGCGGGCGCAATCTTCAAGCCGTGCTTGAAGCGCTTGCGAAGCGCTCGCTTCAGAGCGTGCTGGTTGAAGGCGGCGCGAACATTGCGGGGGCTTTTATAGATCGCGGTCTCGTCAACAAGATTACGTTCTTCATAGCGCCCATGATTATCGGCGGTCGTGATGCTACGCCTGCCGTCACGGGCACCGGCGCGGAGAAAATAGCGGACGCCCTTCGGCTAAAAGATGTTGAGACGCGCAGCCACTCGCTAGACTTTGAGATTACCGGCTACCCGGAAAGAGCAGAGGAATGAAGAAGAGAAGCGCAGAGTTTCAATCTTCTTCTATCTTGCCGCGCTCGAAAAAGAGTTTAGGGCAGAATTTTCTGGCGGACGAGCGCGTGATTGCGCGCATCATTGACGCGTTCGCGCCTCAGCCGGATGAGACGGTCGTTGAGATTGGGCCTGGACGCGGCGCGCTCACCTCTCATTTGATTGAGCGAGCGGGGCGCGTCGTAGCCGTGGAGTTTGACCGAGACCTTGTTCCGTTGCTCAAAGAAAAATTCGGGGCGCGCGATAACTTCTCTCTTGTTCATGCAGATGCGCTCGCGCTGGATTTCTGCGAAGCCATCAGCCCCGCGAGCCGTGCGCGTGTCGTGGCGAATCTTCCTTACTACATCTCTACGGCGATTCTACAGAAGCTGATTGAAGAGCGCGTGTGTTTGACGGAGATGGTGTTGATGCTTCAGCGAGAAGTGGTTGAGCGCATCACAGCGCGTCCGGCTTCCGGCGAGCGCGGCTATCTCTCCGTTCTGGTCGAAGCCTACTCGGAGGCGGAGACGCTTTTCGACGTTACGCCCGCAGTCTTCCGCCCCCAGCCGAAAGTCTGGAGCACGGTCGTACGCCTTCGCTTGCGCGAGAAATTGAAGATTGAGGTCGAGGATGAAAAGCTGCTGTGGAGCATCGTCAGCGCGGGCTTTGCTCAACGCCGCAAGACCATCCTCAACAATCTTCGCCACGCGCCCGAAGCGCTCAGCGCCGCGATTGGGCGCGCAGGCGGCCCAGGCGTAGTTCTCGAAGCGGCCTCCATCGAAGCGTCACGCCGCGCGGAAACTTTAACGCTCGAAGAATGGGCGCGGCTTTCAAGAGCGATTCAGTAGGGGCAGGGACAACTCCTCTGCCCGTTCATATCTCGATAAAGACAAGCGGGCAGAGGACTTGTCCCAGCCCCTACGTTTCAAAGCCGCACGCGGAAGTCAGATTTCCGAATGCGGCTTTTGTGGTTACGCTTTTCTGCCTGCATTATAGCTGTGGCAACTTGAGGAGTTCCCCAACTTCCAAGCTTGCCGCTATCGGCGGGCGTTGAGCGCAACGGTCACGCGCTTTGCTTCAAGGTTCGACAATTCTCCGTTCGCCAGTTGGCGCTCCGCGCGGGACTTCGGCAGGCTGAGGCCGTACTGGTCAGCGCCCGTCCAGACTTCGGAGAGAAAGTAGCTGTCGCCGTATTGATTGAAGACTAGGCTTGCTTTCATCTCTGGTGCGCTCGATTGCGTCGTGTTCATGTTGACGATGCGGTTCGTCTTGCCGTCTATGCTCCTGAAGAGAAGCGCCGTCTTACCGGAATCCTGGTTAATGTATCTGACTGTGTACTCGCCAGCCGGAAGGGTCTGGTTTCCGATGATGAAACGGAACGGGATGTCGGCTTTCATCTGGTTACTGGCCTGCGCCTGCACGGTCAAAGCGGCGAGCGCGATTGTCACTATCAGCATTGTGAACGACTTCAAAATCTCTCTTTTCATAACAACCTCCAAATTTCTCTTTTTCGTTTTCAACTCCCCTCTACATGGTTAACGCGGAAGGCGCGTAGGAATTCCCTCACGGCGCGGAAATTTTTGGAGTAAAATCTTTGAGCCGGAAAAAAGGTCGCGTTTTCTTTAGGAGATGACGGATGGAGCGCCCGGAAGGCGTCACACAATTGTTGGTTGATTGGAGCAACGGCGACGCTGCTGCGCTGGATAAGCTGATGCCCGTGGTTTACGACGAGTTGAGGCGGCTTGCCAGCAGCTATCTGAAGCGCGAGCGCGCGGGCCACACGCTGCAACCTACCGCCCTGGTCAACGAAGCTTATCTGAAGCTGGTGGATCAGCGTAAGGCTCGCTGGCAGAATCGCGCGCAGTTCTTCGGCGTCGCGGCCCAGTTGATGCGGCGCATACTTGTAGACCACGCGCGCGTCCGCCAGGCGCAGAAGCGCGGCGGCTCAGACCAACAGCAATTATCCCTGAGCCACGCCGACCGTATAGCCGAAAAGCCCGACATAGATTTGTTGGCGCTTCACGAGGCTTTAAACGATCTGGCATTGATTGACGAGCAGCAGGCGCGCATCGTCGAGTTACGATTTTTCGGAGGATTGACCATTGAAGAGACTGCGGAAGTACTTGAAATCTCACACGCCACGGTCGAGCGCGACTGGACTCTGGCCCGCGCTTGGCTCAGACGCGAACTCTCATAAACCGCCGCTCGTACTCTTTTGAGGGATTTCCGTCACGCCCTTCGCGTTAATTAACAGGATAGTATCTGTCGGGTTATTAATATTGTTATGGTCACGATTGAACGCTGGCAGCAGGTCAAAAAGCTCTTTCACTCGGCGCTTGAACGCGAGCCGCACGAGCGCGAGAGCTTTCTGCGTGCGGCCTGCGCGGGCAACGACTCTTTGCGCGAAGAGGTTCTGTCACTGATAGCTTCTCATGAAGAGAGGGGAAGCTTTCTCGATGCGCCCGCGTACGAAGTCGCCGCAGAGCTTCTGGTCGAAGAAGAGACCGCGCCTATGAAGGACAGGTTCATAGCTCATTACAGGATTCTGGAATGGCTCGGTCGCGGCGGGATGGGCGAGGTCTATTTGGCCGAAGACACGAAGCTGGATAGAAAGGTCGCAATCAAGTTTCTGCCCGCGCGTTGGACGGAAGACGCCGAGCAGCTTGCGCGCTTCAAGCGCGAGGCACGCGCCGCGTCCGCTCTGAATCATCCGAACATCGTCACCATCTACGACACGGTGGAAGCGGACGGACTGCACTTCATCGTCACGGAGTTCATAGAGGGCGAGACGCTGCGCCAGCGCATGCAGATGGGGCTGACGCTTGAGCGGGTTTTAGACATAAGCATTCAAATCGCGTCGGCGCTCTCAGCCGCGCACGAAGCCGGAATCATTCACCGCGACATCAAGCCTGAGAACATCATGTTGCGCCGCGACGGCCTGGTTAAAGTCCTGGATTTCGGTTTGGCAAAGCTGGTGGAGAAGCAGGAAGAATTAAATCTAGAAGGCTCCACGAAGCTCCTAGGCAACACGCATCCGGGCCTTGTGATGGGCACGGTTCAGTACATGTCGCCGGAGCAGGCGCGCGGGCTTGCTGTGGATGCGCGCACCGACATCTGGAGCCTGGGCTGCGTGATGTACGAGATGGTGGCGCGTCGTGCGCCCTTTGAAGGGCAGACGATGACGGACGTGCTGGCCGCGATTCTTGAGCACGAGCCACCGACGTTTTCTTCCCTCGTGATGGATGCGCCCGCGCAGCTTGAGTGGATTATACGAAAGACTCTGAGGAAAGACCGCGACGAGCGCTTCCAGACCGCTAGAGAAGTCTTAGGCGACCTCAAGAGCCTGAAGGAAGAGCTTGAGTTTGAAGCTCGACTCGAAGCATCCGTCACGCCCGACGCACGGCCTGCTTCCGTTTCATCTTCTAGCGCGGAGAGAAACGGAAAGCTACATGTTGGAAACCCTTCGCTTGAGACAAGACAGATTGCTGCGGCTTCTACCTACACGAGCCTTCAAGCGCCCGCTCGCACGATTAAAAAGAGGCGCTTCCCCTTATTAGTCTTAGCGGGCTTGCTTGCTTTTGTAGTCGTGGCGGTCTTGGTGGCGGCTGCGGGCTATAAATTCCTGTGGACGAAGAAGGCCGCGATGCCGTTCGGCAGGATAAATATTACTCAGTTGACTACGACGCGGAATGTCATACACAGCGCCATCTCGCCGGACGGAAATTATTTGGTCTATTCTATGAGCGACCGCGAGCAGCAGAGCCTCTGGCTGAGACAGGTTTCTACCGCCAACGATACTTTGATTGTCCCGCCTTCGGACGCGGGCATCTGGGGCGTCACCTTTTCGCGCGACGGCAAAGACCTCTATTACATCCTGCGAACCAGGGCAGAGGGCCACACTACTCTTTATAGAATCCCGGTGCTCGGCGGCACGCCCGTCAAAGTGCTGGCGAACATAGACAGCCCCGTGACGTTCTCGCCCGACGGAAAGCAGATGGCGTTCGTGCGCGGCGGCTTTCCCACAAGAGAAGAGAGCGCGCTGATAATCTCCGACACGAACGGAGGCTCCGAGCGAGCGCTGGCAGTGCGTAAGCGCCCCCTTCGGTTTTATCCAATCTACTTCGCGGGCGCGTCCTGGTCGCCTGACGGCGAATGGATAGCCTGCGCGATGTTTACTTCGCCGCCCTTCGGAGGCTTCTTTGCTTTCAGGGTCAAGGACGGCGCGGAAAAGCGATTGACTCCGCTTAACTTTACTCAACTGGGCCACATCGAATGGCTCAGGGACATGAGCGGCTTGGTCTTCGTAGGCTCAGACCTGTTAACGCCGTCGCTGCCCGGTCAGGTCTGGTTCGTCTCCTATCCGGGCGGCGAACTGCGGCGCATTACAAACGACCTTATCAACTACAGGGGCTTGAGTATCACGGCTGATGCTAAGCGGCTGGTGACATCTTCTGTGAGCGAATTTGCTAACCTCTGGTCAGTACCGCAGGGAGATGCGAACCGCGCGCGTCAGATTATTCCCATACGCTCGCGCGGCGGCGTCGCTCTCACACCGGATGGCCGTGTGGTCTATTCGACTGAGACGGGCGGCACATGGGACATCTGGATAGTGAATCAGGACGGAAGTAATCGTAAACAGTTGACCGGCGGCGCAGGGCATAGCCTGGAGCCTGCCGTTTCGCCGGACGGTCGCTATATTGCTTTTACACTAGCTCAGCCTACGTCCGTAGACATCTGGCGTATGAATATTGACGGCAGCAACCCTGTGCAGCTAACCAAGGATATGTATGCCTTCAACGCCACCTTTTCGCCGGACGGTCGCTGGATTGTTTTTACTTCCGGCGCCAGGGGAGGGCCGAAGGTAGCTAGAGTGCCCGTCGAAGGTGGCGCGCCTGTAAGACTGTTTGACAAGCCCGCGTATCGTCCGGTTATCTCGCCCGACGGTCGCTGGATAGCCGCTTTTTATAACGAAGCCCAGAGTCAAACTGATGTGGTTCGTAAAATCGCCGTCTTTCCCTTCGACGGCGGAGACATCGTCAAAACATTTCAGTTTGACGGTAATAGTACGACTCGTGACGTGTTACAGTGGACGCCCGATAGTCGTGCAGTGCTCTACAATCAGATGAACGATAACGTCTCGAACATCTGGAAGCAATCTATTGACGGCGGGCCGCCCGCGAAAGTTACTGACTTCAAAGAGAGCCTGATAAACGATTTCTCATTCTCGCGCGATGGCCGCACACTCGTCTGCACTCGCGGCACAGTCATACGCGAGGCGGTCATGATTACAGACCTTAAATAGATGAACCCTGAACGCTGGAAACAGGTGAAAGAGATTTTCCACGCCGCGCTCGAAGTAGCGCCTGCGGAGCGCGTGGCCTTTCTTGACAAAGCCTGCTCTGGCGATGCAGAGATTCGCCACGAAGTCGAATCGCTCATAGCCTCTCACGAGCGAACGGGAGAGTTCATAGACGCTCCGGCCTTTGAAGCGGCAGCGCACCTGCTGACCGATGACGCGGACAGCTTGAAGGACGGCGAGGCGGTCGGGGATTACAAGATTCTAAGGCGCATTGGTCGCGGCGGGATGGGCGAAGTTTATCTGGCCCGTGATCAGAGGCTAGGCCGCAACGTGGCGCTCAAGGTTCTTCCGGTCTCTTACAACGTCTTCACGGATAGACTGCGCCGCTTTGAAACCGAAGCCTGCGCCGCCTCCGCCTTGAATCATCCGAACATCCTGACCATCTACGGCATAGGCCAATCGGACTCAAGACATTTCATCGCCACGGAGTTCATAGAAGGCGCAACGCTTCGCCAGCGCATCGTCGAAGGGGGAATGAAAATTGACGAAGCGCTTGAGATAAGCATTCAAATCGCGTCGGCGCTTTCAGCCGCGCACGAAGCCGGAATTAGTCACCGCGACATCAAGCCCGAGAACATAATGATTCGCGCCGACGGCTACGTGAAGGTGCTGGACTTCGGGCTGGCGAAGCTCGCAGAAGATTGGCGGGGCGACGAAGAGGATTCGCCCACGCGCCCTATTCTCAAGACCGATTCCGGCGCAGTGATGGGCACGGTTCAATACATGTCGCCGGAGCAGGCGCGCGGCCTCCCGCTTGATACGCGCACCGACATCTGGAGCTTCGGCATAGTGCTCTACGAGATGATTACGGGAAGCGCGCCCTTTGACGGAGAGACCAGCAGCCACACCATCGTCTCCATCCTCGAAGACGAGACGCCGCCGCTCAAAGCCGCCCGGCCCGATGTCCCCGCAGAGCTTGATTGGATAGTCATGAAAGCGCTCAGGAAAGACCGTGGCGAGCGCTATCAAACTGCGAAAGAACTGCTCGGCGATTTGAAGGAGCTGAAACACAAGCTTGAGTTTCAGGCGGAGCTTGAGCGCTCTTCATCATCTTCTTCCGCGAAAGCGCGTGAGGCGACGGGCGAAAGCAGAAAAGAGGTTTTTGACAGGGAGGCTGACGCGTCCGTTGCCGAAACTGTCAGGATTGAAGCGGCGCGCAATACATCCAGCATGGATTATTTGACCGGCGGCGTCAGGCGAAACTGGCGCTGGGCGCTGCTGGCAGTCTTCGTACCCGTCTTTGCTTTTGTGGCGGCCTACGCCGGTTACAGGTATTTGAGCGGGCGGCGCATAGAACAGAATCTTAAGCAGACATCCAGTACTTCCGCTCCATCCGTTCCGCTCAAAGGCAGGCAGACTACGAGCTGGGCCGGGCTTGATGTTTTCCCATCCTTCTCGCCGGATGGAAATGCAATCGTCTACTGCTCGGATCATAACGGGAGCTTTGAAATCTATCTCAAGCAAATCACGCCCGGAGGCCGCGAGATTCAGTTAACCTCCGACGGCCAGCAGAACCTTCAGCCCGTCTGGTCTCCTGATGGAAAGCTAATCGCGTATCATTCCAACAAGCGCGGCGGCATCTGGGTCATCCCGGCCTTCGGCGGAGCGCCCAGGCAAGTCACGGACTTCGGATCGCATCCCGCCTGGTCGCCGGACTCTTCCCTGATAGCTTTTCAGTCTCAGAGCGCCATTGATTTTCAGATTAACTCGTCCGGCGTTCAGCCGCCTTCAAACATCTGGACTGTTCCGGCCACCGGCGGGACTCCGAAACAGATTACGCGCCAGGACAACCCCGCAGGAGACGGACACGGCTGTCCCAGTTGGTCGCCCGATGGCCGCCGCATAGCATTCATCGCGGTTGAATTGGGCAGCATCAGAACCACAATCTGGTCGGTTGCGCGCGACGGCGGCGACGTGAAATTGATAACCGAAGGGGTCAAAAAACAGTCCGCCAATTTTGACCCGGTTTACGCGCCGGATGGCCGCAGCCTTTACTATTCAGGAGGCACAGGCGGGCGCGGCTGGGGAATTTTGAAAGTACCCACCTCGCCCGAGACCGGCGAGGCTACAGGCCCGCCCGCAGTGCTTAAAGAGACCGGATGGACTATCTTTAGAAACCTTCAAGTTTCTGCCGACGGAAAGAGGCTCATCCACAGCGCGCTGGATATGACGAGTAACCTTTGGTCTGTACAGGTGTCCGCCTCGGGCGAGGCCGTGGGCCAGCCGCTCATCCTGACTCAGGACACGACGTTTAGAAAAAGCAGCCCGTCGTTTTCTTCGGACGGCAAGCGCATCGCCTACCAGAAGTTCGCTGTCGGAGACAACCATGACATCTGGCTGATGGACGCCGACGGAAAGAATCAAACGCAGCTTACTACTGACCCTGGAAGCGAGTTGTTCGCCAACTGGTTTCCGCAAGGAGACAGGATTGCGTTTCTTTACAACGAGCCGAACAAGCCCATAAGCCTGCGCTCGATTGATGTGCAGACCGGAAGAGAAGAGACTCTTCTTCAGCCCAAAGGGGATTTAGGTTTCTTGCAGCTTTCACCGGACGGAAAAATCTTCGCCTTCAATTATACGGAGAACGGAGCTACGAACGTCTGGACGGTCTCATTGGATGATAAAGAGCTTAAGCAGTTAACGTTTGAAAAAGATTTGGCGGGCTTCCCGCGCTGGTCTCCTGACGGGCAGTTTGTCGCCTTCGAGTCCAGACAGGGCGACAATTCGCATATCAAGATTATCCCGCGCGAAGGCGGCGAGGCCAGGCAGTTAACTTTTGAAAAGGGGCAGAGGTTCACGGGTGGCTGGTCGCCGGACGGAAGCAAGATTTCCTTCGCAGGATACCGTGGTAGCGTTTGGAACGTCTGGTGGGTTACGCGCGACGGCGCGCGAGAGAAACAGGTGACAAACAACACTAAGCTCAACGTCTTCGTGCGTTATCCAACCTGGTCGCCTCTGGGCAATCAGATAGTCTTTGAGTACGCGGAGGTGAAGGGGAATATCTGGATAACGGATTTAGAATGACGGCTCGCGCCGCATCCTGAGGGGAGGCTCTTTGTCTATGGGCACATCTGCTGAATCGCGCCGCGTGGAGCGCAATTCCGCCTCCTCTTGATTCTCGAAGCTCATCTCCATCTCGACAAAAGCGGTATAAATCCCGTCCAGGGAATAAAGCTCGAACGACAATTTATTCCCCTGAAGCCTTGGGTTGATGAGCGGAATTTCCTGCGACTCGCCTGCGACTTGCGGGCCGTCCTCCGAATTGATAACCCGTATAAACTTCGCAGTGCCGCTCAAACTCTCGCCCTGCTGTTTGAGTGTGACGGTCACTGCCGGAACCCCTTCCCAGTAGCCGCGCCACACGCCCGACACATCCGCAGGACTCTGCCCGTAAATCATTACGCGAGCCAGGTCGTAAGCCGTGCTGAAGGTGAAAGAGGAGATAAGCCCGACCGTTACCGCCAGCACGAAAGATGAAAGAGATAAAAGCGGTCTGCCCGCGAATGGACTTCGCTTGCCTTCAGCCTGGAATCTCATGCGGACTTGCCTCCTCGCTGGCGTTTCGTGCTTTAGGCTTTTATAGACACCGTAAAGTTATAAAAGGTTCCCTGATGGCTGACGAAGCCATATAGGGCGCGTTGTGTTATACTGTCCGGCTAAATTTCGCCGCGCCTGTGTTGCTTATCGTCACGCATCAACCGGGTCGCGGCTTTTAAGGAGAGTAGAGTAAAAGATCACAGTGGGTAATGTATTAGAGATCATCCCGCTCGGCGGCGTCGGCGAGTTCGGGATGAACTGCATGGCCGTGCGTTATGACGAGGACATGATAGTCATTGACGCAGGCATGGGATTCCCCGAAGAATCCGTTTACGGCGTGGATGTCTCCGTGCCTGACTTCGATTTCCTGGAAGAGTACAGGGACTCGCTTTCGGCCATAGTCCTGACGCACGGGCACGAAGACCACCTGGGCGCGCTTCCTTATATCCTCAAGAAGTTCAACCTCCCCGTCTATCTTTCGCATTTCACAGCCGGACTGGCCGAGCGCAAGCTGGAAGAGCACGACCTTCTCTCAGACGTGCTGCTGCACAGGGTAGAGCCGCGTCAGGTCGTAGAGATCGGCCCCTTCAAAATCGAGTTCATACGCGTCTCGCACTCGCTGGTTGACTGTTTCTCTCTGGCTATCAGGACGCCCGTCGGGACAATCATTCACACCGGCGATTACAAGGTGGACGAAACTCCGGTCATAGGCGAGCCGATTGACCTTCGCACCTTCCGCAGCTACGGGCAGGAAGGCGTGCTTGCTCTCTTGTCAGACTCTACAAACGCGACCGTGCCGGGGCGCACGCCTTCGGAGCGCGCGGTCATCCCCGCCTTCGAAGAGATTTTCAGCGAAACCGAAGGGCGCATCATCGTTTCGGCCTTCGCCTCTTCGATTCATCGCATACAGATTGTGCTCGACGTAGCGCAGCAGTTCGACAGAAAGGTTTGCGTGCTTGGCCGCTCCATGCAGAAGAACGTGGAGATTGCGGAAGAGCTTGGATACCTGGACGTGCCGGACGGGCTTCTGGTGTCCGTCAGCGACACTAAACATCTTGACGATGACGAGATTGTTTTCCTGGTCACAGGCTCCCAGGGCGAGCCGCGCGCTGCACTGGCTCAGATGGCAACGCAGGTCTACAAGGGGCTGACGATTGAAGAGGGCGATACGGTTGTGCTCTCTGCGCGCATCATTCCGGGCAACGAGCGCGCCATCTCGCGCATGATAGGCCACCTATACAAGCGCGGCGCAAACATCATTGAAGAGAAGCGACGACTGATTCACGTCTCAGGCCACGCCTCGCAGGAAGACATACGCATCATGACGGAGGCCGTCCGGCCCCGCTACCTTGTGCCGATTCACGGCGAGTACAGAATGCTCTTTCGCCACAAGGAGTTCGTCAAGAATCACCTGAACTTTCCAGAAGACAACATCATCCTGATTGAGAACGGCGACGTGCTGGAACTGGACGGCGAGCGCGCCACTGTCGTTGATAAGCGAGAGATAGGGCGCACCTTCATAGACGAGACTGGCTTTGAAGAGATTGACAGCGACACCGTGCGCGAGCGCAGGCAGATTGCTTATGACGGCGTGATAACGCTCGTGCTGACCATCAACGGCGAGACGGGAGAGATGGAAGCGCCGCCCGAAATCGTGGCGCGCGGAATCATAGGCATGGACGGCTCCAACGGCCTTATAAAAGAGGCGCAGCGCGTCGTCAGCGAAGCCGTCGAGCGTGCCACGCGCAACGACCGCGAAGACGTGACGCTCCTGAAAGAGCACGTACGCGTCGAACTGAAGCGCTTTATACAGAAACAGAACGGCACGCGCCCCGTCATACTCCCCGTAGTCGTTCACGTATAAAAGATACTGTGACGAATGAAAATCAGAAACGGGACGCGGCATCGCTTCTCAGACAGGCGCGCGTCCAGATCGCGCCGCACATCTTTTATCTTGTGGGCTTAAGCCACGCGGACTGGCAACGCCTGCTTGAGAATCCAGAGTTAAGCCCCCGCGCGGACGCCCGTTTCATGCTGCTCAAGGACGAGCACGAAGTCACGCTTCTTCTGGAAGAGTCCGACTGGAGCACCATGCGGCACGCGGCGCGCGAGGCCAAAGTCGAAGGAGGCTTTCGCCTTGTGACCTTCGACATTGTGCTCGAATGGACGGTCACGGGCTTTCTGGCGCACGTCACAACCCTTCTGGCCCAGGCCGGAATAAGCTGCGGCGCTCTCTCCGCCTTTTCGCGCGACCATCTTCTTATCAAGCAAGACGAACTGGCTAGAGCTTTAAGAATCCTTGGCCCGCATGTGGCCGAGTTGTGCTAATAATAAGTCTAGAGAGTCTAGGGAGTCTGGAGAGTCTAGAGAGAAAAGAAAATCCAGTTGACTCTCAGGACTCTCCAGACTCTCCAGACTGTTTCTTTTATGCGCGTTGACTGGTCAAAACGTGTCGTCTTCATCACGGGCGCGTCGAGTGGTATAGGGCGGGCGCTCGCGGTCGAGCTTGGAAGGCGCGGCGCTTCGCTCGGGCTGCTTGCGCGGCGCGGCGAGGTGTTGCAGGAGATAGTAAGCGAAGTCGAAGCTGCGGGCGGGCGCTCTCTGGCTCTTCCGGCAGATGTCAGGGACGCTGCCGCAGTCAGCCGCGCCGCAGATGAACTGCGAAAAGCTTTCGGCCCCGTTGACGTGCTGGTGGCGAACGCAGGCGTCGGCGCGACCACGGACGCCAGAGAGTTGAAGCCGGAAGCCGTAGCCGATGTCATCAACATCAACGTCATAGGCGTGGTCAATAGCGCTACGGCAGTGCTGCCCGCGATGGTCGGGCGGGGGCAGGGGCAACTGGTCGTCATCTCCAGCCTCGCGGCTTACAGAGGGTTGCCGAAGTCCGCGGCCTACTGCGCCAGCAAGGCAGCCGTCTCGGCCTTCTTCGAGAGCCTGCGCGTAGACCTGCGCGGGACAGGTGTTGACGTGACGATTATCCATCCGGGCTTTATCAAGACGCCACTGACGGAGGGGCGTCACGCGCAGATGCCTTACCTTATGGAACTGGACGCGGCGGTCGAAAAGATTGTGCGCGCCATCGAAGCCAGAAAGAAGTCTTACGCCTTTCCCTGGCAACTGGCGTCAATCGTCCGCGCCGCCATGATAATGCCCATCCCCCTCTACGACAGGATTATCTCCAAGCGCTCGTACAGAGAATGAAAGGGAGCCGATTTTAGATTTTGGATTTTGGATTGGAGCGGCAACAGAGCTTGAATAACTTCAATCCCGTTCTCTGAATCCAAAATCTAAAATCCAAAATCCAAAATCGCTATGTCTATTCTTCAAGCCATCATCCTGGGTATCGTTCAGGGGTTGACGGAGTTTATTCCGATTAGCTCTACGGCGCATCTGGTTCTGGCAAGCCGCGCCACGGGACTCGGTGAGACCTTGAACAGCGAGCAGACGACAGCCGTCATTGCCGTCATTCAACTCGGCACGCTGCTGGCCGTGCTCATCTACTTTGCGCGCGACATTCTGAAGATTACGCGCGCCTTCATCGTAGACCACCTGGCGCTCCTGCGCGGAGGGAAAAGCGAAGCGGCGCTTGAGATGACTATGATGGGACAGAAACAGTCCAGGCTTTCGGATGACGCGTGGCTCGGCTGGCTCATCATCATAGGCTCCATCCCGATTGCCACGATTGGGCTGCTGCTGAAAAAGATAATCGAGGGGCCATTCACTAAAAATCTTTATGTCATAGCGACGATGATGATACTGGTGGCAATCGGCCTTGGCGTGGCGGAGTTCGTCAGCCGCCGTATGGCGAGGCGGCGCAACATCACAGAGCTTGGAATCAAAGACGCGCTGGCCGTGGGCGGCGCGCAGTGCCTCGCGCTGATTCCTGGCGCGAGCCGCTCAGGCTCTACCATCATGGCGGGCCTCTTCGTGGGCGAAGCGCGCGAAACGGCAGCACGCTTTTCGTTCCTGCTCTCGATTCCGGCCATCGCCGCGAGCGGCCTGCTCGAACTCAAAGAGGCCAAGGATAAATTGCCGGGCGGAAGCTTTGTCCCCCTGGCCGTGGCGACCATCGTGTCCGGCATCGTTGGTTATCTCTCCATCTGGTTTCTGCTCAGGTTCCTGCGAACTCACACGACGGGAATTTTCATAGGCTATCGCATCATCGTAGGTCTTCTCATCTTCGGCCTTGTGTTCGCTGGCATGGTCAGCCCGTATTACGGAACCGATGCGCCGCCGGAACAGAAGGGAACGACCGCTCCCGCCGCCGCGCAGCCTTCGCCGGAGCAGAAGACGGAAGAGCCTTTGCCCGGAGCCAACCCTGGGACTAACAATAATCCAGAAGATTCGGTAAACTTTAATCGCCCCTCCAGACGGGCGCGCCGCTCGTCGGATAAACGAAAGGGAGGGCGGTAAGCCTCAAGATGAGTGACGAAACAAGACCCGAACAGGGCGCTCGCACGCAGCGCCCCAGAAGCCCGCGCGTTCCAGTTGATTTCACCGTCGAACTGGACGGCGTAAGCGCAGACGGCGTGCCATTTCACGTCCAGGCCGCAGCCGTCAAGGTGAGTCGCGGCGGCGCGACTCTTATCACCGACGCGCCCCTGAAGATGGGAGCCAGCGTGCGCCTGACTCCGCCCTTCGGTCGCAGCCTTGAAGCCGAAGTCAACGGCGTCTGGACGGACGAAGTGGACGGCAAACAGCGCGTCGGCATCAAACTCCTGGAACCCCACGGATGGTTCGCGGAATAGGATGAAACGCTGGATAGTATGTGAGCCTTTGATTGTGGAAGCACAGGCGCTTGCCCGAAAGCTCGGTGTCTCCCCAGTCCTGGCGTCTCTGCTTATCAAGCGCGGCTATGCCGATGAAGCGTCTGCGCGAAAGTTTCTGAATCCCTCGTTCGAGGAGTTGCACGACCCCGCGTTGATGTTGGGAATGAAGGAAGCGGTTGAGCGCATCCTCAGCGCCATTGACGCGGGCGAGAAGATTCTGGTCTACGGCGACTATGATGTTGACGGCACGACCGGAACGGTTGTCCTGAGACGCGCGCTCAAGATGCTCGGCGCAGAGACGGGCTTTCACGTCCCGCATCGCTTTACGGAAGGCTACGGGATTAATCGCGCGGCGCTGGAAAAGGCGCGCGACGACGGCTTCAAAGTAATTATCAGCGTGGACTGCGGCATACGCTCGCACGAGCCTCTGGAGTGGGCCAAAGCGAACGGCCTCGATTGCATTGTCACAGACCACCATCTGCCCGACGAAGATGAAGGAGCGCCGCCAGCCCGCAGTGTCCTGAACCCTAATCAGAAGGGTTGCAGCTACCCGGACAAAAATCTTGCGGGCGTGGGCGTTGCTTTCAAACTCGCTCACGCGCTCTTTCGCGCGCGAGGCCGCGAAGCGCAGGTCAAAGGCTTTCTCAAGGTCGTTGCCATCGGCACGGTGGCGGACGTTGCGCCGCTTGTGGGCGAGAATCGAGCGATCGTCGCGCTCGGCCTTGCGGACTTGCCGAGGGCTACGAATCCAGGCTTGCGCGCCTTGATGGAAGTCGCGGGCTGCGGCGACGGTAGAGGCTTGACGGCAACAGACCTCGGCTTTCGCATAAGCCCAAGGATTAACGCAGCCGGAAGGATGGATGCCGCTCGCGCGGTCGTGGAATTGTTTGAAGCCGAGACGGACGAGGAGGCGCAAAAGCTTGCGGCGCACCTTGACATGCGTAACCGCGAGCGACAGACCGTTCAGAGCGAGATTATAAAGCGCGCCTTCGCGGAGCTTGCTCTTTCCACGGACACGAACGCGCACTCGCACGTAGCGGTGATTGCCGGCGACGGCTGGCACAGAGGCGTGATAGGCATAGCCGCCTCCAAGGTCGCGGAAAAGCTGAACCGCCCGTGCGTCATCATCTCTCTTGACGAAGCTGGCCTCGGCCACGGCTCCGCGCGCAGCATAGAGACCTATCATCTCTTGAACGGTCTGACGACGTGCGCCGACCTCTTCGAGCAGTTCGGCGGCCACAGCCACGCGGCGGGGCTGACCATCAAGCGCGAATGCATAGAAGAACTGCGCCGCCGACTGAACGAGCACGCCGCCTCGAATATCAAAGGGGACGACCTCGTGCCAGTCGTGCGCGTTGACGCGGAGTTGCCGTGTGAAGCCGTCACGCTGGGGCTGGCGGAAGAGTTGCGCCGTCTTGAGCCTTTCGGCGCTTCGAACCCGCAGCCGGTCTTTCTGACGCGCGGGTTGCGCCTTGCCTACGAGCCGCGCGTTCTCAAAGAGCGCCATTTGAAGATGCGGGTCGCCGGAGCAGATGGCCGCACCTTCGACGCCATCTGGTGGGGCGGGGCCGAAGAACTCACTTCGGGGCAAACGCTCACACAGGGCGCACGCATCGAAATGGCTTACACCCTTGAACTCAACACCTGGCAAGGCGAAACCCGCTTGCAAATGTGCGTTCAAGACGTAAGAGAAAGTGGTTAGTGCTGAGTACTGAGTAAAGACAAATTGCTTTTACTCAGTACTCAGCACTCATTGTATGGTGCAAGAGATTAGACGAAGAAGAGTTTCGATTGTTGATTTGAGGGCGCGGCTGCCGCGCGTGACGCGTGCCGTTGCGCTCTTGATTGGCGTGGCGGGCATGGTCTTCGTCGGAATCTCTTATTACAAGCTCAGAAACAATGTGCCGTTTCGCATGTTCGGGCAGAACCCAGAGTTGTCCCGTACTGTGACGAGCGTGGTCGAGGGCTACGAGCGGCGAGAGATGGACGGCGACCGCCTGAGCCTGCTGGTGCGCGCGGCGCGTGATATTACCTTCGCGGACGGCCACCACGAACTGGAAGAGGTACAGCTTGAGTCTTATCCTGAAGGCTCAGACAAGCCCAACCAGGTAAAGGCCCACCGCGCCATCTTTGACCAGAAAAAGGGAAGCGTGGTCTTCACAGGCGACGTTAATATAGAGACGCGCGACGGCCTGGTTGCGAAAACCGAGACCGTCACTTACGACATCAAAAGCGAGACCGCAGACACGGCCAGCCTGCTTAATTTCACGCGCGCTAATTTGACCGGACAATCTACGGGCGCAACCGTCGACGCCAAGAACAAGACGCTACTGCTGCGCTCTGCGGTCGAAGTGACGGTCAACCCTGAAGCCAAAACGGATGCGCCACCAGCCAAAGGCAACCGCGCGCGGCGCGTGACGATTCGCGCCGCCCGCGCAACTTATGACGAGAAGAGCTTACACCTGGCTTTCATGGGCGGCGCGACCGCAGAGCAGGGCACTGACATCATGAGCGGCGATGTCATAGCCGCGAGCCTTAATGATAAGCGGCGGCTTCAGAAGATAGAGGCGCGCGGCCATTCCTATCTTCGCTCTATGACTGAGGGCCGCGCTGCTGAAGCGCACGCGCGCGACATGGATTTCTTTCTGGACAATGACCAGCAGTTGAAGCAGGCCATAGGGACGGATGAAGTCAGCGCACGCACGCTCGACGCGGATTCGGAAGCGCAACTGAACGGCTCTTCAAAGCTGACGGTGAACTTCGAGGCTCAGGGTGAGCGCAGTCTCTTGAAAGAGATGCGCGCAGAAGGACGCTCCGTGTTGACGCTCGCTGCGCCGAAGTCGCGCGCCAGTGACCCCAAGGCCGCGAACAAACGTTTGACCGCAGACGCCGTCAACCTCTACTGGCGTTCGAAGGGCAAAGACCTTGAGCGCGCCGAAGCCATAGGCAACGCAGAGCTTTTCATAGAGCCTGTGCAGCCCTCGCCCACGGCAGACCGCAAGACTCTCTTTGCGCCGCGCTTTGACGGAGACTTTTACGAGACGGGAAACCTTGCGCGCAATTTTACGGCGACCGGCGGAGTCAAAGCCGTCTTCGACCCTGTGCAACCTTCAGAGAGCCGCGCGCAGCGCACGCTCACAGCGCAGAAGATGGTCTCTTCCTTCGTGCGCGAGACTCAGGACGTGAGCCAGGTTGATGCCACCGGCGATGCGAAATTCAACGAGCAGGATAGAAACGGTCGCTCCGCTTCCATGAGCTATACCGCGTCGGATGAAACGGTACGCATGCGCGGCGGCGAGCCAACGGTCTGGGACTCGCGCGCACGCACGAAAGCCCTTGAGATTGATTCCGACACGCGCAACGACATCTCCTACAGTCGCGGCAAGACGGCCACGACCTATTACAGCCAGGAGCAGACGGGCGGCGCTACGCCCTTCTCGAAAGTCAAAAGCCCCGTTTACATAGTCTCTGACCGCGCGGAGTTCAGGCACGCTACGGGCGTAGCCATCTACACCGGAAACGCGCGTGCGTGGCAGGACGATAATTTCGTGCGCGGCGATACCATCACGCTCTACCGCGAGAACAAGCGAATGGAGAGCCAGGGAAATGTGCAGAGCGCGCTCTATCAGGTTCATCGCAAGGAGCAGGACGGGAGCAAAACGGTCGTGCCCGTCTTTGCCACCGCAGACCGCATGTGGTACTCGGACACGGACAGGCTTGTGCATTACGAGGGCAACGTAGATGTCAAGCAGGGGACAGACCGCATCACAAGCGCCGTCACGGACGTTTATCTCTTGAAAGAGACGAACGATGTGGAGAAGTCCATAGCCCAGCGCGACGTTGTGTTGACTCAACCCGGAAGGCGCGGCACGGGCGACTGGGCGCAGTACACAGCCGCAGATGAAACCGTAGTCCTCAAAGGAAACCCTGCGCGCGTGGAAGACGCCGAGAACGGAAGCAACGAAGCGGGCCGCTTGACTGTCTATTTACGCGATAATAGAGTGGTCGCGGACACCTCCAATGGAACACAATCCACGGGTCGCGTGCGCTCCAAGCACCCGATAAAAAAATAGTGATGAGTAGGGGCATGGACAAGTCCTCTGCCCGCTTTGCTTTAAATAAAACACGGGCCGAGGACTTGTCCCTGCCCCTACAGTCATGACGCTGACTGAATGAAAACCGTAATAGTAGAGCATGAGGAGAGCGCGGTCGTTGAGGGGCGTGAGCTTTCATCCGTCAGTCCTTCAAATGCTGCGCTGGCAGGCTTCCATCTACAGAAGACTTATGGCAAGAGGCGCGTGGTCGACAATGTGAGCCTGCACGTCGAGCCGGGCGAGGTTGTGGGCTTGCTCGGCGCAAACGGCGCGGGAAAGACCACTACCTTTTACATGATTACGGGGCTTGAGCAGCCGGATCGCGGGACGATTCGATTGGGCGAGCGCGATGTCACGAAGCTTCCCATGTACCTGCGCGCACGCTTGGGCTTAGGGTACTTGCCGCAGGAGCCTTCGGTTTTTCGCAAGATGACTGCCGCAGAAAATATCCTGGCAGTGCTGGAGACAATGGGCCTTCGCAGGCGCGAGAGATACAAGCGGCTGGAGGAGTTGCTGGAAGAGTTCGGCGTCGCTCATGTGCGAAACACTCGCGGCGATGCGTTGTCGGGCGGAGAGCGCCGCCGCACGGAGATTGCGCGTGCGCTTGCGACCGAGCCGCAGTTCATTCTCCTTGACGAGCCTTTCGCTGGCATTGACCCGAAGGCGGTAGACGATATTCAGAACGTGATTCTGTACCTGAAAAATCGCGGCATAGGAATCCTGATTACTGACCATAACGTGCGCGAAACCCTGGGCGTCACAGACCGCGCCTACATCATGGCCGAAGGCCGCATCTTCCGCACAGGCGCTCCGCGCGAGTTGACGGAAGACGCTGAGGTGCGACGGCTTTATCTTGGCGAGAAGTTCAGAATGTAGAAAATAAATTAACAGGAGTTCTTACATTTTTCTTCTGACTGAAGGTGGATTACTGACGGCAGGCACGATTTTCAGTTATAATCTCTCCCGGGCTTCATAAGCGTCCAAATTCATTCGATAGCAATTTTTGTATATTAGCTTTAGCTATGTCCGTTAAGCTTACTACCAATCTATCGCAGCGCCTCGTGCTGACGCCGCAGTTGCGCCAGCGCATAGAGATGCTGCAAATGACCAGCCTGGAATTGACGGAGTTAATCCAGCAGCAGCTTCTGGAAAATCCTGTCCTCGAAGAGGTGCAGTCGCAGGAAGAGATTCAGGAACTGGCGGAAAAAATTCTGGATCAGCAGGCGGGCGCTGTAGACCCTTCCGCCAGCTTCGATTTTGAAGCGGCAGAAGCGGGCGCATCCACTAACGGCTCGGGCGAACCGGACGCGCCGCTCGCCTCTTACACGGAAGAAGCGACCGAAGTGGCCGCAAGCTCGGAAGGCGCAGGCGAGGGCGGCGATGAAGATTTCGGCTCCGACCTTGAATCGCGCGACGCCTTCGAGGAGATAGATTTCGGGCGCGAGTTTCAGGACTATCTTGACCCCGGCTACAAGACGCAGGAGTTCGAATATAAAGAGGACGCCCCGACCTTTGAGCAATTTCTGACGCGCCCGCCCTCGCTCTCAGAACACCTGGAATGGCAGCTTCACATGAGTCCGATTTCCGGCGAGGTCTGCGACGCGGCGCTCTGCGTCATTGGAAACCTGGACGCAGACGGGCGGTTGAATGCCACTAACGAAGAGATAGCCCAGATGGGCAACTGGTCTGAGGAAGTTGTGGAAGAGGCTCGTCAGGCTGTGATGTTGCTTGAGCCTGTGGGCTGCGGCGCGCGTGACGCGCGCGAGTGCTTGCTCATACAGCTTAAAGTGCGCGGCGAGGAAGACCGCCTGGCGGCCAGTCTCATTCAGGAGCACTTGCAGGACTTGCAGCAGCACAAGCTGCCGAATCTTTCAAAGCAGATAGGCGTTTCGGTCGAAGAGCTTTTAAGCGAGCTTCAGATTATACGCACGCTAGACCCTTATCCGGGCCGTCGCTACAGTTCGGACGAGCCAATCCTGATTACGCCGGAGATTTACATAGAGAAGGTTGACGAGTTGTCGGATGACGGCGACGAGCTTGGCGGCTATGTCATCTACTTTGCTGATGACGGAAGCCCGCGCCTGCGAATCAACACGACCTACCAGCAGATGCTCGGCAAGCCTAACACGACTAAAGAGGAGCGCGACTTCATACGCGACAAGATGCGCTCGGCTGTAGACCTTCTGCGTAACATAGAGCACAGGCGTCAAACCATCTACAAGGTCGTGGAGTCCATCGTCAAACGTCAGCGAGACTTTCTCGATAATGGTGTCGAGCACATCAAGCCAATGATGCTCAAAGATATTGCCGAAGACATAGGCATGCACCTTTCCACGGTCTCGCGCGTAGTCAATCGCAAGTACGCGCACACGCCGCAGGGCGTAATAGAACTGCGCCGCTTCTTTACAGAAGGCATGATGAACGAAGAGGGCGAAGAGGTCTCGACCCGCATCATCAAGCTCAAGATTAAGAAGCTGATTGAGGAAGAGGACTCGCACAACCCGATTACGGACGACCAGGTCGTCAAGATTTTAGCCAAAGAAGGCATCAAGCTGTCGCGCCGCACCGTAGCCAAGTATCGTGACCAAATGCAGATTCCAGGCTCACGCGAGCGCCGCGCAGTTGTCTGAAGAACAGTTTTCAGTAATCAGTTTCCAGTTTTCAGTTAAAAGCAGCAGGCTCTTTTCTGAAAACTGAAAACTCAAAGCTGAAAACTGCTTTTCTCACTTATCACTGTTTTTAAGGAGGGAGGCTTCGGATGGAGTTTGAGTACACGGGGCGGCACGTTGAGGTGACGCCAGCGATACGAAATCACGTCGAAGAGCATTTCGGGAAGATAGAGCAGATTTTTGATGATACGACTGCACGCGCGCACGTCATTATAGAAGTCGAGAAGAATCGAAAGATAGGCGAGATTCTGGTTCACTGGCGCGAGCACACTTTGACGGCCAGGGACGCCAACGCGGACATGTATCAGGCGCTGACGCGCGCCATCGCCAAAATTGAAAAGCAGGCGCTCAAGCTGAAGAAGAAACTCATTGACCGCAAGCAGCAGGCCATGCCGACAGCGTCAGTCGCGCCGCCGCCGGACGCGCCCGTAGAGGCCAGCCCGCGCCCTTCACGCATCATCACCGCACGCCGCTACAGCATCAAGCCCATGACGGCAGAGGAAGCGGCGCTTCGCCTCTCTGAAGATTCAAATCAATTCCTTGTCTTTCGAGACGCGGACACCAACCGCATCGGCGTCATCTACAAACGCAAAGACGGCAACTACGGCCTGATAGAACCATAAGAGATTGATTCATCGGTTCATTTCTTCATTGAACCAATGAACCGGTGAATCAATGAATCAATTCCTTCGTCTCTTGATTCATTATGTCCGAGAGCATTACCAGCAGCCCTGCCATTACGGTGCGAGATTTTATCGCG
Source organism: Pyrinomonadaceae bacterium (assembly GCA_014534425.1). GTDB lineage: Bacteria > Acidobacteriota > Blastocatellia > Pyrinomonadales > Pyrinomonadaceae > JACVRN01. The sequence goes on from JACVRN010000029.1 coordinate 30,639, forward strand.
CAGGCACCGGAGCAGCTTGAGTTGCGTGTGCTGGCGGGCGCGGGTGGGGCCGAAGGGCGCGAGTTGACCGTGCCGCGCATACAGAAGCTTGGGCTTGCGCTCGCTGGCTTTACCAACTACATACACACGGGCCGCCTTCAGATTGTAGGCCAGAGCGAAATCTGGTTCCTGGGCCAGCTTGATTCTGAGAAGAGGGCCGAGGCGATTCGCCACCTGTCGCTCGAAAGAATCAGTTGCGTGCTAGTCACCAAGGGGCTTGAGCCGCCCGTAGAATTGGTCGAAGAGGCTGAGAGGGCTGGCCTGCCGCTACTGCAAACTCCGCTCGTCAGTTCCATAGCCATCAACGTCGTGACGGACTTCTTGCAGGAGGCGCTAGCGCCTCGCGCTGTTCGTCATGGAGTGCTGCTGGATGTCTACGGGCTTGGGGTTTTGATTGAGGGAACGTCCGGCATAGGAAAGAGCGAGTGCGCGCTGGATTTAATCTCGCGCGGCCATCGTCTAGTCTCCGACGACGTGATTGAGGTCAAGCGCATCGGCACGGATAAGGTCATAGGGAGCGCGCCTGAACTCCTGCGCGAGCATCTGGAGATACGCGGGCTTGGCATTCTCAACATACGAGACCTCTTCGGCGTCTCGGCCATTAGTTCTGCCAAGACCCTTGACCTCTCCATCAAGCTTGAGCGTTGGGACAGGGCGGGCGAGGTTGACCGCCTGGGCATTGACCCGCGCTCAACGGAAGTTCTGGGCGTGCGCGTGCCGCAGGTTTTGATTCCCGTCAGCCCCGGCAGAAATCTTTCGACGCTGGTGGAAACCGCCGTTCGCATTCAACTCCTGCGCTCGCGCGGCTACGACGCCGCACAGGAGTTTGTCGCACGTCATACATTGATTCTGGAAAGTAAGCAGTAAGCGCGGCCATCTGGTATTTCTTAGCTCCGTAGGAGCTATATGTTTATAGTTACAAGATTAGGATTAGGGCGTAGCTCCGTAGGAGCGACATGTTCTGCATCGGGTTACATGTCGCTCCTACGGAGCTATTTATATTCCCCTGATGATGAGCTATAAACATATAGCTCCTGCGGAGCTTCATTTACCTTGAGTTCCATGCTCTTTTATGGCGAAGAAAAAAGAAGAGACCGAAGATAAGAGAGCGCCGGACGTTGTTATCATTACGGGCTTGAGCGGCTCCGGCATGTCGTCGGCCACGAACGCTTTTGAAGACTTAGGCTATTTCTGCGTAGACAATCTGCCCACGACCATGCTTCAGACGTTTGCGCGCCTGGTTCAGCCGGTCGAAGAGAGAGACGCGAGCATAGAGCGCGCGGCGCTCGTCATGAACATACGCGAGGGGCAGTTCCTCTCCGAGTTTGAAAAGCAGTTGCGCGCTCTTCGTCGTCAGGGCCTTCGCGTCTTCGTGCTCTTTCTGGAAGCTTCGGACGAAGTTCTGGCCCGCCGCTTTAACGAGACCAGGCGGCCTCATCCTGCCGACACGGGCCAGGGCTTGCTGGAATCCATTCGCGCCGAGCGCGCACAGATGGAGGACATACGCGCTCTCGCAAACTTCATCATAGACACTTCCGAGCACACGGTTCACACTCTTCGCAGACTTCTGGTAGAGCGCTTTAACCCGGACGCGGTCGGCGGCACGCCCATGCGCGTGCAGGTCTTGAGCTTCGGGCACAAGTACGGAAGCCCAGGCTCTATGGAGTTGCTCTTTGACGTGCGACACCTGCCGAATCCGTACTTCGTGCCGGAACTCAGAGAGCTTTCGGGCCATGACCGGCGTGTGGTTCAATATCTGAAGGGAAGGCCGGAGGTCGAAGAAACACTCCGCCGCTTTCACGAGTTGCTTGAGTATCTGCTGCCACTTTACAAACGCGAGGGAAAGTCGTATGTGACTGTCGGCATAGGCTGCACGGGCGGGCGGCACCGCTCCGTGATGATAGCGAACGCGCTTGCGCGCAGGCTTCGCCGCGCTGGCTTTGAAGCCACAGCCGCGCACAGGGACGTGAAGAAGGCGCGACGGAAAAAGAGTAAGCAGTGATTTGCTTACCTTCAAGGAGAAGTGAATGACGGACAGCCCTGAGAAAAAGAGCGACGGGATTTCGGCAGGCGGCGGACGCGTGGCGGGCGTCATCGTCACGCACGGGCAGCTTGCGGGCGAGTTGCTGGCGGCGGCTGAGATGATTATTGGCCCCGTCAAGCACATCACTTCCGTCTCCATAGGCTGGCATGACGACGTTGACCTCGCGCGCGGCGAGATTGAGCGAGCCATACAGCGCGTAGAGGAAGGCCGTGGCGTGCTTATCCTGACGGACATGTTCGGCGGCACGCCCACCAACATCGCTTCCATGTTTCTCTCGGAGGGCGAGGTCGAAGTCGTGACGGGCGTCAATCTTCCTATGGTGATAAAGCTTGCCAGCCAGCCTGAGCAGGAAACTCTCAACGACATAGCGCGCCGCGTGCGTAATCAAGGGCAGGAGGGAATCTATCTGGCGGGCGACCTTCTCTCGCCGCAGAAGAAGGCGTGAATGGTAGAGTGTCGCGTGGTCGTCGTCAATCGTCTCGGCCTGCACGCACGCGCAGCCTCGCAGGTGGTTCGGCTGGCGAATCAGTTCCAGAGCACAATCCGGCTGGAGCGTGCGGACGGGAGCGCAGTGGCGGACGCAAAATCAATCCTCAGCGTGTTGATGCTGGCCGCCGCGCGCGGCACGGAGCTTCGCGCAGTGGCCGAAGGCGTTGATGAAAGGGAAGCTCTGGACAGGTTGTGCGAGTTGTTCGCAAAGGGTTTTGGGGAAGAAGCTGAGAAGTGAGAGAAAGCGTTAGAAGAACTGTAAGGGAAGAGCGCTGGCAGGGTCTTGGTGTCTGCGATGGGATTGTGTTGGGCCGCGTGCTTCGCATACATAACGGTGCGCGCCACATTTATCGCGCGACGCTGGAAGAGGCGGACGTTGTGCGAGAGGTTCGTCGCTGGCGCGCTGCCGTGCGGCTTGCGCGCCGACAGCTTCTTAAAATCAAGGCCCGCGCCGAACGCGTGCTTGGCTCAGAGCACGCTTACATCTTCGACTCGCACCTTCTGATGCTCGAAGACCAGAAGCTTCTAGACGACGTGGAGAGCTTCATACGGCTAGAGCGTGCCAACGCCGAGTGGGCCGTGAAGGTCGTTGGCGACCGCATCCTGGCCGTCTATGCAGAGATTAAGGACGATTACCTGCGCGAGCGCGGCTCCGATATTGAAGACGTGATGCAACGCATACTTGTCGCCCTGAGCGGCGAGGGGCCGCGTTACCGGCGGCTGACGGAAGATGCCGTCATAGTCTCGGAAGATTTGCTGCCGTCTGCCGTGGCCGAGCTTGATTTCAAATATGCGCGTGCGATTGCCACGGACGCTGGCGGCTGGACTTCGCACACGGCCATCATCGCACGCGGCCTTGGAATCCCCGCCGTCGTCGGCCTTCGTGACCTCTATCGTAGAGCGCGCACAGGCGACCCCGTCATAGTCGATGCTATCTCCGGCGAAGTCATACTGCACCCTTCAAAAGAGACCATAGAGCATTACGACTCTCTTTCTGCAGACAACCGTCGCGCGGGGCTTGCTGTGGCAGACAATGCTCCGGGGCCTCTGCGTACGGAAGACGGCGTAGACGTTGTGCTGAGGGCCAACCTTGAGCTTCCTGCGGAGTTCGAGGGCGTTAAAAGATTCGGGGCGCGCGGCGTCGGCCTCTACCGCTCAGAGTTTCTCATGTCGCAGCGCGGGCGCATGCCTTCGGAGGAAGAGCAGTGCCAGGCGTATGAAGAGATAGCGCGTCTAGCGGGCGAAGACGGCGCGACCATAAGGCTCTTTGACCTGGGAGGCGACAAAGCCGTCGGCACCTTTTCGGATGGCGAGCGCAATCCTGCCTTGGGCCTGCGCGCTATACGCTTCAGCCTTCGTCATAAAGATGAGTTGCGAAAGCAGGCGCGTGCAGTCCTGCGGGCTGCGGCGCACGGTCGCCTGAGCATAGTGCTGCCCATGATTTCGGATTTGACCGACGTGCGGCAGGCCCGCCGCATCATCAATGAAGAGCGAGAAAGTTTAACCAGGCGCGGAATCCCCACGGGACAGGTTCGCATGGGCGCAATGATAGAAGTCCCTGCGGCTGTTCTTATAGCCGACAAGATTGCGCGCGAAGTGGATTTCTTCAGCCTCGGCACAAACGACCTGGTGCAATACCTGCTGGCCGTCGATCGCGGCAACGACGCGGTGGCGGACTGGTTCCGCTCGCTTCATCCTTCGGTGCTCGCCAGCATCAAGCAAACGATTGAGGCAGCGCGTGCGGCATCAATCCCGGCTGTGGTCTGCGGCGAGATGGCTTCGACTCCGGCTTATGCGGCTATCCTCGTGGGCCTGGGCGCGACCGAACTCAGCATGACCATCAACGCGATTCCGCGCGTGCGTCGAACGGTCGCGGGCATCAACGCGGGCGAGGCCCGAAAGATTGCAGAGGAGTGTTTGGAGTGCGAGACCGCAGACGATGTTGAAGAGCTTGTGCGCGTGCGCTTAGGCTCGCGCTGGCCCCATCTTTTTCCGCCAAAATCCTTGCCAGCGCCCAAAAGCCAAGAGTAAAATTCCTGCCTGAGCTTGCTGTGACTCCACAGCCGAAGCAGTCTTGGGGAAAGTGCGCGAAGCCATTTTGAAGCCCGCTTGAATCTGACCGGCGGCGCGATTGTTTACACGGTCGCGCCGTCAAACATAAATGTCTCCGAAACATCAGGTGAACAGCTTATGCGAAATCGCTCATGTGCGGTGAGGGGTGCGCGGCCCAATGCGAGGCGGCGGCGACGACGATTACTTAGCCGCTTCAGCCTTATCATTTTTCTGTTCGCCGGACTCTTCGCTGCGGGCTGGTTGAGCGATGTGATGAGGGCTGCGGGCGACGGCGCGGCCACGGTTCAGCTTGTGCGACTTGTACTGACTGCGGAGGACGGCGCGGCGCGAGTCGAGATTGTTGCTGACTCTGCGCTTGATGAAAATTCAATCCAGCGTTTCTCCCGCGCGGGCGAAACGGTGGTGCGCGTGCGCGGCGCTCGCTCGCTTCTTAGGGCCACCTATTCCGCCTCCGACATAGTAGCGCGAACGGTTCGCACCTACTCCGGCGAAGCGAACGGCGAGCCTTACGTTGATATAGTTATCTCTTTCGCGGAGGGCGACGCGGTTCTGCCGCGCAGGAATTTCAATCGCTTGGTGATAGGAATTACAAACGAAGTGGCGCGTGCACGCGTGCGCGCGGCCCGTGCGGCTGAAGCCCAGGCACGGCTTGACCCTTCAAGCCCGCGCAGCGTCTCGATTGATTCGGCCCCCGTCACGGATGCGATTCCTTCAAGCGCCACGCGCTCGACTGTAGCCGCAGCAAGGGGCGCGAACTCAGCGCCCGCAGTAGCCACCAGCAGGACGACTTCTTCTACTTCAGCGCAGCAGGCTCAGGCCGTCAACGACACAGCGCCTCTGACGACTGTGATAACGACGCCTATAGGAGCGTCAAATGCTCTGGTTTCTACGATTCAGGTTCCGGCAGTTTCCGCGCAGGAGCCTCCGTTCACGTTTCGAGGGCGCACGCTCTGGCTGGCTTCCGCCTTCGGCTCCCGCATGATTCCCGTAGACCCTGGCGCGGTTCGCATCTTCTCCTGGAACGGCTCTACTTATGCCGCCGTGCCTGACCTGTCGGGCGGGTGGCTGTATGTGCCCATGACGTTGGAAGCGCAGGGGCGCGTTCCGGGCCAGTGGGTGCCGGGCACGACCGCAGCCGTGCGTGATGAAATCGGCGGCCATCCGTTCGGCCCTGGCGTGCTGCGTCCCTCCGTCCTGCTAGGCGGAATGTTCGATGACAACTTCTTCTATCGCTCGGCTGCGGGCGAGAACGTAGGACTCTTTACGCTCGCGCCCAGACTGGAGTACGAGATTCCTGGCGACAGGCGCGCCCTGCGTATGATGTACGAGGCGCGAATCGGTCGCCTGTCGAACGGCAACTGGGTTAACGGTCAGACCTTTGACTTGGACACGCGCGCCAATCTTGGCCGTTGGGTTCGCCTAGCCTTCAGAAACCATCTTGTGCGCTCTACTTTAGACCCGCGCGAGTTTGACCCTGCGGGCGAAGTCTACATAGTAGGCGACACCTTCACGCGCAACGATGGAGCCGTGCGAGCCGAATTTCTTCTCAGCCCGCGCAGCCGCCTCAGCCTGGGCACAGGCTACAACATCGTGGACTGGGACGAGGACTACATACAGGGCGCGCCGCTCTTCATCAACTACAACGAGCTTTACACGGATGTCGACTACGAGCGCGACATTTCGGAATCGACCACGGCGCTGGTTTCGGCCTCTTTCACCAACACGAACTCGACTGCGCCCCTGCGTCCGCAGTTCAACCGTTTGAGCGCCAACTATCGCTACCAGTTTCAGGTAGGCGCGCGTATGCAGATTACAGAGACCAACGGGCTGGCGTTTCGAGCGGGCTACGAGCGGTCGGATTTTCGCCACGCGCCTGAGGATAACGACTACAACACCCTGATTTTCGACCTTCTTTACCGCCGAGACCTGTCGGATAGGATAAATTTTGAGGCTGCGGCTCTGCGAAAAACGCAGGTTTCGTCATTTAATCTAGAAGGGGGTAACGCACGCCTCCTTTCCACAGGCGCAAGGGCGCGCGTTGAAGGTCGCGCGACGGGGGATTTGAAGTTGGGTTTCGGCCTTGATTATCAACAGTTAAGCTTCCCCATAGCGGTCGTCCCAGGCACCACGGCCTCGGGCGGCATCCAATTGGGGCAGTTCGCTGGCGAGCGGCGAAAAGACCACCTGTACGGTTTTTCTTTCGACGCCGCGTACCAGTTGTCGGAGCTTGTACGCTCCCGCTTCGTCTACAGCTTCAGCCGCAGGGATTCTACGCTGCCCGTGCTTACCTTCAATCGCAACCGCGTCTCGCTGGTCTTTGAGTTCGGTCGGCGCAACGATACGCGCGGGCGACCGTTCTAAAGCTCTAAAAGGATTCGGCGCGTCCAGCTTCATTGCCCTGAAGCGCACGCGCGTCCGGTTATCAAAAAGGTAAAGAAGTTTAAGAGTGCATCATGAAAAAAGTTCTATACACGACGGCGTTAATGCTTTTCGTCTCGGCTGTGCCAGTCATAGCCGCGCAGCCGCCACAGGCCGCCACTTCACCCTCCGCCTCGGAAAAGGGAAACAACATAGCCCCCCGAAACGCAGGCTCCTCTTCAAGCAAGGACAAGAAGAGTTCCGCGAAGTCGAACAAGTCCGGCGGCGAGCAGAAGGAGAAGAATCCGCCCGCGACCGCTTCGGCAACGCCCATCTCCAATCCGAACGCTACTTCGACTTCAGACGCGCCGCAGCCTAAGTCCGTGCCGAGCGCGCCGCCGGTGGCAAGCACCGGAAACTCGTCTCCGGCGAACGTTGCTGCTGCAACTAATAGCGCTGCCTTGATGGACATTTATCGCGTAGGCGTAGGCGACGTGCTGGACATACGGCTGCTCAATTCTCCTGCACGCGGTTCAACGCTCTACACGGTTCTGCCGGGCGGAATGCTGGACTATCCTCTGGCAGGCGACCCCCTGACCGTAACGGGCATGACGACCGAAGAGATAGCCGCGCGCCTTCGCTCTCTGATAAAGATTTACGACAAGCCGCAGGTGAGCGTGAACGTGCGCGAGTACCAGAGCCACACGGTAATTGTGACGGGCCTTGTGAACGACCCCGGCATGAAGTACCTGCGCCGCGAAGCAGTCCCGCTCTACGTTGTGATAACCGAGGCGCAGCCGAGAACGGAAGCGGGCCGCGCCGTCATCATGCGACAGGGCAGCGCGAACCTGACCGTAGACCTCGCGGACACAAACGCCATGTCTACGCCCGTTCAACCCGGCGACGTGATAAAACTCACGCCAGCCCCGCCGCAGTTCTATTTCGTAGGCGGCGCAATCAGTAATCCCGGCCAGAAGAGCTTCCACTCAGGGCTGACTTTAACGCAGGCCATCCTCGCGGCAGGCGGCACGACCCGCTTCGCCGGAAGCGACGTTAAGGTCTCGCGCACGGGCGCAGGCGGAATGCTCGTGACCACCAAATACAATCTGAAGAAGATTGAAGAAGGCAAAATACCCGACCCCGTCCTACAGCCCGGCGACCGCATAGAAGTCAGTCGCGGCGGCTGGTAAAAGACCGGTAAATAGTGAATGGTAAATGGTGAATGGAAAGAGAGCTTCTTCTATTTACCATTTACCATTTACTATTTACAGCTTGGGTCTTGTTTTCATGCTCCTGAAAACAGTATGATGTGGTTTGTGCCGCGAGACGAATGCCTCCGCTATCCGGCAGTTCTGGTTCATCTCTGAAACATATTTTGTCTCTTATCAGATTTCAAATATGCACCTTCTTCCCCGGAGGGATAAGACTTTGATTACCCGAAATAGAACGGGAGCGTGGGCGCTCATTGCGGCGCTCCTTCTGGCTCCTTTAATGCCGCTATCCGTACCGAGCGCGCTGGCAGCAACGCTTCAGGAGCAACAAGGCTCGGATGTCCCGAGCGATGCCGAGCAGGCCATGTTCTCGCGCGGTCAGACGCTCTACAACCAGGGACGCTACGACCAGGCCGCGAATGTCCTGAAGGATTTTCTGAAGAACTATCCGAACAGCATCATCACTGACCTGACGCTTCTATGGCTCGGTCGTTCTTACATGCAGTTGGGCAAGTTTCAGGATGCGGAAGCCGTGGGGCAGCGCCTTCGCACCATCAAGGACACGCCTTTCGCAGAAATCTACGAGGGCGAAATGGCAGCCGCGCGGCGAGAATTCGCTGCGCGCGGCGGCGTTGCGGCTCCGACTGCGACCGAGCCTAAGACTGCAACCCAGCAGACGACAACGCAGCCTCCCTTGGCGGCTCAGCCGAACAGGACGCCCGCGCCTACGGTCTCTCCGACTCCGTACCTGATTGCGGGCGCGAACGCCAATACGGCGCAGCCGAACAGGAACACAAAGACGCCAGGGCTGAAGATTAATAATCCGCCGCAGACGGTCGCGCAGAGTCAAGCCAATACTTCTGCGGGCACAACTGCTGTGAATCCCAGAACGGGGCGCGGGCGCAGGCGAGGCAGGCAGTTGCCACCCGCTCAGCCGACGGCTCTTGCGAACGCTAACCAGCCAAAGACCGTGACCTCGCCAGCTAATACCAACGCGAACGCGAACACGCAGGTCGCCGTCAACAAGCCGCCGCGCAATACCATTCCCGTAGGCACTACGCCGCCCATGACGCAGCCTCCGGCCACCACGGCATCGCCTTCCATTACGGAGACGCCTTCGACCGAAAGCGCTCAACCGGCGCAATCTTCGGGGCTGACGCTGACGGTCAAGCAGGTGCCGAGTCTCGTTCTGGCCCTGAGAAAGACCAGCGAGACGGCTTCGCCGGGAGCGCTCGTGCAGGTGCCGGTCACAATCACTAACACTGGAAACAAGGAAGACCAGTTCCGTCTTGAGACAGACCTTCCGGCGGAATATCAACCGGCCTTCAGCCTGGTTGGAACGCAGTCGTCCGACACGGGGCTTCCCATTCTCATCACGCCGCAGCTTGCTCGCGGCGGCTCCATAGACGTGATGCTCAAGGTGAAGGTGCCTGAGACAGCGACCGACGGGCAGCAGAGAAGGTTCTTTGTGCGCGCCGCTTCGCAAAGTGACTATCAGGTCTTGAAGATAGTTGACGGCGCAATCAACGTGGTCGCTCCGGCCCTTTCCGCGAACTCGAATGTATCGCAGGCTTCCGTGATGCCCGGCGACACCTTCACGCAGACGATACTTGTCAGAAACGTCGGCTCGACTTCCGCCAGAAGCTCTCGCGCCGACTTCGTCTTCAATCCGAGCTTCGAGCTTGTCAAAGCGACACCGGCCCCCGTAGCCTACGACCCGCCTTCGCGCACAGCCATCTGGGCGCTAGGAGATTTGGGCGGGAGAGATTCCAAAGAGATAACCGTCACGTTGCGCGCTCTGCCGGATGCGATGGCGGGCACGAATCCCCTGGGGCGAGGCATGATGAGAACTCAGAGCTTGCCCTACGCCTCGAATTTCGATAGCCCTACTATCTCCGTGGGCAAAGTCCCGCGCGTGCGCGTAGACGCGGTCTCGCCTGGGCTGACCGTCACGCCCGGCGACACCAACTACATCCCCTTCGTCGTGCGGAACCTTGGCAACAGCATGGATGCTTTTGAGCTTCGCATTACGGGAGTGGGCGCGCCCGCAGCTACGGCCTACGCGGACACGAACGGCGACGGCCTGCATCAAGACAACGAGCCTCCGGTCACGCAGACGCCGCCTCTTGCGGCACGCGACGGCCAGTTCCTTATGCTCCTGAAAGTGCCCGTGCCTGCTAATGCGCCCGACCGCACGCAGTACAATTACAGCGTGGTGGCGCGCTCGCTTGCCAGTGGACGGGTCGCCAACGAAGCGAACTCCGTGCTGACCGTAGGCACCCCGCGCGTGCAAGTCAGAACAGAACAGGTCTCGGACTCTTCCGCGCCGGGCGACGCCATCTACTACCGCCTTGTGCTGGTGAATCAGGGAAGCGGACTGGCGAAGAACGTGGTTGTGACGGAGATCTTGCCTGAGGCTCTACAGTTCGTCAACTCCGACCCTGCGCTGAACCAACAGGATGCTCCGGGCGCGGGCCAAAAGCTGGTCTGGAGGGTCTCTGATTTAGCGCCCGGCGACACGGCTGTCCTCAGAATAGGCGTGCGCCTGAGGCCGAATCTGCCAGCAGACACGAACCTGACGACCCGCCACACGCTCTCCTACCAGGACAGCAACGGCAACAACTACCAGGGACAGTGAAATAACTGTAGAGGCAGGGACAAGCCCTCTGCCCGCTCTGTTTCAATACAGGCGGGCAGAGGACTTGTCCCTGCCCCTACAATTTTGGCTTTCATTTGCCATAAAACGGCGGGAATGAGCGCTCATTCCAGGGAATCAGCCGCTCACTCCAAGGCGGCGCGCACTCATTCCCAGGCGGGAGCGGCTCGCTCCTCCTTGGGATTTGGTCATTCCCGCCTGCAATCTTGCTACTTTTAAGCCCCTTAATTCATCTAAATACAGGTCTCAACAGGTGATGATTTTGTGCTGTACCTGTTGAACATTGGTTTGCTATAATCTGCCAGCCTTGCAAGAGAGCAGGTCGGGTGGTCGCTGCTTCGCCCTCATTTTTGAGGGTCGAAGGAGAGGAAAGTCCGAACACTACAGGGCAGCGAGCCAGCTAACGGCTGGGCGTCGTACAAAATTTGTGCGGCGACGACAAGTGCAACAGAAAAGAGACCAGCCAACGGGTTGTCGTCTGCTCTTAACGAGCGTGCGGCAGTTGCGGGTGATGGGTGAAACGGTGCGGCCCCTTTGCGGGCTTAATGTAAGAGCGCACCGGCGCGTGTGGTGACATGCGCGGCCAGGCAAACTCCTCGCGGTGCAAGACCAAATAGGGAGGCGTCAAAAAGGGCTGCCCGCCCAAGCGGTCGAAAGCTTCAGGGCTTTCGGCTCACGACCTCCGGGTAGGTCGCTTGAGCCATTTGGCGACAAATGGCCTAGATGAATGATCGCCGCTTCGTCCCCTAAAGGATGAAGAACAGAATTCGGCTTATAGACCTGCTCTCTCGCATGCATAACAGGAAAGCCAACTTCGACACGAAAGCTTTTCTAAGCAGTCCCACTGCTCTTTAACGAAGGAGAAGCAGGAAGAATATGGCGAACCGTAAAGGGGTCTTCATAGGCGCGTACGTCCCCAACGACCTGAAGGATGCCTTGCAACAACGCGCCAAAGCGGAGCACCGCACGCTCTCGCAAGAGATAACGCGCATCCTGGAAGAAGCCATCAAGGGAAAGCGGCTTCCGCCCGGCACGATTGACCGCCGCGCAGCGCCTTCTACGCCAAGGCGGCGTGCGACAGACCCGCTTCCGCGCAGGCGCGAACACGACCTGCCCTCCTCAGGCCCGGACTCTTCAAACTCCGGCGAGGAATAAGAAGGGCTGAAGATAAGCCGTAGCGCTTCCGCCAGCATCAATAACTTCGACGCGCACGCGCGCTGCTTTCGAGATTGAAAGCGGCGCGCGTCGCCTTTTGAAAAGCCTTTTGTTACACTTCCGGTTTATTACAGGCTTTAGTTCGTACGCGGTATTAAGAGCATCGTGGCACGCAATCTACTCTTTTTGGCGGCAGGGCTTCTGGCCGGATTCGTGGTCGGCTTTATCCTTGCAAACTCCACAGGCACGCGGGACGCAGGAGGCGCTGCCACGCAGGCCGCCACGGCTGGCGCGTCAAATGAGAAAGCATCTTCGCAGCAGCTTTCGGAAAAAGAGATTCGTGATGCTATTCAGACTACGGACGCCAGGCCGGAGGATGTTGAGCTACAGAAGAGATTCGGCATGGCGCTCTACGCTTACGCGAACCAGACGCGCGACCCGCGCTTTCTGCCCGACGCCGCACGCTTTCTCAAACGCGCTGTGGAAGCCGACCCGAACGACAGAAGCACGACCGTCTCGCTGGCAAACTTGCTCTTTGATTTAGGACAACTGGGAGACGCTGAGCGCTTTAAGGAAGCGCGCACCTATTATCAGAAAGCCTTGGAGCTTGACCCGAAAGATGTGAACGCGCGTACCGACCTTGGATTGACCTATTACCTTGGAGAGCCTTCCGACCCGCAGAGCGCGATACGCGAATATCGAAAGTCGCTTGAGATTGACCCGCGCCACGAACTGACACTGCAAAATCTTGCGACGGCGCTCATCAAAACCGGAAGCAGGAAGGAAGCGGAGAAGACCATAGAGACACTGCGCGGCGTGAATCCAAAGAACGACGCGCTTTCGGATTTGGAAGCGCTGCTCGCGCAAAGCAGCATCAAGTCTTGAAGCCCTAAGGAGATTTTTTGAAGTACCTGATTGTTCTTGGCCTGATAGCCCTCATCTTCTACCTTCTGCTCTTCTGGCGCTTGCGTCGCTACATGCCTGTGGTGCGCCAGATTTTCAGCATCACGCGCAGCCTCTACCGCATGACAAAAGGAGCGGAAAGCGCTCGGCCTGCCGCAGAGAGTCGCGGGCGCTCCGATGGTGAAAGACTGGTACGCTGCGCCGCCTGCGGCACATGGATTCCTTCTGGACGTGCGCTTCAGTTGCGCTCCAGGTCTTCCGTCTATTGCTCGACTTCCTGTTTAGAGAACGCAGCCGCAGAGCCTCAGCCTACGCGCCGCTCCGCCAAGCGCTGAATCAACTCGATTCAGCTTTAGCCTTGCCTTCAATCTCTTCCGGCAGATAGTTTCCAGCCTCATGCACGGCGCGGTTCGTGTCCGTGAAGAGAAGAATCAGAAGACCCGCTATGAAGAAGAAGATTAGAGAGAGAAGCGCCTGGCGATAAGAGCCTGTGCGCGCGACCACTATGCTGAAGACAAGCGGGCCTATCCATGACGTTCCGCGCTCGGAGACTTCGTAGATGCCGAAGAACGAAGCCTCGCGCCCCTCTGGAATCATGCGCGAGAAGAGCGAGCGCGAGAGCGCCTGCGACCCGCCCAGCACAATCGCAATCAACCCGCCCATAATCCAGGCCTCATTCATGGTAGAGAGCATGGAGTACGCGTAGATGACAATTCCGGCCCAGATGACGAGCGAGATGATAATCGCGCTCTTTGTCCCGAGCCAGCGCGCTATGCGCTCGAAAAGGAGCGCGCCGAAGAAGGCCACGAACTGAACCATTAGAAAGATGCTGAGCAGAAACGATGGAGGCGTCTCCATCCCTCGCGCACGGAAAAGCTCCTGGCCCAGGAAAACCCCCGCCGCGCCTATCACTGTTTGAATGCCGTCGTTGTAAGTCAGATAGCCTATTAAATAGCGCAGCGTGTAGCGCAGCCTCAATAGCTCTTTAAAGGTAGAGCCGATTTCAGTAAAACCTATGGTCAGGTAGCTGCGATTCTTTGGCAGCTTCCTGGGCGCGGGCCTTCGCTTCAACAAAGAGAAGGTGAAGACGGCGAAGCCTCCCCACCAGATGCCTGCGGAGAGAAGCGAAAGGCGCACAGCCATCAGCTTAGACATTCCGAAAAGCCCTGCGCCCTGAACCATGATGAGATTCAGGGCCAGCAGCAGCCCGCCGCCCAGATAGCCGAAAGCGAACCCTCGACTGGAGACTTTATCGCGCTGGTCTTCGGTGGTGATTTCGGGAAGGTAAGCGTTGTAAAAGACTATGCTCGCGCCGTAAGAGACGTTGGCGAAGATGAACATGGCCGCGCCGAAAAGATGCCAGCCCTCTTGCAGAAAAAAGAGCGAGCAGGTCGCGGCCACTCCCATGTAACAGAAGACCTGCATCAGTCGCTTCTTCAAATCCGAGTAGTCGCCCAAAGCGCCCAGGATTGGCAGGATGAAGATTTGCAGAAAGACCGAGGCCGAGACGGCAAAGGTTGAAAGTGATTTGGCAGTCACCGCCCCTAAGGGGCCGAAGCTCAGGACGGTGCCGTTCTCGCCCACGGCTCTCTGCGCCAGGTAAGTCAGGTAATCCCCGAAGAGCGCACCTACGACCGTGGTGTAAAAGGCTGAGTTCGCCCAGTCGTACATAATCCAGCCGAAGATTTCGCGGCGATTATTTATGTCACGATGTACGGGATGAAGATGAAGCGCGCTTTCATCTTGATTGTCAGACGCGGGCGTCACAGAGTTTTTCATATTGTTCGAGTAACTTGCCCTGCGAGAGTTTCCAGGATTGCCGGTGTAATGTCTGCCAGAGAATTGATGCGAGCCGCCAAGCGCTCGCGCTCTGCGCCCCAGATGAGCGTAGGCACTTTGTTCAACGTGTGATTCCTTGAAGACAGGTCTTCTATGTTTCCATGGTCGCTTGTGACTATGACGGTCGTGCGGCGCAGGTCAACGTTTGAAAGCAACGCGCGCAGGAACTCGGCCAGCGCCTTGAGTATCGAGCGCGCACGCTCCATGTCCTGAAGATGGCCGACCTTATCCGTGATGAAATATTCGTAGAGCGTGAACCTGTGCTCGCGTGCTATTCCGGCAAGGATGCGTCCGGCCTCTTCGGGCGTGCGCGTCGTCACGTCCTCGCCTCTTTCAATCAGCATGCGGTTTGTGAAATCCTGAAAGACCGCACGCCCCGCGCGCAGGTCTTCGAGGTCTCGGAAGCGCATCCCGGCGGCCCGCATAGCCGCAGTGGTGGCCGAAACCCATCGCTGCGGCTCGTCAAAGAAGCGGCGAGTGTAAGCGTTGGCGAAGGTGTTCGGCTCAACGCCCGCACGTTTAAGCTGAAGAAAGATAGAGTGCTCTTCTATAATCTCAAGCAGAGCTTTATTCGGGAAACCCTGTTTGTGATAGCCAAGAAGCGCGGGCGCGTTGATGCCCGTCAGGATAGTTGTTTGCCCGGAAGCGCTCTGCGGTCGGCCTTCGACGCCGAGCGTGGCATCCGTTCTGACTAGAACTCCGTCGAGAAAAACCTCCGGCTCTTCATCCTGAAAAACCGCCAGAGGTTCCGCACCCTCAAGCCCGTCCAGAGGATTGAAGGCCCCGCGCGTGCCTATACCCAACCCGTCGATGAAGAAGAGTATGACCATCGTCACCTGTCACTATTTTCGGGCAGTTGGTTGCGGTCGCGGTAGAGGCGCAGCTTGTTGTGAAGGGTTTTGAGGCTGATGCCGAGCAGTTCTGCGGCGCGCGTCTTGTTGTTGTCGGTCTTTTGGAGCGTGCGAAGAATCATCTGTCGCTCGACCTCTTCGACGGGCGTGCCAACGGGGAAAGTGATTGTGTCTTCGCTGCGAACGCGCGTGCGCTGCTCGACCGGATAAGGCGCAAGGTGATGGCGCTCTATGACCTCGCCGGAACAGATGATAACGGCGCGCTCTATGGCGTTTCGCAACTCGCGCACGTTGCCGGGCCAGTTGTGCGAGCGCAGCACATCAAGCGCGCCCTGTGAGAGAAAGCGAGCGGGCCGACTGTGACGCTCAGAGAGTTGCGTGACCAGGTGTTGAGCCAGAAGCGGAATGTCATCTGTGCGCTCGCGCAAAGGCGGCAGGTGAATCGTGATGACGTTCAGGCGATAGAGCAGGTCTTCGCGGAATGTCCCTGCATGAACGACCTCCAAAGGGTCTTTGTTGGTCGCAGCCAGGAGCCTCACGTCGACGGGAATCTCGTGCGTGCTGCCCAGGCGGCGCAGGACTCGCTCTTCAAGCACGCGCAGCAACTTCGCCTGAAGAAGCGTGGGCATCTCGGCTATCTCGTCGAGCAGGAGCGTTCCGCCGTTGGCAAGCTCAAAGCACCCAAGCCTTCTGGAAGCAGCGCCCGTGAAAGCGCCCTTCTCGTGCCCGAAGAGTTCCGACTCCATCAAGGTTTCTGGAATGGCCGAGACGTTGATGGCTACGAAGGGAGCGTCGCTTCGCGGGCTTAGGTTGTGAATGGTTCGCGCGACCAACTCTTTGCCAGTGCCGCTCTCGCCTGTGATTAAGACTGAGGCGGAGGAAGGCGCGACCTGTTCTATCAGAGCGTAGATGCGTCGCATGGGCGTGCTCATGCCGACCATCTGGCCGAACGCGCCACGGTCGCGCAACTGACGGCGCAACGCCTCGTTCTCGCGCCGCGCTTCGCCGAACTCTACGGCGCGCTCAATGATGAGGCCGAGCTTCTGCATGTCTATGGGCTTTTCGAAATAGTGGTAAGCGCCCTCATCCTGAATGGCGCGCACGGCCATCTCTACGGAGCCTTGTCCTGTGAGAAGAATGACGGCCATCTCAGGATAGCGGGAGCGGACTTCGCGCAGAAGGCCGAAGCCGTCCAGGCGCGGCATCAAAACGTCAGCCAGAATAACGTGAGGGTGAAACTCTTCCGCGCGCTGTAGGCCAGCAACGCCGTCGGCCTCTGCAACCGTTTCATAACCCAGAGCGTTCAACATCTCCCGCAATGTCTCAGCCGCCGCCGGTTCGTCGTCAACAATAAGCACGCGTCCCTTTGCCATGAGAGAAAGTGTAGCACAGCAACACAGGACAGTACCGCCTGCTTAAGCCGGGCGGTACTCGCCTGTGCGGCTGTGCTAAACTTTCGTGTATGGCGAAGGGACGCGTGCTTATTGTTGACGACGAACCGGCAGCGGCTGAGACGTTGCGGGAGATGTTAAGCGCCTCTGGCTACGAGGCG
>JACVRN010000128.1 GCA_014534425.1 Pyrinomonadaceae bacterium
CGGTTCGATTCCGTCCCTGGCCATCACAAACAGAGTCCCAAGACTCAAGTCCAAAAGTCCCAGGTCAAAGAAAGTTTGCTGACCTGAGACTTTTGGACTTGAGTCTTGGGACTCTCGTTTATCTCTGCCAGTAGTGCTTGATTTTATGAGCGAGTAGGGGAAAGGGAACGTACTCGGCCTGGCGGCCTGCGCGTCGGAGTTCTTCTACCATTCGCATAGCGCCGTCAGCGTTGCGCGTGTGAACCATTATGGTAGAGGCCGGTTGACGATCTGGCCGCGCCGCCAGCCAGAGCGCTACAGCATAGCCGGTTCTTTCGTCGTCCGTAGACTCCGCGTGATAGTGCTCCGGCAGCAGGTCGTGATCCAGAAAAATCGCGTCGTAAGCGTTCTCGTCCAGGAGCTTCAAAGCGCCTTCTACCGTTTCGGCTATGTCCAGATGATCGCCCTTGAAGCGCTTTGTGAACCAGGCATGGCGGCGCGTGTCGTCGTCTAGCAGGAAGACGCGAATAGGGCTGCGCTCGTTGAACGTGCCTTCTATGCCGAGCTTTCTCAGCATCCCCTTCAAGATACTCATCTATTACGGATTAACCTCGCGCGGTGAGATGGCGGTCATGATGTTCGGAAAAGCTTCTGTCTAGGGTTCTCATCTGAAGACGAGACTATACCACAATTGAGCATGCGCGTCCTCAGATGAGCTATTATTCGAGAGAGGTTGCTTTTTAATTGTTCCAGACGCGCAGGGAACTTTTATGCTACGCTCTCGGTTTTGAAAGATGAAGCAGATATTACAGAACAATAAGACTGGCCGCCTTGAAGTGGCGGACGTTCCGCCGCCAGTGGCCCAGAGAGGCCGCGTGCTGGTACGCACCGCTCGCTCATTAATCTCCGCAGGCACGGAGCGCATGACTGTGGATCAGGGCAAGAAGAGTCTGCTTGAGAGAGCGCGCGAGAACCCCGAACTGGTCAAGCAGGTTTTGGAAAGAGCTAAGAACGAAGGAGTGATGAATACCTTCAACGCCGTTCGCTCGAAGCTAGGCTCTTACACAGCGCTTGGCTACTCGGCTAGCGGCATAGTAGTCAGCGTAGGTGATGACGTGACGGAGTTTCGCGCGGGCGACCGCGTGGCGTGCGCTGGCGTTGGCTACGCTTCGCACGCGGAGATGCTCTCGGTTCCGAAGAACCTCTGCGTGCGTCTTCCCGAAGGGACGGATTTCGACGCGGGCGCTTTCGGCACGCTCGGCGCAATCGCTCTACAGGGCGTGCGACTGGCTGCGCCCACGCTAGGCGAAGCGGTGGTCGTCATAGGTCTTGGACTCTTAGGCCAACTCACAGTGCAGCTTTTGAAGGCCAACGGCTGCCGCGTCTTCGGCATTGACCTTGACCCGCAGAAGATAGAGCTTGCGCGCTCGCTCGGCGCGGAGGGCGGCGCTTTGAGCGATACGGATGCGAAGCGGTTTGTGATGGAGTGGTCGCGCGGGCGCGGCGCTGATGCGGTCTTGATTACGGCTGCCACTTCGTCGAATCAACCGTTGGAACTGGCTGCCGAAATCTCGCGCCTCAAGGGCAGAGTCGTAGCCGTGGGCATGGTGGGCCTGGACATCCCTCGCAACCTCTTTTTCGCGCGCGAGCTTTCGCTTCAGATTTCGATGTCGTACGGGCCGGGCCGCTACGACGCCGAGTACGAAGAGCGCGGACATGATTATCCTTTCGCTTACGTGCGCTGGACTGAAGGGCGCAACATAGAAGCCTTTCTGGATCTGGTCTCCACGGGGCGCGTCCAGGTAGAGCGTCTCATCACGCATCGCTTTCCTGTGGAAGAGGGCGAGCACGCTTACCAGTTAATCTCTGGCGAGACGAAGCAGCCTTATCTGGGAGTCCTGCTTGAGTACGACATACTGCGACCCATAGAACGCAGAGTCGAGCTTGCGGGCGCGCAGAAGATGAAAGGCGAGGCTTCACCGCTTGGCGTGCGTGTGGGCATGATAGGCGCGGGTGGCTACGCGCAAGGCATGCTGCTTCCGCATTTCAAAACGGAAGGCGTGGAGTTTGAATCAATCGCCACCGCCACGGGCCTGACCGCGCGCAACATAGGCGAGAAGTACGGCTTCCGTCATGCGGTCGCGGACGCAGACGAGATAATCAAGGACGAGCGCGTGAACCTGGTCGTCATAGCCACGCGCCACGACTCGCACGCGGAACTGGCCGTGCGCGCTCTTCAAAACGACAAGCACGTCTTCATAGAAAAGCCACTGGCGTTGAATGACGAAGAGCTTGAAGCCGTGATGGAAGCTGCCAGGGCGTCTCGCGGGCAGTTGATGGTCGGCTTTAATCGCCGCTTTTCGCCGCACGCACGCGCAGCCCTCGCGTTCTTCAAAGAGAGACAGCACCCGCTTTCCATCAGCTATCGCGTCAACGCCGGGCGCATTCCTCTCTCGCATTGGATTCAAGACCCGCAGCAGGGCGGACGCCGCATCATTGGCGAGGTCTGCCACTTCATAGACTTCATGCATTTTCTGACGGGCGCGCTCACCACACGCGTCTTTGCCGAAGCCATCAAGAGCCGCAACAGCGAAGTGCCTGATGAAGATTCCGTCTTCATCACGCTTCGTCTCGCGGACGGCTCGAACGGCTCAATCGCTTACATGTCCGAAGGCGACAGGGGACTGGCGAAAGAGCGCGTAGAGATTTTCGGTGGAAGCAAGACGTTCGTGCTGGATGATTATCGAAGCGCAACGCTCTATCGCTACGAACGTGAAGAGTCCATGAAGCTTCGCGCGCAGGATAAAGGTCAAAGCGAAGAGGTGCGCCTCGTGTGCAGCGTTGTGCGCGAAGGCTTGAGCGCTCCCATAGCTCTGGATGATCTGGCGACGACCACGCGCGCAACCTTTCGCATTCTGGAATCGCTTCGCACCGGGCTGCCGGTAGAGGTTTGAGTTTTCCACATGTGGAAAACTTTCAAGGCACGTAACACTCTTGCAATCTCATTTTTGAATGCTATAATCCGCTCGCTTCTCGATTGAGATGAGAAGCAGGTAATCCGTAGTCAGGCCCCTCGACGCCCAAGGTCACATCGCAAAAAGCATTTTCAGTAAACAGTAGTTCGGAGTAAAATCTCTTTCGATGTCGTCGGACAACGCAAAAATCCGCTCGCTCTTTTCCGTGCATGATGACGCGGCGGAGGAAGAAGCGCCTACAGCGATGGACAACCCCTTTCAATCGCAGGAGCCTTCCGTCTGCCAGTACTGCTTCGGCACTGGCATGGAGGTGGTCGAAGGACGTGGCGCGCGTCGTTGTCGTTGTCGAACGCAGAATACGCAGTCGCGCCTGCTGGAAGCCGCTCGCATCCCGCGCCGTTACGACGAGTGCTCTTTGCAGAACTACTATCCGACCAAGGGCAACGGCACGCAGCTTCGCGCCTTTCAATATGCGTGGCGGCTGGCGCGCGAGTATCCGGCGGTTGACCGTGGGCTAGTCTTCATGGGGCCTGTCGGCGTTGGCAAGACGCATCTCTCGGTCGCCATCCTTCGCACATTGATAGAGAAGGGCGTGCAGTGTCTCTTCTACGAATTCGGCTCTCTACTGAAAGAGATACAGAACTCCTACAATCCAATCTCGCAGACTTCCGAATTGAAAGTCTTGGAGCCTGTCTTTAATGCAGAGGTTCTGGTGTTGGATGAACTGGGCGCGTCCAAGCCCACAGATTGGGTGCGCGATACGATGATGCAAATCATCAACACGCGCTACAACGATAAGAAGATGACCATCTTCACCACCAATTATCTGGACGGACGTAGAAGCGAAAGAGACGAGACGCTGGAAGATAGAATCGGCGTGCGCCTTCGCTCTCGCCTCTACGAGATGTGCAAGACCATTCACATCGAAGGCGAAGACTATCGCCGCCGCTTCGACGCGCCACAGTCCTAAAGCGCGAGAGCCTATCACTCATCACTGCTTTCCATAATTTTCGTCTGCTAGCTGGCGGGCTTTCTCGTTGGGGTTCGGCGTGGTTTTTACGTCAACTTCGAAATCAATCTTCTCGTAGCCCTTCAAGCCTTTGACGAGCAGCACCTCGCCCGTCTTGTTCTTCTCCGAATAGGTGTCCATGTCTATGCTGCCTGTCTCTTTGTAGAGGCTGATTCGGATGATGACGGCGAAGGGCTTGCCGTCGGCCATGCGCCACTCCACCTTCTTGTTGTCGTAATAGCTCAAGGGCTGAGGCGTGACGGAGACGACAGCATCGCCTTTCATCGTCTCTACGCTGAGGTGCGAGCTTGCGGCGCTGTAGCCTATGCCTATGCGATAGCCGCCGTAGCCTTTGCATATAAGCGGCATGTCCTGGCCTTCGCCCACGGTCTTGAAAGCGTTCCTGCATTGCTTGTTGAGGTCTGTGTAGACGCTGGAAAACTGCGTCGCCAGGTTTCTGCTCTCCGCTTTTCGCGCAATCAGGCCGAAGCACAGAAGCGCTGCCAAGCTCAGGCAAGCCAGTATTCTAATCTTCAACATAAGGCGGTTCCTCATTCTTTCCGAGGTGATTCGTGTAGGAACGACAGCTTGTGTATAATGCCATGAATCCATTGCGATGAGTAGCACTTTCTCCTTTGTTAATGCCTCGGTTGAGATATGCCTAAACGTACTGACATACAGAAAATCTTAATCATCGGCTCAGGCCCGATTGTCATAGGCCAGGCCGCAGAGTTCGACTATTCGGGCACGCAGGCTTGCCGCGCGCTGCGACAGGAAGGCTACGAGGTCACGCTGGTTAATTCCAACCCGGCGACGATTATGACCGACCCTGAGATGGCCGACCGCACTTACATTGAGCCGCTCACTGTGGAATCCGTGCGCGCCATCATCAAGCGCGAGCGGCCCGACGCTCTTCTTCCGACCGTCGGCGGACAGACTGCGCTTAATATGGCTGTCGCGCTCGCGGACGCGGGCGTGCTCGAAGAGTTCGGTGTAGAGATGATTGGCGCCAAGCGCGAGGCCGTGAAGGTCGCTGAAGACCGCAGGCTCTTCAAAGCGGCAATGGACGAGGCTGGCATGCAGATGCCGCGCGGAGGCTTCGCGCGCTCATGGGACGAGGCCGAAGAGATTGTTAAGGAGACCGGCTACCCAGCGATTATTCGACCGAGCTTCACGCTGGGCGGTACAGGCGGCGGCGTGGCCTTCAACCCGGAAGAGTACGAGGAGATAGTGCGCGCCGGTCTTGCGGCCTCTCCGATTCACGAAGTACTGATTGAAGAGTCTATACTCGGCTGGAAAGAGTACGAGCTTGAAGTGATGCGCGACCTTGCGGACAACGTAGTCATCATCTGCTCGATTGAAAACTTCGACCCGATGGGCGTTCACACGGGCGACTCCATCACGGTCGCTCCGGCGCAGACGCTTTCCGATGTCGAGTATCAAAGCTTGCGCGACATGGCTATCACAATCATACGCAAGGTCGGGGTTGAGACGGGCGGCTCCAATATACAGTTCGCCGTCAATCCAGATAACGGAGAGATACGCATTATAGAGATGAACCCTAGGGTCTCTCGTTCATCCGCTCTGGCTTCGAAAGCCACAGGCTTTCCGATTGCGAAGATTGCCGCCAAGCTCGCCGTAGGCTACACGCTAGACGAGATTCCGAACGACATCACCAAGAAGACTCCCGCCAGCTTTGAGCCTACGATTGATTACGTGGTGGCGAAGATTCCCAAGTGGAACTTTGAAAAGTTCCGCGATGCCGAAGACGTTCTCGGCACCCAGATGAAGTCCGTGGGCGAAGTGATGGCGATTGGCCGCACTTTCAAGGAAGCCCTCTTCAAAGGCTTGCGCTCGCTCGAAGCGGTCAAGCCCCTCAGATTGCGCGGAGTCTCCGACGGCGAGTTGCAGCGAAAGCTTGCCCGCCCCAACTCTCAGCGCTTCTCTTACATCACCTACGCGCTGCAACACGGCTGGTCTATCCCCGAAGTGCATCGCCTGACGCGCATAGACCCCTGGTTCTTGGAACAACTGAAGGAAGTGATGCGGATTCAGGATCGCATTGTGGATAGACGGCTCGAAGACGTTCCGGCGGAAGTCATACGCGCTGCGAAAGAGGCTGCGCTTTCAGATAGACGCATAGCTTACCTGACCGGCAGCACCGAAATGGAGGTCAGGAATTATCGCAAGCGCCTCGGCATCAAGCCCGTCTACAAACGCGTGGACACCTGCGGCGCGGAGTTTGAATCCTACACGCCCTACCTCTATTCGACTTATGAAGAAGAGGACGAGTCCGAGCCTTCGGAGCGCAGGAAGATTATAATTTTAGGCTCCGGGCCGAACCGCATAGGGCAGGGAGTAGAGTTTGATTACTGCTGCTGTCATGCTAGCTTTGCGCTCCGAGAAGCGGGCTTTGAGACCATCATGGTCAACTGCAATCCTGAAACTGTCTCGACCGACTACGACACGTCAGACCGACTCTACTTCGAGCCTCTGACCTTCGAAGACGTGATGAACATCATAGACGTTGAGCAGCCCGAAGGCGTGATTGTGCAGTTCGGAGGACAAACGCCGCTCAACCTCGCCATGCGCCTGCACGACGAGGGCGTTCCAATCATAGGCACCTCGCCCGATTCGATTGACCTCGCGGAAGACCGCAAGCGATTCGGCGCGCTCTTGAACGAGCTTGGCATCCCGCAGCCCGAAAACGGCACTGCCACTTCTTTTGAAGAGGCGCGAGAGATTGCGGAGCGCATAGGCTATCCCGTGCTGGTTCGTCCATCTTACGTGCTCGGCGGGCGCGCGATGGCGATTGTTTACGACGAGGCGACCCTGGACGAGTACATGCGTACGGCTGTCGACGCTTCGCCCGAAAGACCCATCCTGATTGATAAGTTTCTTGAGCGCGCGGCGGAGTTCGACGTTGATGCGCTGGCGGACGAGACGGCCTGCATTGTCGCGGGGCTTCAGGAGCATATAGAGGAAGCGGGCATTCATTCCGGCGATTCATCCTGCGTGCTGCCGCCCGTGCGTATTCAGCCGGAGCATCTTGAGACTATGCGCCATTACACGCGCGAGCTTGCGCGAGCGCTCAACGTACGTGGATTGATGAACATACAGTACGCGATTAAAGACGACCGCGTTTATGTTCTGGAAGTAAATCCGCGCGCCTCCCGCACCGTGCCTTTTGTCTCAAAGGCGACGGGCGTTCCCCTGGCGCGCATAGCTGCGCTGGTGATGGCGGGTCGCGCGCTCTCAAGCTTTCACCTGCCGGAAGATTTGACGGCGAGCCGCATAAGCGGCAATCGCTACTACATCAAATCGCCCGTCTTCCCCTTCGTCAAATTCCCTGGCGTAGACCCTGTGCTCGGGCCGGAGATGCATTCCACGGGCGAGGTCATGGGCGAAGGCGATAGCTTCGGTGAAGCCTACGCGAAAGCCATGCTCGGCGCGGGCCTGAGCCTGCCGCAGTCGGGCACGGCCTTCATCAGCGTCAACGATGCTGACAAGGGACAGGCGGTCTTGCTCGCGCGCAGGCTGGCGCGCCTCGGCTTCAATCTGGTGGCGAGCTTCGGCACCGCCGCGCGACTGCGCGAAGTCGGCTTGCAGGTAGAGACGGTTTTTAAGGTCAACGAGGGACGACCGAACGTTGTGGACTACATCAAGAGCGGCGACATAGCGCTCGTCATCAACACTCCCTTGGGCCGCGTCTCGCACTACGACGAGCAGGCCATACGCCGCGCCGCGCTGCAATACAACGTCCCCTGCGTCACTACCATGACGGGCGCGCAGGCCCTCGTCGAAGCCATCACCGCCCGCGCCGGAAGCGACGAGATTCTAGTCCACCCGCTTCAAGAATTACACGCGGTCAGTCAGACGGCGAAATGAGTAAGGCGGGAGTCAAAATTCGCGCGGTAGTAATAACCGTCAGCGACGGTTGCGCGCGTGGGCTTCGTGAAGACCATTCGGGCGCTGCGCTCGTGGAGTTGTTGGAGGAGGCGGGCGCGCAAGTTTTGGCGCGGGAAGTTCTGCCGGATGATTTGGAGCCGCTCTCGGAAAAGTTGCGCGCCTTTGCCGAGCGAGCCGACATTAATCTGATTGTGACGACGGGCGGGACAGGCTTCGCTCCAAGAGACAATACACCGGAGGCCACGCGCGCCGTGATTGAAAAAGAGGCTCCGGGTTTGAGCGAGGCTATGCGCGTAGAGACGCGCAAGAATACGCCTATGGCTATGATTTCGCGCGGCGTCTGCGGGACACTAAGCGGCACTCTCATAGTCAATCTGCCTGGCTCTCCAAAGGCCGTGCGCGAAAGCTTCGGTGTCATCAAGCCCGTTCTACAGCACGTCGTCGCCCTGCTCGAAGGCAAGACCGAACATGACGCTTAAGCTGTTAAGGATTTGTTTGACAACAGGGGAAACGAGTCTATAGACTCCGAGGTTGAAAGAACGGCGTTGAATCTCTATTTTCCAGCCACACTAAAATGATGCTGAGCTTGATTCTACAGCAAGAGCTAGCAAGGATGCAGACCACTGGGGGAGTGGGAAGCCCGGTGACGGCCTACTGGCCTATCATGGTTTTTCTGGTCGTTGCCATAATCTTTCCGGTGCTGCCGATTGTGCTGGGGCGTTTCCTGCGACCCATGATGTATAGCAAGACCAAGGCGCGGCCATACGAGTGCGGCATTGACCCGAAGACGGAGGCGCACGACCGCTTCACCGTTCGCTATTACATAGTCGCCATGCTCTTTCTAATCTTCGACGTTGAGACAATCTTTCTGCTCCCCTGGGCGATTATCTTCATGGGCGAAGATTTCACTTTCACCAAATTCGCGCTGCTTGAGATGTTCATCTTCATAGGCATACTCATCGTCGGCTACTATTACGCCTGGCGCAAAGGCGCTCTGGAATGGGCATGAAAAGCTGTCAGCTTTCAGCAATCAGCAGTCAGCTAATTGACCTGCTGCTTCAGGCTGAATGCTGATAGCTGAGGGCTGAGTGCTTAATCATGGCTGAGCATAAAGAAGGATTTGTTCTGACGACTGTTGATTCGATTATCAACAGTGTGCGGCGCACTGTGGGCGCTAAAACTATGGACGTGGCTGCGCCCGTGGTGAACTGGGCGCGAAAGAGCGCGCTGTGGCCCATGACGTTCGGGCTGGCGTGCTGCGCCATAGAGATGATTGCGACCGGCGCAGGCCGCTTTGACATTGACCGCTTCGGCGCAGGCGTGTTTCGTCCAAGCCCCAGACAGAGCGACCTGATAATCGTCGCCGGTACTGTGACGTTGAAGATGGGGCCGGTCGTGCGTCGCGTCTACGATCAAATGCCGGAGCCTAAGTGGGCGATTGCTATGGGCGCGTGCGCTTCTACGGGCGGGCCTTTCGATTCTTATTCGACGATGCAGGGCGTCGACCGCGTCATCCCCGTCGACGTTTACATCCCTGGCTGCCCGCCCAGACCGGAAGCCCTGCTCTATGGGTTGATGAGATTACAGGACATCATCATGCGCGAGCATCCTTCGGCCTACATCTTCGAATCCGACGGCACGGTTCATCGCCAAAGAGAGTTGGAAGGCGATGATGACGTAGGGAAACTCGCGCCGCTCGAAACAGCAGCCGAAGTGGTCATAGACTCTGTCGTGAAATAAAGGAAGAGCTTCTCCAAATCCACACAAAGCTGAAGAGCAACAAGAAAGGCCGCTCTATTATACGAGCGGCCTTTTCCTTTCACTCTTCAATGCTTCCCTGTCACTGCTTCTTAAAGAGCGTCCATTTCCATTCCGTCCCTTCCTGGTTGGTGCCCTGACCCTTCATCACCGCGCCGTCGACGGTGCCTTGCAGGACGGAGTAAGAGTTGCCTATGACTATCTGCACGCTAGCGCCTGACTGCTTCCAGGTGCCTTTGACGGTACGGGGCGCAGTGACCCCGTTCTGCATGACTTTGATGATGTAGTTAATCTGCCCGCCCTTGAGAAACTCTATAGTATACTCGCCTGCTTCCGGGCTGTTGCCCGTCCAGGTCGTGCCTTCAAGGCTGTTGCTCGCTGCGACGGGTTCGGCACCAGCGCCGTTTCCTATGACAACAGGCTCAGGCTGCGCGTTGTTCACGCTGCGGCTGTTAGGGTTTGCGACCGCCAGCACAAGCTCGTCCGCTTTGTAGCCTTCCACGACCGCGAATGGTCGCTGGTCTTTGCCCGCGCCTAAATCCAGCAGCACTCGCTTCGGCACGTTATCTTGCAGGTACTTGACCAGTCCGGCGAGCGTCACCTCTCCGCGCTCGTTTGCGGCCTTGCCCTTGAGGGCTTCGACCAACTCCCAGGTGAAGTAGCCCTGCTTGCGCTCTTTATATTCATAAGCCCGCGCGCCCACAGCCGTCGCGTAGAGCGTGGCGAAGGCAGTGACCTCACGGTTGCGAACGTCGAAGTTGAAGCCGCGCGTGTAGGCTGGCGTCAGAGGGTTGTCTGCGTTGGCGCGGCCCACAGGGTCGTTGCGGCAGGCGTCCAGAATCATCAAGACCTGGCCCACGCCCGTCTTCTGAATCTTCTCTTTAATCTGCTTGACGTTGATTGCGGTTTGCTCAAGCAGGTCTACGTCGTTGCTGACCTGCGCGTCCGAAGGCAGCAGGAAAGCCTGTCCGCCTCGCTCAATGCCGTGGCCCGCAAACGCCAGAAGCAGAAGGCCGTCCTTAGGGATAACCGCCGCGAGATTAGAGAGGCGTCGCAGGATATTGCCGCGCGTGGGCTGGCGTTCAACCGGCTGGTCAGAGGCTAGCAGCGTCACTTGGTCGCCAGGAAAGCCAGCGTATTGAACAAGCGCGTTGGCTAGCGTCTTAGCATCGTTGACCGCGCCGCCGAGCGTGGTTATCTGCGTGTCGTCGTAACGGTCAACGCCTATCACAATAGCGTAGCGCTTGGCCTTATTCGGCAACTGTCGAACGGTTTCAGTGGGCTTTAGCCCTACGCCCCTATCGTTCTGCGCCTGTACGGGCGCGGTGAAAAGAGCCAGAACGAGAAGCAGGAGGGCAATCGTCCCCAGGCGAAAGTTGATGGACTCTGTTTTCATAAATCGTCTCCGGCAAAAGCAAATCAATAGGACAGTTGAGGGCTGGACGGCGTGGCCTCCGATCATTTGCCCAAAACATTATAAAAAGGCGAGGCGCGCAAGGTCGGGGAGGCCCACATTGTAGCGCAAATCCCCGCGCTCATCCTAAAGACCCGCGAGGTGGCGCGTGTCGTTGAGCGCCTGAACGCGGACGAATCCGTCCGAGCGTATTTCTATGCGCGTGATGCCGCAGTTGGCCGTGCTAATCCAGACGGGCTTGAGTTCGGGCGCGTCGAGTGCGCCCATCAGGTGAAGCGTCAGGATGCAGATGGTGCCTGTGTGAGAGAAGACAGAGATGCGACCGCCCCTGTGCTTTCGTATGGCGTGGTCTAGCTTTTCAGAGGCTCGGTCAAGCATCTGGCGGTAGCTTTCGCCGCCCAGGATGACATGCTCAAAGTCGCGGCGAATCAGCGCGGCATACTGCTCCGGGTGCTGCTCGGCTGCCTCTTCAAAGGTCAGGCCCTCCATCACGCCCACGCTTCTTTCACGAAAGGCTGTGCTGCGTTTTATCTTAAGCCCGGTCAATCGGGCCAGAGGCTCGGCGGTCTCGACTGCGCGCAGGAGGTCTGAAGAATAGATGGCCGTAATCTTCTCCGAAGCAAGCGCACGCGCAGCCGCCTCTGCCTGTCGTCTCCCGCGCGCAGATAGCGGCGTCGCAGTATGACCGCCAAAACGCCCCTCGGCATTTCCCTGCGATTGCCCGTGCCGTATAAGAAGGATGCGAGTGGAATCCATTAAAACAGTTTTCAGTTTTGAGTTTTCAGTTAAAAGCAACCTGGCTTCTAGGCTGAAAACTGAAAACTCAAAACTGAAAACTGTTTTTATGCTGCGACCGTTTCGTTCTTGAGTTTCTCGGCCTGATAGTGTGTGGTGAGCGCCTGGATTATTTCGTCGAGCGCGCCTTCCATGACTAAATCCAGTTGATGTATGGTCAGGCCGATGCGGTGGTCTGAGACGCGGTTCTCTTTAAAGTTGTAGGTGCGAATCTTTTCGGAGCGGTCGCCGGAGCCAACCATAGATCGGCGCTCCGAGGCTTGAGCCTCGTGCTGTTTCTGCTCTTCGAGTTCCTGCAAACGTGCGCGAAGAACGCGCATGGCCTTCTCTCGATTCTTAATCTGGGATTTCTCGTCCTGCATGGAGACAACTACGCCCGTAGGGATGTGCGTCAGGCGCACAGCCGAGTAGGTTGTGTTCACAGACTGTCCGCCGGGGCCAGAAGAGCAGAAGGTGTCTATGCGTAAGTCCTTCGGGTCAATCTTAACGTCCACCTCTTCGGCTTCGGGCAGCACGGCGACCGTAATCGCTGAAGTGTGTATACGACCGCTCGCCTCTGTTTGCGGGACGCGCTGCACGCGATGCACGCCCGATTCGTGCTTGAGCTTTGAATAGACCTTGTCGCCTTCTATGAGCGCGATGGCTTCTTTGAGGCCGCCTATGCCGGACTCCGAAGCGTCCATGATTTCCATGCGCCAGCCCTGCCGCTCTGCGTAGCGCGCGTACATCCTCAGCATCTCTGCCGCGAAGAGCGTGGCCTCGTCGCCGCCCGTGCCTGCGCGAATCTCAAGTATAACGTTCTTCTCGTCGTTGGGGTCTGTGGGAATCAGGAGCAGGCGCAACTGATTTTCGCTTTCGTCTATGCGCGCCTGAAGCGTGTCAACCTCTACGCGCGCAAGCTCGCGCATCTCCTCGTCGTCTGTGCCGAGAAGCAGTTCGCGTGCGCCCGCAAGCTCTTCCTTCAGGGACTTCCACTCGCGGTAACGCTCCACGACTTCGCCCAGCGAGCGATGCTGCTTGGCGGCTTTGGCATAAGCCGCAGGGTCGGACAGGAGTTCGGGCGAGGACAATTCCGCCGTCAACTCTTCATAGCGCGATTCAATCTGTTCCAGTTTCTCTAGCATAAATTTATCAGGCGAGCGGCGCTGCCTCCGGCTCGGCTTGCGGCTCAAGCTTGAGCGATTCCTTCAGTGCCTCTATGGCAACTTCAAGCTGCTTGTCGTCAGGCTCTTTCGTGGTGATGTTCTGTAGCCACACGCCGGGCAGCGTAATGAGCTTGAAGATAAAGCTGCCCTCGCGCTTTGCAGAGAGCCGAATTATCTCGTAAGAGATTCCGGCCACCACGGGGACGAGCGCGATGCGAACCAGCATGTTGTAGATGAGCGAGTCGAACTTAATGATGGAGAAGAGAACTATGGAGACGAGCATCACTACCATCAGAAAGCTTGTGCCGCAGCGCGGGTGCTGTCGGGGCTGCGGGCGCGCGTTCTCTACGGTCAGGGGCAATCCGGCTTCCCAAGTGAACACGGTCTTGTGCTCCGCGCCGTGATATTCAAAGACGCGGCGAATGTCTTTGAGGAGCGAGAAGCTGAAAATCATTATCAGGAAGAAGGCCATGCGAATCAGGCCATCTATCAGGTTAAAAGAGACGGACGGGCGAACGGGATGCAGGTAAGTGCGAACGCCTGTCCAGGCGCGCGAGTACCAGGGCTGCTGCGAAGGAGCATCGCTGGAAGACGGCGCTGTAGCTTTGCTCACATCCGCAGCCTGCGCCGGTTGCGTGGCGCTCGCCGTCTGGGTTGCCGTCGGCGCGGTGGCCCATCCCGCAGCAATAAAGAGCGCGTTGGTTAAAAGAAGCGGCGCGACTATAAAAAGCAGCACGTTGAAGATGAGCGCAAAGACGATTGAGCTTGCGGCTGCCGCCGTCCCGCCCTTCTTCATCTCATCCTTTGCGCGCTTCTGCGTAGGAATTGGAATCAGGCCCGGCACAGCGCCCGTGATGCCTGCAAAGTCGCCTTCGCCTTCTA
>JACVRN010000150.1 GCA_014534425.1 Pyrinomonadaceae bacterium
ACCAAAAGCCCTGCGGCCAAAATCTTTCTGGATTCGCTGCCCGTCGCGGGCAGGGATGGCACTCTCTCCGGGCGGCTCGGCACCACAGGGGGCCGCATACAGGCCAAGACCGGAACGCTCTCCTATAACAACTCGCTTTCCGGCTACGTACAGGCTGCGGGCGACGAACCCCTTGCCTTTGCCATCATTTGCAACGACGAGACGGCACGCGGAAGCAGCACCACCGTCATTGACGCCATCGCAAGTCTCCTGGCCGATTACAGGGAATCGCGCTGATAAATCCCCTGTTCTTAAGAAAAAAAATTATAGAGCCGTCGTTGTTGACCTATGTTTGTCATAGACAAACTGTGGCAACTTCTGTAATATGAGATTGCTGCTCCTGGTGGGTAGCTGTTTTGTGGGACTTCCTTGATTAAGCGGCGCTGTAGAGGTGCCTTTCGCGCTCGCAGATTCCTTCACACAAAGGCTGGCTGACGCCTGAAATTCCCGTTTTCCAGCCCTGTTCCGAGCCAGGCTAAATGAGGCCACTTCTCTCTTTCTGCTCAGGCGCGAGCGCGGCCTGCCGCCCATGGCCGCGAGACTTTATGTACAGATGAATTTCCCCAAGGAGTGACAGCAATGTCAAAACGAACTTTACTTTCCCCCATTCTCCTTTTGTTGGTCTTTATCCTTCCGGCCTTCGGGCAGACCGGCTACGCCTTCCGCGCTGCCGCTAGAGGCCCGCTCGCTCTCGGCTTCGCAGCCGGGCCTACTGAAAGAGAGCAGGACGGTTTGAACGGCCCCGTTCGCAGAGTCCGCACGGAGACGGCCAAGCTTTCGAACAAGAACGGCAAGCTGGTAGAGGGCCAGCGCGTGACGCTCGAAGTAGCCGCCTACGACATCAAGGGCGCGAAGATTGAGAACGCTTACTATCCCGTTCCGGGCGCAGCCGTCACGGGCAAAGAGGTCTACAAGTACGACGACAAGGGCAACATCATTGAGATGACCTTGCAGGACGATAAGGGAACGCTGCTGAGCAAGGAGACCTACACGTACGAGTTCGACCAGTTCGGCAACTGGACGAAGATGACCACCTCCGTCGCCGTGATAGAGAACGGCAAGATTACGTTCGAGCCTACGGAAGTCACCTACAGAACCATCAGCTATTACTTGGACGAAGCCACGCTCGCCAAGATGAACCAGCCTGCGGCCACGCCCGCCACAGCTAATCCGGCGACGAGCGGCCCGGCTTCGGGTACGACCAACGCTAATCCGAGTAACGCCAACACGGCTGCCGCCAACAACAACGCTTCGAACAACAAAGCTTCCATGCCCGCAACGAACGGGCAGCCCGCGACCTCTGCTCCCTCAAAACCCGTGGCGCAGACCACCTCGCCTTCTAACAATTCTTCGCCGTCCTCCACAGCCTCCGCGCCGGTGGTTAAGACCAACTCGCCTGTGAGCGACAAACCGGCATCATCATCGAATGAGCAGCCCAATAGTGTCGCCTCAAACAATAAGCCTGTGGAATCTAAATCGAGCG
Organism: Pyrinomonadaceae bacterium; assembly: GCA_014534425.1. Lineage (GTDB taxonomy): Bacteria > Acidobacteriota > Blastocatellia > Pyrinomonadales > Pyrinomonadaceae > JACVRN01. The sequence continues at coordinate 1,523 of JACVRN010000150.1, forward strand.
AGGAGTCTGGAGCGAAGCCCATCATTAAGCCGCTCTTGAAGCCTGTCTCCGGCGGCGTACTCAACGGCAAGGCGCTTGACCTTCCGAAGCCGACCTATCCTCTGACGGCAAGGAACGCGCGCATCATGGGCGCGGTTGTAGTGGAGGTTGTGATTGACGTTAACGGGAAAGTGATTTCGGCCAAGGCCGTAAGCGGCCCTGTGCTCTTGCAGCAGGCTGCTGTGCAGGCGGCTTACCAGGCCAAGTTCTCGCCGACGCTTGTTTCAAACCAGCCGGTCAAAGTAGTCGGCACCATCAGCTATAACTTCGCGCTCGGTCAATAGCGCGCGAGTCTTTCAAGTTTTTAAGAACGAGCAAGCAGGGGTTAAAGAGTTTCGTCCCCGAATTCTTGAGGAGTAAATTTACATGGCACTGAGCGGACAACTGAGCGATCTTTCGCTGGCGGAGTTGATAGAGTTCTTCTGCAACCAGCGCAAGACAGGGCGATTGAAGATTGCTTACCAGAAAGCGCCCGGCTATTTCTATTTTGATCGCGGCGAACTGGTGGACGCCAAGATAGGCGCGTTGATTGGTGTCGAGGCCGTCTACTACGCGCTGACGCAGGAGAACGCTTCTTTTAAGTTCAGCACGGCTTTTGAGGCCACGCGCCGCACTATTCACCAGCCCTGGGCGCACGTAGCGCTCGAAGGCTTGCGTCGTCTTGACGAAGGCGTGACGCCGAAAGAGGCTTTCCCTGACGGCGTGCATCTGGCGCACGACGACGAGCCGGAAGAGGTTGAAGAGAAGGCGACGGAAAAAGTATTGGCGTCTGAGAGTCCAAAGGCGGAGCAGACTTCTTCAGCGCCGCTTCAGTTGACGGTCGAGAATTCCGGCGGGCAGGGTCGCAGCCGCGCGCTTGTTTATGCGGCTGTCATAGCCGCGCTGGTCTTAAGCGTCGCCGCTATAGGCTTCCCTGCGGGCTGGTACGGCAAGCGCAAAGCCGTCGCCAACGCTCCCGCTCCCTCAACGTCCGAAGCTAAAGCTGAAACAGCAGCGCCCGCTTCAACCGAGAACGGCACAGATTCATCCGCCGCTCAAACGGAAGAGGCTGCGACGGACACGACCGGCGGCGCAGGCGCAAACAACCCTGCGCTTCGACAGCAGGAGCGCGAACGAGAGGCCGCGCGGGCTGCTTATCTGGCAGCGCAGGAAAAGGCCACCGCAGCAAAGCAGAACGCTCAAACACAGCCGACTGCCGCCAATCCTTCGGAAGTGAAGAAGCCCGAAACCGCCACGCCTGCTCCGGCCCAGAAGAAGACCGTCACCGTTCAGGTCACATATGACGAGAGCGGACGCGTCACACAAGCCTCCGGCGGCGACGGCATGGCGCAGCGCATAGCCCGCCAGAAACGCTTCCCCACGGGCAAACCCGGCACAGCCACCGTCACGATTCCCGTCAACTAAAGAGATAAAAGGCTCCGTAGGAGCGGCATGTTCCATCCCAAGTAACATGCCGCTCCTACGGAGCTTATTTCATTATTGCTTCTATCAAACTATAAACATCAGGCTCCTACGGAGCCTTTTATTTTTGTCCGACGAGGCCGAGCATAACCAGGAGAGCGCGTTTGAGGCCGGTCTCGCGGCCTCGCGGGTCGAACCATTCGTCCAGGGTGTGGGAGTTGCCGCTTGTGCCGCCTGTGCCGAGCGTGACGGCTGGAATGCCTAGAGAGATGGCTATGTTGGAGTCTGTGGAAGAGCGATCCAGGCGCGGGCGAAAGCCGAAGGCTCGCGTAGCTTCCTCTGTGATACGTACCAAGGGCGAATCAACCGGAGTCTCGCCCGAAGGACGGTCTCCGATTAATTTCATATCAAGCTCAAGCGGCGGGTCGCCAGCGCGTCGCCCGGCGTTCTCGTCGTCGGCAGCCTCGCGCGTGGCGCGGCGAAAGAAAGCATCCAGCCGCATCAACTCTTCCGACGAAGCGCTCCTCAAATCAACGTCCATCATGGCTTCGTGCGGGATGACGTTGACGCTCGCGCCGCCCTCTATGCGTCCGACGTTGAAGGTCGTGCGCGGCTCCGAAGGCGCAGGATATGCGGCCAAGCGAGCTACGGCACGACCGAGCGCGTGTACGGGATTGGCCGCGCCGAAGTCTCCCCACGAATGGCCGCCCGTGCCGCGCAGTCGCACGCGATAGCGGCGAGAGCCGAGCGCCGCGTGCGTGATGCGCTCCACGCCGGGGCCGTCAAAGCTTATGAAGGCGTCAACACGCCCGGCCCACTCGCCTTGCGTCAGCAGGTAACGCGCGCCGCGCAGGTTCCCTTCACCCTCTTCCCCGACCGTGCCTACAAAGAGCAAGGATCCTTCCGTTTCAATCGAACAGATTTCCAGAGCGCGAAGCAGAGCGACCAGCGCAGCCAGCCCGCATCCGTCGTCCGCAATCCCAGGCGCTAGAAGACGACCGCGCTCGCGCCTCACCTCAAAGTTCGTGCCCGGAGGAAAGACCGTATCCAGATGCGCGCTGACGACCAGCAGAGGCTGAAGGCTTGCGCCCGCGCGCAGGGCCACGCAGTTGCCTTCCGCGTCCAGTTGCGCGCCGCTCAAACCATGCTCACGAAACTTTTCCGCCAGATACAACGCGCGCTCGCGCTCGCCAAACGGCGGCGCAGGAATTGAGCAGATGCGCGCGTGCTCGTCCGTTATCTCCGCCGCGCGCTGGTCAAAGAACTGGAAAGCCCTACGCACGCTCTGCGCGCGAAGTAACTCGCCTATGATGTGTTCCGGCGCGAGCGTGATGGAAGAAACCATAAAAAAACAGTGATGGGTAATGAGTGATGAGTACTGAGTGAATTGCTTTTACTTATCACTCAGTACTTAAACTAATTGCATTATCTCGTCTTCTTCCAGGACTCCGGTCGATTGTTTGGCGCGCTCGTAGATGCGTGAGACGCGTTCTTCGTCCGGGTCAAGGCCGTGCGTTTCGAGCCAGAAGATGACGTTGGATTTGCCACTCATGGGGCCTATCTCTATCTTCTGCTTGAGGCCGAAGAGGTGCGCGGGCACGCCCGAATAAACCATGTCGGCCAATTCGGAATCGCCCTTGCGGTAGCTCTTAATGACAGCCGCCGCGTGCACGCCCGTCGCCGTGCGGAAAGCGTCCCGACCGAAGACAGGATAGTTATAGGGAATCGTCCAGCCGCAGGATTGCGCCGCGACGTTGCAGTACTCGCCAAGGCGGGACAAGTCATTATCAATCCAGCCCATCAATTTAAGATTGACCAGGAGTTGATCCATAGGCGTGTTGCCCACGCGCTCGCCTACGCCAAGGGCCGAGCCGTGAACCTGGTCAGCGCCGCCTTCAATCGCCGCGATGGAGTTGATGACGCCAAGCCCTCTGTCTTGATGACCGTGCCAGTCTAGCCGAACCTGCTCGGCCTCACTCTCTATAATCTTTTTGACGAAGCTCACGACAGAGCGCGCCCCATCCGGCGTAGCATGTCCCACAGTGTCGCAGACGCAGACGGCCCGCGCGCCCGCGCGTATCGCCGTTGTGTAGAGCGCGCGAATCGTTTCGGGTGCGGCGCGCGTCGTATCCTCCGTCACGTACATGACGGGCAAGCCCTCTTTGACGGCGAAGGTGACGGCGTCTTCCGTGAGCTTCAAAAGCTTATCGAGCGTCCAGTCCTCCGCGTAGAAGCGTATCGGAGACGAGCCTATGAAGGTGCAGGCTTCTATGGCAATGCCTGCGCGCTGCGAGATTTCTACAATCGGTTTGATGTCATTGGCGTGAGTACGCGCGGCACAGTTCGGGCGAATGCGAAGCTTCTTGTCTACAATCTCGCGCGCCAGTCTTTCAACGCCCGCCGCGTGAGTGCCGCCCGCGCCTGGCAAGCCTATGTCGGCGGTATCGATGCCGAGCGCGTCCATCAAATGCAGCAACTCTATCTTCTTCTCGACCGGCGGCTCGCAAACCGAAGGCGATTGCAGCCCGTCGCGCAGCGTCTCATCATCGAAGCTGATGCGTCGTTTAGGAGCAAGGGTTCGCGGCTCTATCTGATTCCAGTCATAAATCAATTCATCGGCAGACACTTTTCAGACACCTCTTCTAAAGCTTCAAGCTCTTATCAAATAATTTTGATGGTCAAAGGAATTACAACAAGCGCGAAAGCGAAAGTCAAGAAGACGGGGGATAGGGGTTAGTAAAAGAAAACCAATTCTCTTTCTTTTCAGCAACCCCCCCAACCTCTGCTCCCCATCCTTTGACGCATCGGGTCTCTCTGTTATAGCCTTCGGGCGCGGGCGCTCGCGTGCGGATGTTTCAGACGGAGCGCTTCGGTTGGTAAATGCTCTTGGTGAAAGACTGGACGCGCATCAGCTTGAAATCGAACATAGTGGTTGCCGTAGGCTCTGACCGCGCGGCCAAGGTCGAAGCGGTGCGTAGAAGTTTGGAGCGCATTGCAAGCGTGGATGAGCGCTGGCTCGGCGCTGAAGTCATCGCGCGTGGTGTTGAGACGAGCGCGCCCGCGATGCCTTTGACGGATGAAGAGCTTGCGCGCGGCGCTCGCGCAAGAGCATGGGCAGTGCGCGAGATCGTGGCGAGCGAGCGCACAGGCGCTCAGCTTTTCGTGGGGCTTGAGGGCGGGTTTCATTCCTTTGAGCTTGACGGGCGATGGCACACGCACCTGCGCGGCTGGGCTTATGTGACGGATGGGCTACGAGAGGGTTTCGGCGTTTCGCCTTCCATCAGCGTGCCAGCTTCGATTGCGCGGCGCGTGACCGAAGGCAACGTTGAGTTGAGCGTGGTGATTGACGACGTGGCGGGCGAGCGGGACGTTCGCAGCCGTCAGGGAGCATGGGGCGTGCTCTCGCGCGACCTGCTGACGCGCGCACAGAGTTTTGAATTTGCGCTCATAGCGGCCTTCGCGCCGTTCTATAATGAGAAGCTCTATTGATGACGGGGAAAGCTTCTGCCAAAAGAGAAGCTTGATAAAATTCATAGTTAAAGGATTCTGAAAGAAGCATGGATGAATTAACGGCACAGGGCAATGACGAGCACATCTTTCATTTGAGGCCGCAGACGGGCTGGATAGAGGTGATCGCAGGCTCTATGTTTTCAGGTAAGTCCGAAGAGTTGATACGAAGATTGAAGCGCGCCAAGATTGCGCGACAGAAGGTGCAGGTATTCAAGCCAAAGATTGACAACCGCTACTCTCACGACCACATAGTCTCGCACTCCGAGATGCGTCACGAATCCTCAACGGTCGAGACCGCAGCCGAACTGCTCTCAAAGGTAGAGCGCGGCACAGAGGTCGTAGGCATTGACGAAGGGCAATTCTTCGACGCCGAACTGGTGAACGTAGTAAACGAACTGGCGCAGCGAGGGCTTCGCGTGATTGTGGCGGGCTTAGACCAGGACTACACGGGAAAGCCTTTCGAGCCTATGCCGCACCTGCTGGCGATAGCTGAGTACATCACCAAGACGCACGCCATCTGCGTACGCTGCGGCCAAACGGCCAACTACTCGCAGCGCATAGTCGAAGTGGAAGGCCGCGTCGTAGTCGGAGCCGCCGACGCATACGAAGCGCGCTGCCGTCGCTGCTTCGTCCCGCACGCGGACGCCCCCACCTCGCACATCACAGAAGCTGCAGACTAAAAAAAAGCAGTAAATAGTAAATAGTGAATAGAAAGAGATGGTTCTTCTATTCACTATTCACTATTCACTCGTCTTACTGAACTATCTTTGTAGAGTAGAGGACTGCGTAGAGCGTGTCCTGTACGTTGGGGAAGGTCTTGCCGTCGGAGGAGAGAATGATGTTGACGAGTTGCGTTTGGCCCGCGTACTTGCGATAGGCCATCCATTGCAGGCGGCGCAGGCCGTCCGGCTTGTCCGGGTTCGATTCTCTGAACTGAACTCCCTTGAGGCCGTCAATCTCAAGCCACTTTAGCTCGTCCACCTCTCCGTTCTTCATGCGATCCTGAGCGCCCTTGTAGAAGGCATCGAGGCTTGTTTCGGCAGGAAAATCGTCGGCCATAGGAGAGATGTTAACGCCTATGAAGGTCGGCGGCGTGCCGTAGTTGAACATCAGCTTCTCAACGCTCACCTTTCGCCAGTTGGCGGGCAGCGTCCAAGTGATGCCCTGCTGATCCCACTTGACGGTTTGGCCTCCGTCGAGCGCTGCCTTCTGCGCTGCGGTCGGATTGGGCTTTTCCACAGGCTGGTTGCTGCCGCTCTTGGATGAACCGGAAGATGTGCTGCCGGAATTCGAGTCCTCTGTCTTCTTGCCCGTGAACCTTTCCGTCAGGTTGCAGAGCGAAAGCGAGAACGCCAGTAAGAGGAGAAGGGGGATTTGTTTCATAGTTCGGGTTTGTTCGGTTTCTCAATTGGAATCTGGTAGATCAGTAAAGCTTCTTATGTCAAATTCCCCGAAAAAGCAAGGATGAAAGGATTGATTCATTTCTTCATCGGTTCATTGAATCAATGAACCGATGAAGAAATGATTAAATTCTTTCGTCCCTGCTTTTGTGCTATTCTTAATGCCTAACCCCCTGACAAACAGCTTGGACGGATGCGGGCGAGAGCGCCCCGACGCCGAAAAGTTTTCTTCTGAGGAGAATATTCTGATGCACACTTTCGTCCCAAAAAGAGATTCTATTCTGCTCGTCTTAGTCATCTTCTCCCTCGCCATCAGTCAGGCATGTCAGACTGCGACCAACACCAACACGACGACCACAACCACAAACACGAACGCGGGCGCAAATACGAACACTACCACGACGACGACTACGACCACCGGAACTGCGCCCGACACGCGCGAGCCTGAGAAGTACCGCGCGACCATCAATCTTAAAATCGAAGCGACGGGCAATCAGACGGCAACCCTTCCGACTCTGACCGCAGAATTTGCGCGCGACGGCGCGAATCGTCGTCTCTCTTTCGTACTGCCCGGCAATGAAGAGGTCGTCTACGTAGACCAGCAGGACAAGCGCATCATCATCCTGCCGAAGCGCAAACAGTATGCGGAGTTGACGCCAGAAGCCACAGGCTTTGAGGTGCCGAGCGTGATGACGCCCGCGCAGATAGTTAACCAGTTGAAGTCTTCTACAAACTATCAACTGGTCGGAGACGAGATCTGGAACGGGCGGCCCGCCACCAAGTATCGCTTCGCCAGCACGCAGCAGACCAACACGCAGGCGGGCGAAGTCAAAACGGAAGCCTACCTTTATGTAGACAAAGAGACGGGGCTGCCGCTTCGCTCCGAAACGATGTCGCAATCCACGAGCGGAAACGTGCAGGGCTATAGCGGCGCAAAGATGATTCAGGAGATAACCAACATACAGATGGACGTTGACCCGAAGCTCTTCCAGGTGCCCGAAGGCTTCGCCAAGGTTGAGCCGCAGCAGATAAGGCAACAGGTGAACGCAGTCGCACAGGCTGCGCTCTTCCTTGTGCAGCAGGTGATGCAGAACGCGCAGAGGCAGCAACCGGCGGCTAACACGAACGCAGCGCCCGCAGCCAACACTTCGCCTGCGGCCACGCCCGCACGCTAAGGCGTCTAAAGGGAGAGACAAAAAAGATGCGATACATTCTGACGCTTCTAGCGGGGATTGTGCTCGGCGGCCTTCTGGTCTTCTTTCTGCTCGTAGGCGCGCCCCGCGCAAACCGACTGCCGGGCGCGCCCGTCAAAGCGCCGGACGCCGGAGGCGACCCGCCCGGCACGGCCCTCATAGTTCTGGACAAACAGTTCTTCGACACGGTGCTCGCCGCCATCTTCCGGGACATGAACGCGCCTTCGTTTCAATTGTCGAAAATTGCGGAGAGCAACGACGGCGCTCGTCTTGAACTGGCGGCTTTTCAGAACGGATGCGCGAGTGCCGTTACGCTCCTGCCGGAAGGGAGCAATGTTAAGACTGAGGTGAGAATCGAGAACGGGAAAATCCTGGCCCCGCTCGCTTTCAAGGGCAGCTACAATGCGCCGTTCGTGGGCTGCGTGCAGTTCACAGGCTGGGCGCAGGCCAACCTTGCGCTCAGATTCGACGAATCGCAGCAGGCGGTCTTCGGGCAACTGAATGTCGAGTCGGTCACCGTGGACGGCACGCCGCCGCTCGTCGGCACCGTCGTCACAGGGCTTGTGCAGGGAGCGATTAATCAGAGAGTCAATCCGATTCAGATATTGCAATCGCATCAACTCAAGTTGAGCGTCCCCGTTAAAGCAAGCGAAGGCACGCTCAACGCTCAGGTTAAAGACGTGCGCGCCCAAATCAACAACGGCACGCTCGCGCTACACATCACCTACCAGTTCAACGGGCAGAAGGGCATACAGCCGGCAAGCTAAAAAGCTATAAGCCCCTGAAAGGGGCGATAGAATTTAGCCCGCGGCGCTCAGCCGCGGGAACGAGTGAATTAAAAAGTTAAGAGCCCCGGGAGGGGCGAAAGATAATCAAGCAAGGATTTCTTTCGCCCTTCCCGGGGCTCTTATCTTATCGCTGAGCTGATTCCCATGACTGACGTCATGGGCTAAATTCTCACGCCCCTTTCAGGGGCTCGCAGAATAAATTCTCTGAAGTAGTAGCATCGTCGTTGGCCTGCTTTAATATCTCTATCCTGGGCCTTCAGGCTTTCGAGTTACCACCGTCTCTTCTTCATCCTGATGCGCGGGCAAAGCGACTTTATCCGACCGCTCCTGGTTAATCG
>JACVRN010000282.1 GCA_014534425.1 Pyrinomonadaceae bacterium
GATCGTATCTGCCGGGTCTATACGCAAGATAAGGCCGCTTCGGGTTGTGAATTCCAACTGGGTGCTCTCGACTAACGCATGAGGCTGAGAATTAATCCATGCAAGCCTATATTCTTCATACCTGGAACGTCGCCCTTCTTTCCATATCTTTACGTCTTCCTCTGAAGCCTCGACCCAGTCTTCCCGATTCAAGGAAAAGGTGCGTGGGCTTGATTCTTTCTTGTCTAGTTTCATCTCTTTTGCAATATCGCGTCGGTCCGCGCTCGACATCGGGTAAGGTCGGGTGGCGTTCGAGCCGTTCCCTTACTCAATCATACACAATAGGTCAAAGATGAATACAACAAATGATGGGAGCTTTAATGCACAGGGAAAAGGTTCATGGGAAGAAAAGGGAGCTTTACAACCCTAAAGGAGGTTCTTCGATGAAAGAACACTTTAACGTCTACTATCACCTAGCCGGAATTTACACGCCATTCTGGCTTTCGTCGCGCTCCGAAATAAGCGCCGGAGCGAAATTGAGTTATGCATTGCTGGCACAACAGGCCAACAGCCGCAACATGACTCAACTCAATCTACAAATGCTGAGTGTTGCACTCGGCGAAATGGAAGGTGATGTTGCTGGCTATCTGATGGAGTTAGAGAAGGTCAAGCTGATTGAAGCCCAGCGAGGCAACATCAACTCTGAAGATATCAGGGTCTTCTTCCCTTACCATTCCTGGATGCGCGGTCTGGAGAAGGATCCTGCGAGCGGGGAGCTCACACGGTCTGCTGACGAGTCGCAACCATTGCCCCTATTTCAACAGGAGGAGCCTCGAAGAGACTCGCAGCAGTTGCCGGCTGTTGATGTAGACCCTAAGCCCGGAAGCAGGAGAAGGAGCAGAAAGAGAAACCGCTCAGGACCGCCGAAGTCTAAGCACAGCCTTGAGACGTGCGTGCGGTTTATAACGTACCAGAAGGATGTGTTAGGTCACGATCACATCTGGTCAGTGATGGGACTTGCACAGACTATCTGGCGTAGTGGAAATGACGATCTTGAGATCGATTTGTGGTTAAAATCGGGCCAAGCAAATAGTTCTGCTGCCTGATCACATTGATTCTGGGCAAAGAGGCGTGTACGGTTTAAGGGATCGTACGCGCCTTTTTTTATTGGAAAACTGGGAGACACTATGAGATTTATGATTACTCTCAATTAAGAGTGCCTTATCGTGGCTGAAGGGCACTATCGCACGTGAGCGCGGCAAACTGACTTCGCAAATCATTCAAGCATATATGAAATGATCCAACAAAACATGCTCGCCTGTTAAAACAGATCGATGACTTACTTGAAAGAATGAGCGAGCTATCCGACTCCCGCGTCGTCACGGTCAGCCGCAGTTAAACCTTAGAGGTTCGATGTCATGAGTTTATTTGAAGATACCAACCCACGCGCGTTGAAAGAATTGCTCGGGCAGATTCATTCGGGCGAGTCAGTCTTGCCTGATTTCCAGCGCGACTTCGTGTGGGACCCGAACGCCACGCAAGAATTGATCATCTCTATTGCGTCGAACTACCCGGCGGGCAGCCTTCTGCGCGTCAGGAACACGCACAATCTGTTCGCGTGCCGAGAGTTTCAGGGTGCGCCCGCGCTGAATGGCCTCCGTCCAACTTACCTTGTGCTCGACGGGCAGCAGCGGCTGACTTCACTCTATCAGGCTTTCTTCGGTGTCGGCGATCACCGTTATTACTTGAACCTACGTCGCCTTCTTGATGGCGACGATATAGAGGAGTGCATATTCCACCTGCGCGCGAACGTCAAGAAGGTAAAGCAGTATGAAAACCCGCAAGTTCAAGCGGACGAGTTGATACTGCCGCTGAGCGTTTTGAAGGGTGGGGCGGGCGACTTCGCGCGCTGGTCGAAGATGGTCGCGCGGAGAATCGAGGACAGGGACGAACGCGACAAACTCGAAGACGCACTGACCGACGTTGACGAGCGGTGGATACGTA
>JACVRN010000132.1 GCA_014534425.1 Pyrinomonadaceae bacterium
ATACTGTCTTCCCGGCAACGATATAGAGACGGTGCGCCGCGCACTCGTTCTGGGCATTCACGACTACGCGCGCAAGAACCGTTTTACGACCGCAGTGCTGGGGCTCTCGGGCGGCATAGATTCGGCCGTCGTCGCCGCTCTTGCGTGCGAAGCTCTGGGGTCGGAGAACGTGCTTTCGGTGATGATGCCTTCGCCCTATTCCTCGCGCGGCTCGATTGACGATTCCGTGGAGCTTGGCCGCCGCCTCGGCATGAAGACAATCGAGCACCCGATCACGGGGGCGTTCCAGTCTCTGACCAAAGAGCTTGATCTGGTGAAGCCTTCCACGAGCGGCTCATCGCTCGCGGCTGAGAATCTACAGTCGCGCCTGCGCGGCAACATTCTCATGACCATCTCAAACAAGGAAGGCCGCCTGCTTCTCTCGACGGGAAATAAGTCCGAGCTGGCGCTGGGCTACTGCACGCTCTACGGCGACACGAACGGCGGGCTTGCAGTCCTGGGCGATCTGCTCAAGACGGAGGTCTACGCGCTCGCTCGACACATCAACCGCGAGAGCGAGATTATCCCGCGCGCCATCATCGAAAAGGCTCCTTCGGCAGAGCTTGCGCCCGGCCAATACGACGAGCAGAGTTTGCCGCCTTACGCGAAGCTAGACCCAATCCTTCAACTCTACTTCGAGCAGAAGGCCACGCCCGAAGAGATAATCGCGGCGGGTCATGACCCGCAACTCGTCTACGACATACTGAACCGCGTGGAATCGCCCGCCAACGAATTCAAGCGCAGGCAACTTCCGCCCACGCTCATCATCTCCAAAAACGCCATTGGCATAGGCCGCCGCCGCCCCGTCACGCATCACTACAAACGACGGCCACCGATTATGAAAACAGTAGATTAGGAGTACAGCTAGAACAATAAAGAAGAGCACTTGTTATGTAATTGTGCTCTTACTTAACACAATCAGTTGCTAAATTTTGGCTGCCATGTTAAAGCAAGTGCGGGTCGTAGTCTAGAAATTCGTTAGATAATGATTATATGAAAGTCTTCCCAACACTCCCTAAACCTTATGATGATAGAGAGTACGGCGCATCTTACCTTGGGGATGCGCTGACACTTCTGGATACAATACCGGACAACTCAATTGATCTTGTGCTGACTTCACCACCGTTTGCTCTTACGCGCGAGAAAGAGTATGGCAATAAATCATCGGACAAATATGTAGAATGGTTTCTGCCTTTCGCGCGCAAAATTAAAGATAAGTTATGTGAGACAGGCAGCTTCATACTTGACTTGGGCGGGGCTTATTTACCAGGGGCTCCAGCGCGGAGCATCTATCAATTTGAGGTTCTAGTTCATTTGTGCAGGGAGCTTAACTTTATCCTTGCACAAGAATTTTATCACTACAATCCTTCTCGGCTTCCCGCGCCTGCCGAATGGGTAAATGTGCGTCGCTGTCGCGTGAAAGACAGTGTTAACGTAGTTTGGTGGCTAGCTAGAACTAAATTTCCAAAGGCAGACAATCGTAAAGTATTAAAAGAGTATTCGGCATCAATGAAGTCGCTGCTCCGTAAAGGCTACAAAGCCAAGAAGCGGCCAAGCGGACATGACATTAGCACAAAGTTTAGTAAAGACAATGGGGGCGCAGTTTCGTCTAACGTAATAGGACTCGAACATTTTGAGCCAAGCAATCTATTGTCTATTGCCAACACCGAATCGAATAGCGCGTACCTGCGGCGTTGTCGAGAACAAAATATAACTCCCCATCCAGCACGGTTCCCGGTATTCTTTGCTGAATATTTTATAAAGTTTCTCACGGATGAATTTGATGTAGTGCTAGACCCCTTCGCCGGTTCTAACTCGACAGGGTTTGCTGCCAACTCTCTAAAGCGCAGATGGGTCAGTTTTGAGTTGTCGGAAGAGTACCTGAGGGGCGCTAAGCTAAGATTCGAGAGGGCACCTGAAGATAATCTGCACACAAGAGACACTAAAACACCGATGACTAAAGGCCTATTCTCGGATTCCGAGAAGACAATCAATGCCAAAGCTAAGTAAAGAACGTCTGCTTGATCGTTTCGTTAGAGCAGTGGAAATAGCTGGCTGGTCAGTTGGAGTCATCGGCACTCCATCGCACCCATTCACATTATATCTCTATAGGGAACATGACGCTTTTAATGTCTTGCTCTACATTTGGAACATTACGCACGGTGGCCGTCATCGCCCTCATGATGAGTATCGAGTGCAGGTAACGGGTGTTCCATCAATTGAGCAGCACCCGGAATATAAAACGCTCATCTTGGGATACTGGGAAGCGCAAGATGTATTTGCCGGGTGGGATGCTACCTTTCACTCTGGCCCTTCTAGCTTCTCTCCATCGCTACAAATTCGTGAGCAATATTTACTCGCCGCAGTTAATAACAATTTTGCAGTGTGTCCTAAAGATCAGGGCGAGTTGGCAATTGCCTTCTCGCCCAGCTTCTTGGTTACCTATTGTCGTAATCTCGAAGGACTGCATGGGGCTGGAACATTACCGCAGGAGGTAAATGCTTTAACACGCATTGCAGAACAAGGCACAATTGATGAAGTTGATCTGGCACCATTGCCTGCACCGCGACAACGAATTGTGCGAACAATTGAGCAGAATTACAGGGAAGCTTCTTTCAGGCGTCGTATATTAACTGCTTACTCTCAAGCCTGTGCTATGTGTAACATGCAACTAAAACTCGTGGACGCAGCGCATATCATCCCTGTTTATGACCCACAATCAAACGACGAAACAAGTAATGGCATATGTTTGTGCGCTCTACATCATCGCGCAATGGACAGAGTTCTAATCGCCATTGCACCTGATTATCGTATAATCATTAATGAGGTAGAAATAGAGCGTTTAAACTTAGAAGGGTTAGGAGAAGGGACTGACTTGTTTAAGGCCAATCTCGCTAAAATAATTAGAACGCCACCTGAGAAAATACAGCGCCCTAATCCCGACTATCTGCAGATAGCCTTGCAAGTTCGCGGCTGGCCTTTTTGAAAACGCCATTCGATAAGCCGCCGCAGCCCCGTCACGCACCACTACAAACGACGGCCAGCGACGACTTAAAGATGAAAAAGATGGATGCGCGCCGGATACCTAGCATAGCGACTGAAAGACTCTTGCTCACCATTCCAGATGTCGAGGCTGCGCCGCGCATGCTCCGGTACGTCGAAGAGAACCGTGAGCATTTCGCGCCGTGGGCACCGCCTGAGCCTGCGGGTTATTACACGGAAAAGTTCTGGCGAGAGTACCTGCAAACTTCCAGGCGACAGTTCGAGCAGGACTCTTCGCTGAGGCTGGTGTTCTTCCTTCGTGATGATAAGCAAGGCGCGGTCGTAGGCGATTGCAACTTTACCAACTTCGTGCGCGGGCCGTTTCAGGCTTGCTATCTGGGCTACAAGATAGCGAAGCGAGCGGAAGGGCGCGGGCTGATGCGTGAAGCGCTCGCAGCCGGGATTGATTATGCTTTCGACACCCTGCACCTTCATCGCATCATGGCGAATTATGTTCCGACTAATGAAAGAAGCGGGCAGCTTCTCAGGCGATTGGGATTCACTGTCGAAGGCTACGCGCGCGATTATCTTCTGGTCGGCGGGATGTGGCGCGACCACGTCTTAACCTCGCTCACCAACACACGTTTGAAGCCCGAAGACGTTAAGTGACCGGAAGCGTCTCCCTCTTGTTCAAAGAATCGCTGAGCATGAAAGCGATAGCACATGAGAAAAGAAGCGCCGCGTTGTTCCATCCTCTTCTTTTCTTACTGCTTTCCTTCATAGCTTATTACTCTATACTCAATTCCTATTTTCTCTCGGACGACTTCGCTCAAATTGGGAAGGTGCTGGAGGGCGACTGGTCGCTCGCGTGGGGGCGCGAGTACGGCGGGTTCTTCAGGCCGCTTTTTATACTGAGCTACATTATTGACAGCCGCGTTTGGGGCGAGCGGCCCTTCGGTTATCACCTGACGAACACTTTGCTTCACGCGCTGAACTCGTGCCTCGTTTACAGCCTCACTCGTCGCCTGCTTCGCCCGCAGAAGCTGACGGAAGACGCTATGCGCGTCATCAGTCTGGTGGCAGGACTGCTCTTCCTGGTTCACCCTTCGCACACGGAAGCCGTCTCGTGGATTTCCGGGCGCGCAGACCTGCTGGCGACCGTTTTTTGTTTGACGAGCCTGCTGGCTTTCATCTCATACGTAGAGAAGCGCCGCGCACTTTACCTGCTGCTCGCCGGTTTGTCCTTCGCGCTCGCGCTGCTCTCAAAAGAGAGCGCGGTCTCTCTGCCCTTCATTCTCTTCGCCTTCGCCCTCTACTTTGCTAAAGTCGAGCGCAGAGCGACGGCGGCATCTCTTCTGCGAGCGCTTAAACAGAGCGCGCTGTTTGTGCCACTGCTGCTGCTCTTCATACTCGCGCGGCGCTGGGCGCTGGGCGCGTGGGTTGGAGGCTACGGCGCGGGACAGCACTTAAACTTCTCGCCCGGCTGGATACGCGACCGCTTCTTGCAGGCATCTCTCAGAGCGCTGCTCCCCGCATTCCCCCTTCAGCTTTCAAACATCCTTCTCAAGCCGCTTCAATCTTCCCTCTTCATTCTGTTTGCGCTCGCTTCAGCCGCGCTTATCATTCTTCTTTTAAGACGAAGAAGACGGCTGGAGGATGGTGTAATAAGAAGCGAGCAGAACGGCCTCTTGCTGTTGCTTGTCGCGTCATTCGTCTTGAGCCTGCTGCCCGTCATAAATCTTCGCCTCAGCCTCTTCGACACGCAGGGAGAAAGATTCGTCTACTGGCCTTCCGCTTTCACCTCAATTCTAATCTCTTACCTGTGCTTCATTCTTCTGCGCCGAAGAGGCTGGCGAATAGCGCTGGCGCTCTGCCTGTTAATCTTCTATTCCGTCAGCCTGTGCAGGACGAATCAGACTTGGAGAGAGGCCGCAGAAATTTCGCGCGCCGTCAAGGAAGAGCTATCGCGCGCGGCTTCAAACGAGCAGAGCTTGATTGTCGTCAACGCCCCGGATAATCTTCGCGGCGTCCCCCTTTTTCACAACGGCCTGGAAGAAGCGCTGCGCGTCTTTCAACCAAGGGCACAGACGGAAAGGGTTAACGTTCTCTCGCTTCATAGCATTCAATCTGCGGGCGACGCGGTTGAGCTAAAAAGGGAGGGCGAGGTTTTCTCTCTTCGTTTGGCGAATCAACTGGACGAGTTTACAAGGATTGCGGACGGGGCCGACTGTGTGCAGGTTCAGGCCCGCTCACGCGACCACTTTCAATTTCGCCTGGACGACTGCACGCAAAGGATCGCGCTCCTTTTCTTCGACGCAGGGAAAGTTTACAGGGTCTTGAGCAGCGAGGAGCCGCCGCGTTGAAGCTCTTTCCAAGTCCGGCTATTTAAGTAGCCCCGGATATTCTCTGCGTATGAATTGAATCAGATCGTCGTACGCAGGGCCTGCGCCTGTTGGCGGCTTGTTGGGCAGGCGGGCGATTCTAGGCGTCACTCCGGTAGCAAAGTCTGCGACGCTGAAGCCGTTCTTGTTCTTCGCAAAGTCCGCGAGCAAGGGGGCGTGATTCACGCGCAGGTAAATGGGCATAAGGTAGAGCGCGTCCATGCGGTTTGAGCCGAAGGTCTTTACAACAGCGCGGTTGGTCACGGCCTGCTTCGGCCAAACTTTAATCGGCTTGAGTTCTATCTCTCTTCCTTCGTAGACGAAATACACTCTCTTCAGTGGAAGCTCGTCCGCCGATTGAGAGAAGGCTGTCAAGAGCAAGATGGCGTTGCCGTCCATCTCTGCATATGACTCCAGGTCGGAAGGATAAGCTATGTCGTAGAAGGTGACTCGCGCAATCGGGGCGTACTCCGCATAGCTGACGGCAGCATCTTCTATGCGGCCATCGTATTCGGCGGGCGTGACGGCCCCAACCTTCCAATCGCCCGGCTCGACTTTCTGGCCGAAGCCAGAGGGCGCGCAAAGCGCAATGATGAGCATGACAGCCGCAGAGAGAAAACAGTTTCTCATATTCATCTTCAGGAATCCTTTCGTTCAGGACGCATAAGCGGCGTAGACGGTCTTCACTTTATCCAGAAAGTCGCGCCGGTCTACAACGTAGTAGAGCTTGACGGGCGCATCGCCGCCAGTTAGATGCTCTACCAGTTGCTCAAGGATTTCGAACTGGTCGCGCTCCGTAATGCCGCGCGATTCCAGATAACCGCCGTAGCGCATGCGTCGCACCAAGTCCATCAGCGTCAAACGGCCTTCGAGCGTGCGCCCGCCGTGCTTGTGCGAGCGGCTGACAAGATACTGCACCAGCAGGGCGTCATTGTAGAGCGGGGGCGAAAGATAAAGCCGCGCGCCCTCGCGCTCGAAACCTTCTTCCAGACGGTTGGAGCGGCGGACTGCGCGCACGCCTTCGAAAATTTCGGCCCAGCCGGTCTTAGGGTCATTCCTTTCCAGAAAGGCGCGCGTAGCTTCAATCAACCAAGCGTCCTCGTCCAAATCCAACCCGCGCATAAGATTGTCCAGCCAGTCGAAAAAGACTGCGCGCCGCGTAGACTTCTTTTCGACGATTAGAAACTGGTCTTCCGACTTCGGAAGAGATTTAATGAGCGCGCGGCGCGCGGCGTCCGTCTGCTTGCCGCCTTCTATGCGATAAGTGTCGAGTCGCGCGTGCCAGCGCTTGGCAGCGTCGCAGTAGGGACAGCGCGGGTGCTTCTCTTCTGTGTGAAAGTACGGGCGCTTCGCGTCGCGCGCCGTCAACTCTTCCACGGACGGCGAGTGCTTTTTGATTTCAGAGTAGGCCGTGCGCGGCGCGAGTCCGAGTTGCGCTGTGAAGATGTCGAAGATACAGGCCAGGCAAAGACGCGTCGTGTACTCAGTGACCGCGCTCGGCGGAAGGGCTGTGAAATCAAGCTCACGCTTCTTTGCAGCGCCTGCCATAAGACTTTATCCGATTGAGACGAGCGCAGGTTGAAGCCCTGCGTCCGTGTGGCCCACGGCCAGGTCAAGCTCTGCCTCAACGTCGCCCGTCGCAGCCGAGAGTGATTTGAAGTCGAAGAGCTTAGGGTCGAGCAGGTGCGTGGGCACGGCGTTGCCCAAAGCCGTCAGCATTGAGCTTCTGATGTTGGGAATCTCTTTCTCCAAATCTGCAATCAGCCGCTTGATGCGTGCTCGCTTCAGATTTGTCTGCGAGCCGCAGAGGTCGCAGGGGATGATTGGGAACTCTTTCTCCGCCGCGAACTCCGCTATGTCCGTCTCTCGACAATAAGCCAGAGGGCGAATGACAGTGTTGCGGCGATCATCGGAGCGCAGGATCGGCGGCATGGCCTTCAGCGTGCCTATGTAGAAGAGGTTCAGAAGAAAGGTCGCAATGATGTCGTCGGCGTGATGGCCGAGCGCGATTTTTGTGCAGCCCTCCTCGACCGCCGTGCTGTAAAGAATCCCTCGGCGCAGGCGCGAGCAGACGGAGCAGTAGGTCTTGCCTTCCGGCACAAGGCGCTTGACGACCGAATATGTGTCGCGCTCTATGATGCGATGCGGGACGCGGCGAGCCTCCAGGTATTCCGGCAGGACGTGCGCGGGAAATCCCGGCTGCTTCTGGTCAAGGTTGACGGCCAGTATGTCGAAACGGACGGGTGCGCGTTCTTTAACATCCAGGAGCAAATCCAGCATGGTGAAGCTGTCCTTGCCGCCCGAAAGGCAGACCATCACGCGGTCGCCCTCTTCTATCATGTTGAAATCCTTGATGGCCTCGCCCATGCGGCGCAGCAGCCGTGTCCTAATCTTGCTCTCTACGAACATGCTCTGAATTTCTGTCCCTCAAAAACGCTCACGAAATTTGCTCACTTCAGGATGCCACGGGCGCGCACACAGCGCAACCGCAGGGGATAACAGTAGGGGCAGAGACAAGTCTTCTGCCCGCTCTTATTACATTTCGATGACGATAAAGATAAAGCTGGACATCGCTCCCCCAAATTCCTTATAGTTATTTTTGCGCTTGCTTGCAAAGGCGTTTGCCCCTCGAAGTGGAAGTCAAAAGCCACCCTCCTCTCAATTTACAAGCTTTCATAAGCCTTGCCCCGCACTCACTCGTTTTGTTTTCGCGTCCCGTTTTGACGGCGACGCTCGTGCCCTGAGTCGTCTCTAAAAAGTCATCGCGGTTAAAAAAAGATTTGGAGGAATAGCCATGCTTAGAATGGGAAAGAGCCATAAGACAGAGCAAGGGGAGCAGGAGCGTAATAACACGCAATATCAAGCACAGTATAACGCGCAGGGCAGCTATGCCGCGTATCAGACGCCGGAGCCACAGCCGCAGCCTTTGCCTA
Source organism: Pyrinomonadaceae bacterium (assembly GCA_014534425.1). Lineage (GTDB taxonomy): Bacteria > Acidobacteriota > Blastocatellia > Pyrinomonadales > Pyrinomonadaceae > JACVRN01. Next base: position 8,336 of record JACVRN010000132.1, read on the forward strand.
GCACCGTAACGCGCGCCGTCAGCGAATCCGAAGCCCTTGCGCGCGACATCAAGGAAGGAACGCTTTCAGGTTACGTAGGCAACGGCACGTCGCTGACGGGCGAAGCGAACTTCCGTGGCATGCTGCGAATCGACGGCCATCTGACGGGCCGCATAGTTTCACAGGACGGCACTCTTCTGGTAGGCACCAACGGGCAGGTTGACGCAGACATAGAAGTCGCCGTCGCAACCATCAACGGCACAGTCAACGGCGACATCATAGCCACCGAACGGCTTGAGATGGGACGCGCCGCGCACGTCAAGGGCAACATACAGACGCCTTCGCTCATGATAGAGCAGGGCGCAGTCTTCGAAGGAAGCTGCCGCATGCTGCAACTCAAAGAGTCCAAGGAGAAGCGACGCGAAGCCAGCCAGAACGGCAACGCTTCAATCGCCAAGGACTACGAAGAGAAAGCCGCGCCCGCCGAGGTCGAAAACATCTCCGACGCGGCAAGCTGATTAAAACTCAAAGCTCAAAAAGGCAAAAGTGAAGAAGAAGGGCACGTCGCTTCTTTCTCTTCACTTTTGCCTTTTGCTTTCTATTGTCTCGGTACAATAAGCGCCGCTCACGTCAATCGACAGGTGAAATCCGGGCCTTTCTGGTAAACTATCCGCTCAAAGTTTTCGTAAGGCTACTTAATCATGACAGAGAGTAATGGAAAGCATAGCTTAAAGATTGTTCGCGCGGCGTGCCCGCACGATTGCCCGGATACTTGCGCGATGCTGGTGACGGTCGAAGACGGGCGCGCTGTGAAGGTCGCCGGAGACCCGGAGCATCCCTTCACGCGCGGCTTCCTCTGCACCAAGGTCGCAAATTATCACGAGCGCACGCACAGCGCGGGGCGCGTCAAAACCTGTCTGCGCCGCACGGGTCGTAAGGGCGAAGGCAAGTTTGAAGAGATTACGTGGGACGAAGCGTTGGACGAGATAGCCTCGCGCTTCAAGGCGCTGGCCGAATCGAGCGAGGGCGCTCAGACCATCATGCCTTACAGCTATTGCGGCACTATGGGCTTGGTGCAGTCTCAGTCCATGGACAGGCGCTTCTTTCATCGCCTGGGCGCGTCGCAGTTGGATAGAACAATCTGCGCGACTGCCGGAACGGAAGGCTACAAGTCTACCTACGGCCTGACCATAGGCACTGACCCTGAACGCTTTCGTGATGCGCGACTGATTCTGCTCTGGGGCACGAACACCCTGACGGCCAACGTTCACCTGTGGCCGCAGATTCTCGAAGCACGCTCAGGCGGCGCGCATGTCGTAGCCATAGACCCGCGCCGCACACGCACAGCAGACCAGTGCGATGAACACATAGCGCCTCTGCCCGGCACGGACGCCGCGCTTGCTCTTGGCATGATGCACGTCATCTTTGCAGAAGGTCTTGAGGATGCGGATTATCTTGAGCGCTACACCATCGGCGCGAATGAATTGAGAGAGCGTGCGCGCTCCTTTCCTCCTGAGAGAGTCGCTTCCATCTGCGGTCTTGAAGCGGAAACGATTGTGCGGCTGGCGCGTCTTTATGCTGGGACGCGACCCGCAGTGATTCGCATAAACTACGGCTTGCAGCGACACGGCGGGGGCGGAATGGCCGTCCGCACCGTCAGTTGTTTGCCTGCGGTTACGGGTGCCTGGCGCGATGCTGCGGGCGGCGTGCTGCTCTCTACGAGCGGCACGTTCCCCATCAACTACCAGGCGCTTGAGCGTCCTGACCTGATGCCTACGCCAGCGCCGCGCACGCTCAACATGTCGCAGTTGGGCGATGCTCTCTTAAAGGTAGACGACCCGCCTGTGCGTGCGCTTTACGTTTACAACTCGAACCCTGCGGCGGTTGCGCCCGACCAAGCCAGAGTGCTCGAAGGACTTCGCCGCGAAGACCTCTTCACGGTCGTTCACGAGCAGTTCATGACCGACACGACCGATTACGCCGACATAGTTCTGCCAGCGACGACTCAGCTTGAGCACTTCGACCTGCACAAGGCTTACGGCCACCTGTACCTTCTCATCAACGAGCCTGCGCTGGAGCCGCTTCACGAAGCGAAATCAAATTCGGATGTCTTCCGACTGCTCGCGGCGCGCTTTGGCTTTGAGGAAGATTGCTTCCGTGATGCGGACGAAGATATGGCGCGGCAGGCTCTTTCGACAGAGCATCCTGCCTTCAAAGGCATCACGCTTGAGCGGCTGCGCGAGCGCGGCTGGCTGCGGCTGAACGTGCCGGAAGAGTTCGCGCCGTTTGCGGAAGGAAATTTCCCTACGCCTTCGGGCAAGTGCGAGTTGTACTCGCAGAAGCTAGAAGCGTTGGGGATGGAGCCTGTGCCGGATTACATCCCGCCGCACGAATCCGCAGAGAGCGCGCCCGCGCTTGCATCGCGCTTTCCACTTGCGCTCATCAGCCCCGCCGCGCACGCCTTTCTCAATTCGAGCTTTGCCAATCTCTCCAAGCAGCTACGGCAGGAGAGCTATCCCTTCATAGAGATTCACCCGGAGGATGCGGAAAGACGCGGCATACAGGACGGGATGCGTGTGCGTGCTTTTAACGAGCGCGGCTCGGCGGAGCTTCGTGCCGTCGTTACTACGCGTGCGCGTCGCGGCGTGGTCGTTTCGCCCTCCGTCTGGTGGAACAAGCTCTCGCCGAACGGCACGAACATCAACCAGCTTACCTCGCAATCGCTCACGGACATGGGCGGCGGCGCGACCTTCTACGACGCGCTCGTAGAGGTCGAGCGAATTGATGCCAGCGCTTGACACGCGAGCCGCGAAGAAGGCAAATAAGTAGTGAATAGTGAATAGACGAAGCGGTTCTTCTATTCACCATTTACTATTTACTTTCTTTTCCCCCCTGACCACATGAGAAAAAAAGAGAAGCCCAAAAAATTTGCAGGCGAGGGCGCGTCCGCTTGCGCTTTTGCCCTTAAGCGAGCAGCTTGCGCTTGTCTGATTGCAGCGCTGCTTACAGTCACCATTCAGGCGCAGAAGCAACAAAAGGGAAGCGGCGGCGCTTCAGCGCAGAAGACGACTACGACTTCACCTGCGCCGCGTGCGGGAATCTCGCAGGATGTTGTGCTTCGCATCATGCGCGCGGAGGACGAGCGGCGCTGGGATAATGAATTGTCCGCGCTGCTTTCGGACAAGAGCGTGGAGGTTCGCCGTCGCGCGGCGCTCGCTGCCGGTCGCATAGGCGACGAGCGCGCAGTCACGCTTCTTGTCACAATGCTTCGCGTGGACGCGAACGTGAGCGTGCGCGCTATGGCCGCCTTCGCCCTTGGCGAGACGGAATCCGTCAAGGCGGCGGAAGGATTGATGGCGGAGCTTAAGGCCACGGAATCCTCCGAGGTGCGCGCTCGCTCCGTTGAAGCTTTGGGCAAGATTGCCGCCGCGCTGCCTAAAGCGGAAGAGGTGCGCGCACGCGCAATCGGCGAGGCAATTCTCACAACGTTAAGAACAGAAGCGGAGCGAAAGCCGGAACGCGACCGTGAAACTGTTCTGCTTGGGCTGACGGCTGCTTTGCGCGCCCGCCCCGCCAACGCAAGCGCGGTCGTCGCACGCTTTCTTTCAGACAAGGATGCGCGCGTGCGTGCAGACGCGCTCAACACTATGGCGCGACTGCGTGTGAAAGAGAATCTGGAGCAGGTGCGCTCGCTCCTGACAGGTGACGCGGACGCGGTCGTGCGCGCCAACGCTGCGCGAGTGCTCGGCGCGGCGGAGGATAAAGCTTCGTTCGATGCTCTCTCTTCGCGCCTGCAAGATGCGGACGAGCGCGTGCGCGTCAGTTCCATACGCGCTCTTGCTTCTTTGAAGGACGAGCGCGTGACGAAGCCTCTGCTTGAGCGTGCGCGCGTGTTGACGGGTGAATATAGCTCTCAGCGCGCAAAGAGTGCGGATGCGCGACCGCCCGCTTTGAACGAGTTGCTTGAGATAGCCACGGCCCTGGGCCGCACGCTCAGCAACACCTGGAACAAGGAGGCCGTTGATTGGCTGCGTGAGGTGCGGGAAATCAACGACGGCGTTGACCCTGAGATAGAGACGGCTTTTGTGCGTATTGCTCCGGCGCTCTACGTGCGCGAAAAGCCTTTCGACCGGGTTGCGGATCAGGCTTCGCGCGCTCATCTATTGAAGGATTGGCGTAGAGCTTCGAGCGCAGCGCAGGCTTTGACGGAACTCGCCGCGCTCAAGAGCGAGTCGGACGGAAACACAGTCGTGAGCCTCAAGGCGGACGCGCAGGCAATCCTTCGCGCGATGCTGGATGACAAAAATCTTCCTGTACTGGCTGCGCCGGATGTCCTGCGCGCTCTGGCTGCATTCAAGCCTAACGACCTTGGCGACCTGCTACGCGAACAACTCAAAGCCAAGGATGTCATCATGCGCGCAACTGCGGCAGAGCTTCTGGGCGAGTTGCCGCCGGAAGAGACAACAACGCGCGCTCTTGCGGAAGCTTTGCCTATAAGCCTGCGCGACGAGTTGAACGATGCAGCACTCGCTATCCTTGATTCACTGGGCAAACAGAAATCGGAGACGGCTACGGACGCGCTCAAGATGGGACTGGGTTCACTGGATTACCTTGTGCGTCGTCGCGCGGCGTCGCTCTTGAAGGCGCAGGGTGCGGGCGATTTCGATTCGCGCATAGGGACTGTGCAGACGCGCAACACCTTGGCGGATTACCAGAGAGTCATGGCGCGCATGGACAAGCGCGTGCGCGCCGTTGTCACAACCGACAAAGGCTCTTTCACGCTTGAGCTTCTGCCGGAGGACGCGCCGCTCACGGTTGATAACTTCGTCCAACTGGCAAGGCGCGGCTACTTCACCAACATAAGCTTTCATCGCGTCGTGCCGAACTTCGTCATACAGGGCGGAGACCCGCGCGGCGACGGCAACGGCGGCCCTGGCTACCAGATTCGCTGCGAGATTAACGAGGTTCCATATTCGACGGGCGCTGTCGGCATGGCGCTTTCCGGCAAAGACACCGGCGGCTCGCAGTGGTTCGTCACGCACAGCCCGCAGCCGCATCTGGACGGCGGCTACAC
>JACVRN010000227.1 GCA_014534425.1 Pyrinomonadaceae bacterium
AACAGGTTCCGCCCGACAAAATTACTCTCGACCGCCTCCCTGAGCGCCGCCCGAAAAGAGCTTGCGATGTCGGAGAACTGTAGCGGCAGGACTATGAAGGCCGTCCGTGCTCCGACGGCGAGAGCGCCTGCGACGACCGCCTCTATGACCCTGTGCGGATTCATCGAGAGCAGAAAACGCTCTTTGAAGCCGCCGGGCTGTCCGGCGTTCGCATTACAGATGAAGTATTTTTCCGTGGACTCCTTGCGGGAGACCAGCCACCACTTGTGAGCGGTCGGATAGCCTCCCCCTGCGCGCCCGCGCAGGCCCGCCGCGTCCAGTTGCGCGATTACCTCTTCGCGCGCCATGTGGCAGGCGACGCGACGGGCCACTTCGTATCCTCCCGCCCGCACATACTCATCGAGCGAACCCTTGCCGCCCGCCAGGATGTCTTTCATGAGAGGTCCGGCGTGCACGTAGGGCCGGAGCCCCTCATCGCCGATTCTTTCTAATTTGTTCAGGCCAAGCATAGGGCATCGTTTCCTTATCGCCGTATCCGAACATGACCGATTTCACGTCGAGCTTGAAGTTGGAATCGAATTTGACCCAGGCCGCAGACTGCTCGCCGCGCAGGAGCGGCACGGACGATTCGACCTTGAGGTCTATGTCGCCGACGCGCAAAGAGAGCGTGCGCCCCTCAAAGGTTCCACCCTGCACGGAGCCTTCAAACTGGTGGTCGGAAATGATAAAGAGCCCGCGCGACGGAACGTAGAAGAACAGATACTTAAAATCGCTCTGTCCGATGGAGAAGTTTTTGAAAACCAGTTCACCGTTAACGTACAAACGTCCGTTGCTGAGGTGCAGGCTGCGCGCCCTGTCTGTTTCCTGCGGGGTGAAATTTGTCGGCTGCGCCGAAACGCTCACGACCGCCGCCGCGGTGACGGCGATTAATACGAACTTCTTCAACATCTTGCTAATCCTCCTTACGAGCATGTCTGAAGCTGTGCGTGGTCGCCGCCGCCTCTGCTGCAAGCCGCCGCGCACCTTAGATTGTTTAGAAAAACTCTGGCACTTCGGTTAAGATACGAGATGTCTCGGCTCGGTCTTTTGGGGCCGTAGCCGAGGGGGCAAAGCCCGGAGCAATTTTCATAAACGGTTGAAGGGCCGCGAAAATTGCTCCGGGTGTAGCCTTTTCCTCTTCCGCAAGTGTTTGCGACCGGACAAGGCTACGATGTTCATCCAGACTGCGTGGATAGTGGTGTCCTAAAGGTCAGCTATAGCTCACTGGCTTGAGGGACATTGCGGCGAAGAACTGCCGCCACCAGCACCCGCGCCACAACCGGAACCGCCTTCACAGCCGCAACCGCAGCCACAACCGGCAGCCTCGGCATCAATCAGATTTGCTCCGAAAGCTTGTGGTTCGAACATAGCCTTGTCTCCTTTCTTCAGAATTGATTCTCAGCCGATGACGAAGCATCAACTGTTTTTCACCCGTCGCGCGCCCTGAAGAAAAAGCGCGGACGGAAGAAAGCTTCCGCGTGGGCCGCCCGGACGTGTGCGCGCGTGCGCCCTTACTTGCCGCACTCGCCGAAGTATTCAGGGTGCGGGTCGCCCGCGCCCTGGCCCGCACCGCAGCCTGAACTGTTGGTGCAGCCGCAACCGCAGCCGCATTCCGAGGCCGCCTGAGCCTCAATCAGAACAGCTACGAAGACTTGTGGATCAAACATCGCCGTCTCTCCTTTCGCCGGTTGTTAACAGACATCATCAGAGCAATCGCCGGGGCTGGCTTCAGAGAGTCTACAGAGCGGGCGCGCCCCTTAAGTCGGCGAGAGCGAGAGCAGGCTGGAGCCCCACATCTTGCTCACGGCGACCGTCTCCAGGTAGTTACAGTAAATCTCGTTATGCGCCGTGAAATTTCTGTAGACGTTGTAGGCGGTGGCGCGGCAGCCGGAGTTGCAGAGATACTTCAAATCGCAATGCGTGCACACGGAAATCGTGTCCACGTGCGTCCCGCGCACGCGCCGCATCACCAGCGACTCCATAAAAATCTTCTTGATGTCATCCTCGCGCACGTTGCCGCAGATGAACTCGTCGAAGTGTAAAGACTGGCAGGGGTAGACGAACCCGCCCGGATCAATGCTGATTTCGCCGTGGCCGACGCCGCAGTGATTGCGCGGCCCAATCGGCGCAGGCGTTTCCGCAGGCTTGATGCCGAGCCTGGCCGCCCGCTCCGTGAGATAGCTTCTGGTCCTGTAGGCCGCTTCCAGATAGACTTCCAGCGCCGGAATCTGCGTGATGCTGACCTCCTGATGGTCGCCCGCCTGAAAGAGAATCGGGGCCAGCCCGTCAACGCCCAGATTGTCCAGGCTGAACTCGAAAATCTCCTTCATGTTGAAGATGTTCTTGTCGGTCAGAGCGGGGACGGTCGCGATGTAAGGCTTAGACTGGCCGAGAGCCTTCTTCTTGGCGACGATCTGCCGTATGCCTTTGAGGGTCGGCTCAAAGGTGTTCTTGCCGCGATAGAATTCGTGTATGTGGCGCTCGTGGCCGTCCAGGCTGATGGTCACGGTGTCCATGTAGCGACAGAGCTTCGTCGCCACCTCTTCGTTAATCAGAATGGCGTTGGTGAGAATCTCCAGGTGGACCGTCTCGCTCAGGGAGCGCGCGTGTTCGATAAGCTCGAAAATATCCTTGCGCATGAGGGGCTCGCCGCCCGTGAAGAGTATGCGCCGCACACCGCACTCAATCATGCGTCCGATGAGATGCTTGAACTCGTCCGTGCTCATCGTCGGCGCGACGAGGCCGACCTTCTCCAGCTTAATCTTCGTCTCGCGGTCCGTCTTGTTGTAGCAGTAAGGACATTTCAGATTGCAGTTGTTGGTCATGTGCAGGTAGATGTCGTGCGGGAAATCCAACTGCGGAAAGACAGAACGCTCCTTCTCCTTGTACTCGTCGAGGTGCAGGAAACCGGCGGCGACGACGCTCTTGACGAAAGCGTTGACGGCCTCTTCGGCCTTCTCGCGCGCGAGGCCGTATTTGCCGACCACCTCGTCAACCACCTGCGCGACCGTCAGGTGCCTACGGAACATTTCCAGCAGCAGACGCCCGCTCTCGTTGACTCTCACCCAGACGAAGTTGAACGGGTCGAAATAGATGTGCCACTCCCCGCTGGTCCAGACGCGAATCCGAGGCGGGACAACTACTCTCTCCATAATTACCTCCCGGAAGCGACCAGCAGCGTTGCGTCCGCCGCCCGTTCGCTCTTTTTCAATTGCGTGTTGTACTGCTCCTGGAAGAGATTGGCGTAGGCCCCTTCAGCTTCCATCAAATCCTTGTGC
>JACVRN010000183.1 GCA_014534425.1 Pyrinomonadaceae bacterium
CCATTATATCGCGTAGCCAGGGCTGAATGAGTTGACTATCAGGGGCCGCCAGCGCTATTTGCCTGCTGCGGGAACAGAAATTTGAGCATAGGCTCGGCGCGCTTTGCGAACGCCTCGTCGTTATGGTCAGCGCCTTTCGCTTCGAAGTACATTAAATCGGAGTCCAGCCTCCATCCTTTTTTGACTAGCATGTCACGCAGTTCTTTGGCCTCGCTTAAACTCCTGGCTCCTTCCGCAGTCCCAATGTCCAGCCAGATGCGAAGCTCAGGCTTTGCTTTGAGGTCTTTCACGCGACGCACCATCACCTTGTTATCCCACCAGACGGAAGGAGACATCACGGCCAGCTTTCCAAAGACCGCAGGATATTTAAGACCCAGGTGAAGCGCGGCTATAGCGCCCAGGGACGTGCCGCCAATCCCTGTGTTGGCGGCGTCCGGCAGCGTACGCAGTTCCCTATCAATGAAGGGTTTGAGTTCTTCCACGAGCATACGACCGTAGGAATCCGCCTTCCCGCCGTTTGAGAAGCCTGCGGCCCGCGTAGGCGTGTATTCATCAAAGCGAGCCTCCTGACTGCCGCCGTTATAAACCATGACGATGATTAGAGGCTCAATCTGCCTGGAGGTGATAAGTTGCTTCGCTATCTCATCGATGCGCCACAGCACGAACACGGCTCCACCATCCTGCATGTACAGCACCGGGTAGCGCCTGGTTGACTCGGAGTCAAAGTAGCCCGGTGGTAGCCACACGATTATGTCCCTCTTCTTGGACAAGAACTTTGAGGGGAAATCCTTGAACATGCGGAACTCATCGTTCAGAAGTCGCGTCTGCGCGTGCGCCTTCAGTACGCAAAGCAAAAAGAGGACAAGTACAAACAGGAATCGTGAGCGTATGCGTGGCATAGATAATCTCATTCTATTTAACTCTCCCTTGAACAGAGGAACGCGCTCTTAATCTACCCATTACCCACTCCAGGCTGAGCATGAGCGAAAGAATCAGCGCGGCCAGCAAAAAAGTCGCAGGGCCGGGCGCAGCCAGAAAGCCCCAGGCAATCCCTGCCACGACTATCAGAGGCCGTATTAAAGTGAAAGGCCCGAAGATGAGTACGCTGGTGATACTGCGTAGGTCTACCGACGGCACAACGCGAACGGCAAAGGTGATTAGAATAATAAGCGCGTATGGGACGTAGACGATTAACATGCGCCTGCCCGCTTCCTGAAGGTCATGCATGAGCGCAGAAGGCGAAGGCGAAAAGATAAGTATGAGGGCGATGGCCGCTCCGGCTATCACGACCGCTATCTGCCCGAAGAGCGCGCCTCTCATCATGGCTCTACGGTAATAAGCGCCTTTGTTAATCAGCGCGCTGCGTCCCGCAGCCTCTCTGTAACCTATGAAGGCTGCATCGACGGTCGCCAGCGCCCAGAGCAGGAAAGCTATCATTCGATTTTTCCCAAAGAGGCTATACGGCTGCCCATGTACCGCAGGAAGGCTTCTCTGTAGCGTGGACGAATGCCTACGAGCGCATGAAAAACGCGCGGGATAGGCAGGCCCCACAATCGCGTGCCGTAAATGGTAGAGATGAAATCGGGCGCAGCCGTCTTTGCGGCATCCAGCAACTCGCGGCTTTTATAAGCGCGCACAGCCGAGAGGACTCCGTCATGTTTGGCTAAAGGCTCGCGCATGCGAACCGCATGAAAGAGCCAGGAGCCTAGCGGGGCTAGCGGCGAGGCGTGAAAATCGAAATGCACGAAGGCGCACGTCTCCTGCCGGTTGTGCTGCCTGAGAAGTTCTACAAGCCCCTGGCCCCGGAAGTGATGAAGAATGCCTGTCGAAAGATAGATGGTGGCCGGATGCTCCAGACGGAACGCATTAGCCACTACGAAAGAGCATGTGAGATTCTCGGCTTCGGCCAATCTCTGAGCCTCGCGCACAAGCGCAACGTTGAAGTCAGCGCCTATAAGCTCAACGTCGTCTCCGAGGGGCGCGTTGGCGGCGAGCCACCTGAGGACAAAGCCTGTCCCGCAACCTATATCGACTATGCGTATGGGCCTCTCGACGCCATGCTCGCGCAAGGCGTTCAAGAGGGGCTTCAGGAGTTCAGCTACACGCCTGCCGTGCTGAAACTCTTCAGAGATGCGCTGCATTTCGCAGTGGGCCGTGACTAAAAGTTTGTCTACCGCGTCGGGGTCTAGCGCTCCGTCTCGCTCAGGAATACGCTCGACTATGCGTACGGCCTGTCGATTGCCCAGGGCAGCAAACTCGCTAATCACCCGTGACTTGATGACAGGCTCACGCTCAAGCGTCTCCGTGTCGAAGGAGATAATCGCGTCTGAAATTTCCGGCCCGTGGCGCGGGATAATGAACAAATCCATGCTATTACCTTATCCAATTCTCTCATAAACTTCTATAGAATCATGCGCCGATTATCGCTTGACAATCGCTTTGCAATCCCTATTATCTATACTTTCGCTCCTCTTCGGCGAAGCAGTTGTCGCACAGTTTACTTTCCGCCAGTCTTATACTCTTTAGATAATTCCAGACTGGAAATTCCAAGCCCTGAAGAATAACGCGAGACTTAAAAATTCACTCGCAATTGAAAGCTCTGTTATGTTCCCTCGCACAAGTTCCAAAAGCCCTGCAAGCAGGCCCGCGTTCTCCCTGCTCATCGTATCTGCAATCCTGTTGAACTGGCTCTCTCCGGCCATTCGTCCCTTTAACTCTGTGTCTCTTGCAGCGCCCGCTCCCGTCGCAGCACCGCAGGCCGCGCCTACTGAGTCCGTCAGGCAAATATCGCTTGCCAGCAGGGACATTATTTATGACCCGCAGAGGCAGCTTATATACGCTAGCGTTCCGGGCACAGCCGGAAGCATAGGCAACAGCATCACTGCCATAGACCCGCAGACCAACACCATAGGCGCTTCCGTCTTCATAGGCAGCGAGCCTGGCAAGCTGGCAATCTCCGATAACAGTCAATACGTTTACGCGGCACTGGACGGGTCGGCTGCCGTGGGTCGCTACGATATAGCGGCGCAGACGGCGGGGCTGCTGTTCAGGGTCGGGCGCGATAGCCAGCTCGGCCCCTATTACGTCAGCGACCTTGACGTGCTGCCGGGCGATGCCAACGCCGTTGCGGTCTCGCGCAAGTACGGGCCGTTCATCAGCGCGGGCGCTCCTACGACAGTCATCTACGATAACGGCGTGCCGCGCCCCAACTCCGTGTACGTGGGCAAGTCTATAGAGTTTTCCGCTTCAGCCGCGACCCTGTACGGAGGTACCGATGGCACTTTCACCAAAGCGGAAGTTAACGCGAACGGCATCTCGCAAGTCTCGCAGGTGCTTTCAGGCAGTTTCGCGGGCGCAGACCTGAAGTATGACAACGGCCTGCTTTATACAGAGCTTGGCAAGGTCATCGACCCCGAAGCGAAAACGGTCGTCGGCACTTATCCAGGCATGAGCTTCGATTCTCTTGTAGAGCCGAATTCAAAGGTCGGGCGCGTCTTCTTTCTCACGCGCAATCCCATTCCCGAAACGGTCAACGGCGTGAGCGTCTATACGTGGACGCTGCGCGCCTTTAACCAGACGACATTCCAGCCCGTAGGCACGCTGGAGATTAAAGGGATTAACGGAATTCCTTCGAGCCTTATTCGATGGGGAACAAACGGGCTGGCTTTTCGCACCAGCAGCAATCAACTTTTTATCATTCAGACAACTCTGGTTTCGCCCTCGGCTCCAATACCTGATCCTGTGCCGACGCCGCAGCCGACGCCAACGCCTGCGCCTGCGGGCCTCATCCTGCGAACGATACCTTTGCCGGCCAATGACATTGTGCTGGACGAATCCACGCAGACCATCTATGCCAGCATAGCCAGCCGCGCAGGACAAAACGGCAACAGTATTACTGCGGTTGACCCTCTGACGGCCAGCATTAAATCTTCGACTTTCATAGGCAGCGAACCTACCAAGCTGGCGCTGGCCGGTGACGGCCATTCGCTTTACGCTGCGCTGGACGGCGCGGCAGCCGTCAGGCGATTCGACATCGCCACACAGACGCCCGGCCTACAGTTTTCGCTGGGCAGTTCCCAATCCGGCATACCTCTTGTCGCAGACGACCTTGCCGTGCTGCCCGACAATCCTGATGCCGTCGCCGTCTCAAGACGAAATAGCGGGTATAACGTAGCCGTCTACGATAACGGCGTTCAGCGTCCTGTCGTTTCCGGCGAACTTGGCAACAGGCAATACCTGGAATTCTCCACTAACTCTTCCGTGCTTTATGGCGGCGATGGCAGCCTCGTCAACAAAATGACGGTTGACGCTTCGGGCGTAAAATCCGTAGGCAGCATGCGCTTTCATTCAAGGGGCGATATTAAGTTCAAAGACAACCTGCTCTATGTCTCTTCAGGTGCCGTCATCAACCCGGAGACCGGAGACATCATAGGCACGTACGCAGACCCGGATTTAACTTCAGGCTCCGTCTTACTCATAGACGCTCCGAAGAATCTAATCTATTTCCTCTCGCCCAACGAAACCGCTCTCCTGCGCTTGAGAGTTTTCGAGCTAAGCACTTTTAGAGAGATAGGAGCCGTGGAGCTAGGCTTTCATGGCGGAGCTAAAAACCTTGTGCGATGGGGAGAGAACGGTCTCGCCTTCAGCAACGGTTTTGAAATAGTCATCCTTCAGACTTCGCTAATTCCCTCAAGCCAACCTTTCCCCACGGCGACGCCTACGCCTACTCCAACGCCCGCGCCTACGCCGACCCCTGTTGCGACAGCCTTGCGCCGCTTTAATCTGGCGACGAACGACCTCGTTTACGACCGCAACACGCAGATGATTTACGCCAGCATTCCGTCCTTTGCCGTCAGCATAGGCAACACCATCACACAGGTTAATCCGAGGACGGGACTCCTCGGCTCGTCCACGCCCATAGGCGACGAGCCTTCGAAGCTAGCCATCACGGACAACGGACAATATATCTACGTGGGCCTGAACGGAGCCACTAGGGGCGTGCGGCGCTTTGATGTGGCTTCCGGCACGGCGGGCCTACAGTTCCAATTGGGCGGCGGGGACTGCGGGCCTCAGTACACGGCTTTCGATATGGAAGTATTGCCGGGCAGCACGGACTCCGTAGCCGTCTCCAGGCTGAGAGGGTGCAGCCCCAGCTTCGGCGGGACGGTCATTTACGATAACGGCGTCCGCAGAACCAACGCCATGCCGGAGCACACGGGGCCTTACAACATAGCCTTTTCATCTTCCGCCTCGACTCTCTACGGAACCGGCGATGACACCTTTTACAAGATGGCCGTGGACAGTTCCGGCATCAAGCTCAGCAGCAAGCGGAGCAGCTTCGCTTTCGGTGATATTAAATTCGATAACGGCCTGCTCTATTCCCCTGACGGGCGCGTGGTCGATCCTGAAGCTGGCACGGTCATAGGCACCTACAGCTTCAACAGCAACGGGAGCGGTGACATAGGCTTTTTAGTCGCGCCTGATTCTTCTGCGGGCCGCGTCTATTTCATCACGGGCAATCCACTGAAACTGCGCGTCTTTGACCAGCAGACGTTCATAGAACTCGGTGTGATTCCACTTCCTGCGGCTAGCGGGAATGTCAGCAGCCTTATTCGATGGGGAGCGAACGGTCTTGCGTTTCGCACCTCGACCAATCAACTCTTCATTATTCAGACAGACCTCATACCTTCTGCCGAAGCCGTGCCGAGCATCCTGCAATTCAGCGCCCCCACCTTCAACACGTCGGAAGGAGCGGGCCAGGCGACCGTCACGGTGTCAAGAACCGGCGGCACAAACAACGCCTGTTCAGTTGATTATTCGACCAGCAGTGGAACCGCGACTCTGGACGTGGACTACAAGGCTGTGTCCGGTACATTGAATTTCGCGCCCGGTGAGGCCAGCAAAACTATTAGCGTTCCTCTCATAGATGATTCTCTGGACGAGTTGACCAAGAC
>JACVRN010000177.1 GCA_014534425.1 Pyrinomonadaceae bacterium
CGAGGAGAGGCTTACGGCGTGGCAACGCGCCGTAGGAGAGAAGCAACAGGCGGATTTAAGTTGCATCTATTGACGCCTCGCGTTGAATCCGAAAGGCTTGGCTAAGGGAGGGTTGAAAAATTTTCCCTGAGCCATCTGGATAAAAACAGATGGCGCTCTTTCGGAAAGGAACCGCTGAAGGGGTGCAGAAGTCGCTTAGGAAGCTTTCGGGTTTCTTAAGCCTCGTTGCCGGGATTCGTAACCGGCGGTGGAGGAAAGCCACCACAACAAAAACCTAAGGGCACTGCGCTTACGAGGCGCAACGGCTCGTCTCTTCGGAGACGAATCGGGTGCTGACCGGACTAAAACTGACCGCCAGTCTTTCGAGTCCGGTATATAAATGAGGCAGCAGGCTGCGTGTACATGCGCCCGTTGCCGTTCCCCTGAAGTCGCCTTCGGGCGACCTCAGTCGGAATCAGAGATTGCGCTGCTTTTGGCTTCGGTCGAGAGCAGCGCAATTTCGTTTTTCACCTGCTCGTCTCATAAGCCTGAAACTCGCCCGGACTGATAATATCTATGCCCTCGAATTCCTTCAGGACGAGTAAGACTTTATCGCCCGTCAGAATACAATCCGCATCGCCTGCTACTGCTGTCGCCAGGATATTATCGTCATCCGCATCTCTACAAACAGGGCTGGCAAGGGCTGCGTGCGCCACGATTGACATACGCGAGCGTAAAAGCTTGTCTACTTCTTCAGCCGTTTCCGGCGTGTACTTGAATTTGTCGACCAGCTTTTCTCGAAGCTCGTTAAGAATAGACTCGGAAGTGACCAGAGTGTGATGGCTGACGCAGTGTTCAAGCAGTTGATGACAGACGCCGCGTGCTATAAAAGCAGCTATGAGGACATTGGTGTCGAAGACGATTCTCACGAGACTTGATCGAATATATCCTGGTCTGTGTAAGACCCGGAGCCTTCCGCCATCAAACGCTCGCGCAGACTTCTGAAACGACGTATGAATAGATAATCTTTGAGCGCCTTTTCGATAAGCTCGCTTTGCGAAATGCCTTCCTCGCGCACTGCCTTATCAAGTGCCGCCCTGGTTTCTTCCGGCAGGTCAATAGTTATTGGCTGGCTCATAAACGCTAACCCCGACTTACGGATTATCCTGAACGTGAGCAATTATAATCCGTCTTCGCCATAATAGCCGCATCAATTTGGCCTGGCGCTTCATATTTCCTTTTGACACCCAAAAGCGCGGACGGTTATCATCCGAGCCGTCTCTAAAAGTAATTCCAAAACCCCCTTGTCCCGTAACCGTAGAGAATTGATGGCGAAGTCTGTCATAGGGCGCGTAGGCGTTGTCGTCAAGCCGCATCAGCCGGATGCGCTCAAGACTATCTGCCGCCTGGTGGAATGGCTCGACGCGCATGCAATCATGCTCGTGGGCACGCCTGACCTTGAAAAGGAGCGCGTCGAGCACGAGACGGGCTGTGCCATTGAAACGGTCGCGGGCGAAGAGTTGGCGGAGCGGGTTGACTTAATCATAGTGCTTGGCGGCGACGGGACTATGATTGCCACGGCCCGCATGGTGGGCGACCGCGAAGTGCCCGTGCTGGGTATCAACTACGGGAGTCTGGGCTATCTGGCGGAGTTCCGCATGGAGGAGATGTTTCCGGCGCTCGAAACTATCCTTGAAGGCAATTACCAGGTTGACTCGCGCGTCATGCTGGCGGCAGAACTGTTTCGCGGTGATGAGAAGTTGATGCACACGCGCGTGCTGAACGACGTGGTGATAAACAAGTCCGCGCTGGCGCGCATCATAGAGATAGAGGCCAGCCTCAACGGCCAGTTCGTCAACTCTTTCCGCGCCGACGGCTTGATCGTTTCCACTCCGACAGGCTCCACCGCATACAATCTCTCTGCGGGCGGCCCCGTAATTTACCCTTCTATGAATGCCGTAGTGATTACACCCATCTGCCCCTTCACGCTCTCGAACAGACCGATTGTAGTGCCGGATGATGCGTCTATAGAGCTTTGTTTGAAGACGCCCAACGAAGAAGTTGCGCTGACGCTGGACGGGCAGGTCGGAGTTCCTCTGAAAGTCGAAGACCGCATCGTGATTAAAAAAAGCCGCACGGCATTTCGTCTGGTGCAGCCCATGAACCGCAACTACTTCGACGTGCTGCGCGACAAACTTCGCTGGGGGAGATAAAAAGAGGTTATGGCGGACGAACGTGATGAAAAGGGATTACAGAAGCCGGAGATTGCTTCCGATGCTTTTGAGCGCGAGTTGACGACGGATTTGGATGACGAGACGCCGGATAAGCCTAAAGGCGTGCCGTTGCACACGCGCATTTTGATTGGCCTGGGGCTTGGTGTGGTTGCGGGCGTCACGGTCAACGCCATTCTTGGCGGCAACGACCCGCGCGTCGGTTGGGTGATTGACAACATCACGCAGCCCATAGGCACGCTCTTCCTGCGCCTGCTCCTGATGATAGTCGTGCCGCTCGTCTTTTCCTCTCTGGTCGTGGGCGTCGCAGGGATAGGCGACATACGCAAGCTTGGCCGCGTTGGCTTAAAGAGCTTCGGTTATTGTCTGGTGGTCTCCGCCATCTCCGTCGTCATAGGGCTGACGCTCGCTAATACGATTCGTCCGGGCAAGCGCGTTGACGCGGCCACCTCTGAAGCGCTCAAGCAGCGATACGGCGCAGACGCTTCCAAGACCGTAGAGGACGCGCAGAAGACTAGCGCGGCGAATAAAGATTCTGCGTTGATGCAGGCGGTGAAGACCATTGTGCCCACGAATCCTTTCGCCGCCGTATCGGGTTTGGTAACGGGTGCGACCACGCAGAACGATACTCCGAACATGCTGCACCTGATGTTCTTTGCGCTGATAGTGGGCATAGGCATCACGCTCATCCCTGTAGAAGTGACTGCGCCGCTCCTGCGCGTGCTCGAAGCGGTTTACGAAGTCACGGCCAAGATTATTGACATAGTGATGAAGTTTGCGCCCTATGCTGTGGCTTGCCTGCTCTTCAATAATACTGCGCGCTTCGGGCTTGACCTGCTACAAGCTTTGGCCTGGTTCGTAGCCACCGTGCTCATAGGTCTCTCGCTTCAGATGTTCGGCGTCTATTCTCTCTCGGTCTATTTCCTCTCGCGCATCAGCCCGCTCGAATTCTTCCGCCGCATCAAGACGGTGATTCTGACGGCCTTCTCAACTTCTTCGTCGAACGCAACGCTGCCGACTGCGTTGAGAGTGTCGGAAGAGAACCTCGGCGTGCCGCAGGAGATTAATAGCTTCGTTTTGACTGTGGGCGCGACGGCCAATCAGAACGGGACGGCGCTCTATGAGGGCGTGACGGTTCTGTTCCTGTGCCAGCTTGCGGGTCTTGACCTGAGCCTGGGGCAGCAGTTGATGGTCGTTTACCTTGCGATACTTGGCGGCATTGGAACGGCGGGCGTTCCTTCCGGCTCTATTCCTTTCATCATCGGCGTGCTGGCTATGCTCAGGCCCGACCTGCCGCCGCTCATAGCCATCATCATAGGCGTGGATAGAATCCTGGACATGTGCCGCACTACGCTGAACGTGGCGGGAGACATAACGGCTGCGACTTACGTTGCGCGCTCCGAGGGCTACGAGTTGCTGCGCCCGCATGAGCCTGCGATTGTGCACGCGGGCGTGCCTCTGGCGGGGCGAGGCGCAGAATAAATTTAATTCAAAAGTTTGACGGGCGGTGTACTAGAACCGTCCTTAAAAGCTTCCCCGAATCATCTTTGTCAAAGCTTCAATCCTGCTAAAGGCGGCCTCATTAGAGCCTTTCACGCGGGATTTCCAGCATCCTGAGCCAAGCGGAACGGGAGGTGCATAAAGCATCTAGGCCCTGGCCGCCTGTGCTTTTGTATTCCTGGCGGCCCACAGAGTCCTCGCCAGAGTTAGTTTCCCTGAACTAATGTCACAAGACGCAGGAGGAAGATTCTGATGTTTCCGATTGGCGATGATGATTCAGCCAGAAGAACCGTGCCCGTAGTCACCTACGCGCTGATTCTGCTCAACGTACTTGTCTTTCTGCTTGAGTTGACTGCCGGAGACCAGTTCATCATGGAGTGGTCTGTCGTGCCGCGCCGTCTTTTATCGAATCCGGCGAGCGACTTTCCAACTCTCTTTACGGCCATGTTCATGCACGCGGGCTGGCTACACCTTCTGGGCAACATGCTTTACCTGTGGATTTTCGGCGACAACATAGAAGACGCTCTCGGCCATGTGAAGTATCTTGTCTTCTATCTCATCTGCGGCCTGGCGGCGGACGCGGCGCAGATTCTAGTCGGCCCAAACTCTAACATCCCGAACCTCGGCGCATCGGGGGCGATTGCGGGCGTGCTCGGCGCTTACCTTGTGATGTTCCCGCGCGGACAGGTTAGGGTGTTGATGGGACAGGGCGTGATTCCCATGCCCGCGCTGGTCGTGATAGGTCTCTGGATTGTGCTGCAACTCGTCAGTGGCATAGGCTCAATCACCACGACTGCGGAGACGGGCGGCGTGGCCTACATGGCTCACATAGGCGGCTTCATAGCCGGACTCGTCATGGCCTTTGTGCTCAAGAACACACGCAGCACGCAGGTCACAACCTGAATCGGGGAAAAGAAATTAACAGGGATGGACAGGATAAGCAGGATAAAGAAAAGACAATACTTCTTCTTTATCCTGCTTATCCTGTCCATCCCTGTTTGAATCTTCCTTTGCCTAACGGGGCGCGGCTCAGGTAAGATTTCTTTTTGATTTGTAAGGAGTAGCTTTAATGTCAACGACCGATGCCGTAGAGTTGCCGCCCGTCAATCAACAGGGGCTTGATATACGCTCGACGCCGCGCGAGCAGATGAGCCTCTACCGCTTAGACACTTTCCCTTATGAGTACGCGGGCAGAGAGATTCATATTCAGTTCGAGATTCCCGAATTTACGTGCGTCTGCCCGTTCTCGGACTTCCCCGATTTCGCCACCATTCGACTGGATTACGTCCCCAACGAGCGCTGCATAGAGTTGAAAAGCCTGAAGCTCTACATAAACTCTTTCCGCGCCATCAAAGTTTTCCACGAGCACGTTATCAACATCATCCTTGAAGATTTCGTCGCCGCGTGCGACCCCCTCAGCGTGGAGATAGAAGGGGACTTCAACGTGCGCGGCAATATCAAAACTGTCGTCAAGGCAAGCTACAGAAAAAGCGATTAGCAGTCAGCCGTCAGCAATCAGCTTAAATCAACTGGTTGCTGACGGCTGATAGCTGATTGCTGTCTGCTTTTTTATGGAAATCGCCATCATTGTTGCAGTCTTCGGCGTAGCGGCACTCTTCGTTCTGTTCTTTCTGGCGCGGCGACTTTTGCGGCTCGCGGTGCGGCTCCTTCTCGCAGGCGTTCTGATAATTATTCTGATTGCGGGCGGGCTTTTCTGGTGGTGGTCGGGCGCTTCGGTCTCTTCCGGGCAGAGCGGGAATCGTCCCGCCACGCCTGCTCGTCGCAACTCTAACTCTCGGTAAACGGCGGCGCAGGATAAAAATGGGGGAGACAGACACAGACGCCGCCGATCAATTCAACGCCAGCATCAGCCGTGAAAGATTGGACGAGGCCACGCCGGGATTGTGGAGTCGTTATCGCCGTCTCCCCAAGAACGTCTTTGCCATCAGTTTGGTCAGCCTCCTCAACGACGCTTCGAGCGAGATAATCTATCCACTGCTCCCGCTCTTTCTGGCCGTCACGCTCGGCGCATCGCCCGCAGCCATAGGCGTCATAGAAGGCGCTGCCGAATCCGTCTCAAGCCTCTTGAAGCTGTTCGCAGGGTACTTCAGCGACAAGCGCGGGCGTCGCAAAGGGTTGGTCGTCTTCGGCTACGCTCTGGCGAATTTCGTGCGCCCGCTTCTGGCCTTTGCGACCAACTGGTTTCAGGTTTTGGCGATTCGCCTGACGGACAGAGTGGGCAAGGGAATCAGAAGCGCTCCGCGCGACGCCATGATTGCGGACGCGGTGCGAGTGGAAGAGCGCGGGCTGGCGTTCGGCTTTCATCGCGCTATGGATCACGCGGGCGCGGTCGTAGGGCCACTCCTGGGCTACATCCTGCTGCTCCTCTTCGCGCATGAAAGGAACGCTCCGACCGCAAGGGATTACACGCTGGTCTTTCTCATAGCATCCATTCCGGCCTTCTTCGCCGTCCTGGTCGCGGCCCTTTTCGTGCGCGAATCTCGCGTGGCGAAGGCAGAGAAGATTGACGGCCTGGAAACTCCAGTCAAGTTGTCAC